>CAZFEU010000006.1:0-55161 GCA_964517875.1 uncultured Muribaculaceae bacterium | reverse complement strand
AGCTGAAGAAATACAACCCCATCCTCAAGAAGGTGACAGTTCACAAGGAAATCAAATAATATCCACCTTATTAATCACTTAGAGAAATGGCAAAGAAAACAGTCGCCTCACTTCAGAAAGGTGAAGGCCGCACCTATAGCAAGGTGATCAAGATGGTGAAATCGCCTAAAACAGGCGCTTATATGTTCAAAGAGGAAATGGTGCCCAACGACGCCGTTAAGGATGCGTTGAAATAATCCCCCGAATATAGCATTACGCCATACAAAATAGGCTGCTTCACAACGGTGAAGCAGCCTATTTTGTATCTATGCCCTGTGGCGTAATCCGCGCCGCGGCTGTGGGCTATTCCGGGAGGCGAATGATGATGGTGCGTCCTTTTATCAGTTCACCGTTGAGGTAGACCTTGTTGTTATATTTCGGCTCCTTATTTTTCCATTTAAACTCATGGACTATGTCAATTTTATATGTTTCGGGTTGGCCATTGATTTTTAGTACGGCAGAGATATTTTGATTCTCATCGCCGGCAAATTCGCCAAACATCAACATATCTTTTGATGGATCGGCCACAATGTCTCCGTTAACAAAAGAGTATCCTGGCATGAATTTGAGTCCATAGAAGTTTGGCATATAGTAGCGTGACTCTCCGAAAGGACCCCAATCGGCGTTATAGGTCTCGCCATTATATTCTATACTGATGTCCGAGCCATACAGCGACCCCTGAATGCCAGGACTTAATATGTTTTGTCCTTCGGCATTTTGAATGATAATTTCAACATCTACGGCCCGTATATCCATAAGTATGATTTCCTCATCATCCTTGCATGAAGAGAGTGTCAACAGGGGTAGCAGAAGCAATAAAAGGGAGATTCGTTTAAACATAACGTGATAATTTAATTTATGATTGTGATTATTCTGCCTGCAAATTTATGTATTATACCCAATTATCCTGACTTTTTTATCTTTTTTTCACATATCGCGCCCATTTCCTAACATGTAATAAGTGACAGCATAGCGGGTTTCTTCCTCGCAGAGGAAGGATTTGGCCAACCTCGCGTTGAGATTGGTCGGAGACCCAACTACGCGAGGCATAGCATGATAGCGTAAACGCCAACCTTGTATAGGTTGCACATTGCGTCAGATCAAGCTCAATAATCGGGTGAAAATATTTCTTGAAAAATTCTCAATACATAAGGAAACCGCGCGGGGTGTAGACATGGCTTCACAAGTGATGGTATGGATTATCAGTTTACCACTATCTTCTTCACCGATGACCCTTGGCGGACGATATATGTACCGGGGTTGAGAGCTTCGGTCGAGTCGGCTACGCGCACACCGTTGAGACTGTAAACCTCGCAAGGCTTTGCACTGTCAATATCTGCTGTTATCTCCTCTGCGCCCATAAACTCATACGCTACGATATTCTCAAAATTCTTCCATGGGTTGATCAGCATGCACTTCAGCACAGCCTCCTCAGGCACATACAGCGTCGGCGTTGTGTAATCTGAGAATATATCAGCGTCACCTTTTATTGGCTCAGTTGAAGCATAATATACCGACTTAAGACCACTACATCCTTGGAAAGCATTACCACCAATTTCAGTGACCGAGTTGGGGATGGTGAGCTCTGCGAGGATGCTGCAGACCATGAATGCAGAACTACCAATTGAAGTTACGGAGTTGGGGATGGTAACCTTTTTAAGGCTTGAGCAACCGGCGAAGGCCTCGTCACCAATTGAAGTGACTGAATTGGGGATGGCTATCTCCTTAAGCCTAATGCAGAGTATGAAAGCGTTACTGCCGATTGAGGAAACCGAGCTTGGGATATTAACCGTTCTTTTGCCACTTGGACACACTATTAGCTCTGTCACATCTTTATTGTATAGCACTCCATCAATTGATGTAAATGATTTGCTGTTTGAGGACACTTTAATTTCTGTCAGATTATTGCAATATATAAAAGGATTTCCATCGATTTTGATGACCGAGTTTCCGATTGTAACTGACTTAAGTTTGTAGCACTTGTAGAAAGCATACCCACCAATGTCAGTGACGGAGTTGGGTATGGTAATCTCTGCGAGGCTGTTACAATCAGAGAAAACAGCTCTACCGATTGAAGTGACGGAGTTTGGGATGGTAACCTCTGCGAGGCTGCTGCAGGCAAGGAACGCATAACTACCAATTGAAGTGACCGAGTTTCCGATGGTCACTTCCTTAAGGCTGATGCATTGGGAGAAGGCATACTCGCCAATTGAAGTGACTGAGTCCCCAATTATAACTGATGTGAGGTTGGAGCAGTTGTAGAAAGCCTCGTTGCCTATTGAGGTGACGGAGTTGGAGATGATTACCTCATTAAGGTTGTGGCATTTATAGAAAACAGCATTACCGATTGAGGTGATGGAACCCCCGATTGAGACCGAAGTCAGGGACGCACATCTAATGAAGGCACAATTTCCAAGTGAAGTTACCGAGTTAGGGATGTTTAACTCTGCAAGACTGGCGCAGTCGGAGAAAGCAAACTCGCCAATTGAAGTGACCGAGTTTCCGATGGTCACTTCCTTAAGGCTGGTACAGTAGGCGAAAGTCGCATAATCGATTTCAGCGACCGAGTTGGGGATGGTTATCTCCGCAAGGCTGGTACACCTGTAGAAAGCATATTTGCCAAGTGAAGTTATCGAGTTGGGGATGGGTGTCTCTGTAAGGCAGGTACAGTCCGCGAAAGCCGCAAAACCGATTTCAGTTACTGAGTTAGAGATGATTGCCTTGGTAAGGCTGGTACATTTGCAGAAAGCATAATCACAGAGTGAAGTGACGGTGTTGGGGATGGTGACCTGGGTAAGATCTGTGCATTCACGAAATGCATTCTCTCCAATTGAAGTGACTGAATATTCGATGCCTTCACAAATCGCTGTGGTAGGTATCCCCACGGAACCCGAAACTTCGTTGTAGCTCGTCACTTCGCAGGTCTTTGCATCGCTATCGGTAACGGTGTATTTGAGCGTTTGCCCTTCATAGGTGTACTCGAAATCTTGGGCAATAAGGGGGAGAGAACACAGCAGTCCGAGTAAGTTAAGTAAACAGTATTTCATGTGCTGAAGAAATTATACTGCCTCACACAGCCCCTCAGCGGGGGTGCTTATGCGTTAATCACTTGCAAATATAATAAAATCGGTCGGATTTACAAGGGTCTTGAGAGCTTTGAGGGGACATTCCTTAAAACGGCGTGGCTGGACGGGCCATGCGTTGGTATTAGTGACGCCGCTCCGTGGCTGTCATGCTTCTGAGCTGTGGTGAATTCCTGCAATTCAAATGTGTATTGAAGGCATCACATAAATGAGTTGAGGCTGTGTCGGTTGACACAGCCTCAATGGTGTAGTATATCCGTGTGGGGGATTTACTTGATGGGGGTGATTTTTGCGCCAGCTGCGATTTCTGACTCTTTGAGGCGACGATCTTTGATACGGGCCTTCTTGCCGGTGAGTTTGCGCAGATAGTAGATCTTGGCGCGACGTACTTTACCGTATTTGTTTACTGCGATAGCGTCGATGAAGGGTGACTCCATGGGGAAGATACGCTCTACGCCGATGTTGTCGGACATCTTGCGCACGGTGAAACGTTTCTTGTCGCCCTCGCCGTTGATTTTGATTACAACGCCGCGGTACTGCTGGATACGCTCCTTGTTACCCTCTTTGATGCGGTATGAAACGGTGATAGTGTCGCCGGGGCCGAATTTGGGGAACTTGCCGGCGTTGTTGGTTGCAAAGGCCTCTTCGGCTACTTTGATTAAATCCATTTTGCTTAGATAGTTAATGGTTAATATTAGACGCAATATTCACGGGCTACAGTTGTCCTCGTCAGAGATTGCGCAATTCCGGGTGCAAAGATAGATGAATTTTCTTAATGAACAAAGGGTTGTGGTTTTTTTCAACGCAATTTTATGGAAAATGCGATGAAAATGTGGTGCCTCCTTGATTATTCGCGGAAGTAGATGCGTTTTACGCGGGGTGATACGGAGGTGAGGATTTCGTAAGGTATGGTGCCGATGGCATCTGCGATGTGCTGAATGGGTTGCTGCTCACCGAATATTTCTACGCTATCACCCACCGATGCGTTGGCGTCGGTGACATCTATCATGCACAGATCCATGCAAATGTTTCCGACAGTGGGGCATTGCACGCCATTGACCAGCACGCAGATGTGGCCATTGCCGCAGTGGCGGTTTAGGCCGTCGGCATATCCGATAGGTATGGTGGCTATTTGCGATTCACGTTCAAGGATGCCGCGGCGACCGTAACCGATTGCTGTGCCTTTGGGCCAGGTTTTTATGGATATGATGACGGTGCGAAGCGTAGATGCCGGGCGGAGTGCTGACAGAGGAGATGACTCGCTGAGCCACGGCTCGGGTGTGATACCATAGAGCCCGATGCCAAGTCGAACCATGTCGTACTGGTGGTCGGTGAAGCTCTCGATGCCTGCTGTGTTGAGTATGTGGCGGAGTATGGGCCGTGGGTAGAGTCGCATCAGCTCGTTGGTGGCGCGCTCGAATGTTGCCAGCTGGCCGCGTGTGTATTCCTCCATATCGGGGCAATCGGCGGTGGCCAGATGTGAGAATATCGAGCGTGGCTCAACAATGTCCTGCCCCTTAAGCTGCTCGGCCAATGCGGGAATGTCGGATTCTAAGAACCCAAGGCGGTGCATCCCGGTGTCGAGCTTGATGTGGATGGGGTAGCCCTTGAGGTGGGCCTTACGTGCTTCGCGTATCACGTCGTAGAGCATGTCGAATGAGTAGATTACTGGCTCAAGCTGGTTGGCAAACAGAGCGCGAAAGTTGACTACCTTGGGATTCATTACCATTATAGGCATGGTGATACCGGCCTGCCGCAGCTCCACTCCCTCGTCGACAACCGCTACGGCGAGATATGACGCACCCTGAGCCTGCAAGGTCTTGGCCGGCTCCACTACCCCTGCTCCGTAGCCCGAGGCTTTCACCATAGTGACTATGCCTGTGGTGGGTAGGAGCATCGAACGATATACGTTGAAATTGTTGACCAGTGCATCGAGATTGACTTCGAGCACCGTCTCGTGATGTTTTGCTTCGAGGGTTTGTGCTATGCGCTCGAATTGGAATTCGGGAGCGCCTTTTATTAGTATTGCCTCGTCGACGAAATCGCTGGGTGAGGTTTTGTCGAGGAATTCATCAGTGGAGGTGTAGCAGGTGGCACCGGGGAATAGATGGATGTAACGGGATATTTCCGTGCCGATGCCTATAATACGTTTCACGTTGCGCAGCTTGAGCAACCTTGCGGCTGCAGCGTATTCACCTTCGGGCGACTGCGATTCGTGCTTCAAATTAGACAGTATCACAGTGTATGTGCGATGCGAGTTCGACTGGCGCGCCATGAAATCAAGTGCAGGTGCGAGTGAGTGAAAATCAGCCGTGTATGTGTCGTTGACAATCTGGCAGTTGTTTACGCCGTCAATCACATTAAGCCGTGTGTTCACCGGGGATAGCAGGCTCATTCGTTGGGCTATGGTGTCGCACGGTATACCAAGCACGAGCATCGTGGCAAGCAGATGCACGGCATTCTGCGCATCGGCGGCAGTGGTAAACGGTATTGTCACCGAGCTGTCGTGGCCTAAATAGGTGTAATTGATGGTTGTGTGGCTTTGCGAGGGGGTGACATCGGCGATAAACAGTGGTGAACCTGGATTGGTGCGTGACCAACCGATATGTTTACCGGGTAGTGAAGCCTCGTTGATGGCTTGCGTTACAATCGCATCGTCGGCATCGTAAATGATTGTGCCACAAGATTTAAGTAGTGATACTTTTTCTGCGGCTTTTGCTCCGATTGAACGAAATCCACGCCGGTGTTCATCACCAATATTGGTAATGATACCGATAGTGGGGGCGATAATAGGCTGTAGCGTTGACATCTCACCGGGCAGTGAAACTCCAGCTTCGATGATGCCCAAGGTGGTGTCGCTGTCAATCGACCATACTGAGAGGGGCACACCCAACTGTGAGTTGTAGCTGCGTGGTGAGCGGGCTATGTGGTAGTAGGGTTGCAACATCTGATACAGCCACTCCTTTAGGGTAGTCTTGCCACGGCTACCGGTGATGGCGATTAAGGGTATATCGAAACGGCGGCGATGATAGGCCGCGAGTTGTTGTAGCGCTTTGACTACATTGGTGACTAAGAAGAAGTTGGCTTCGGGGAAGTGACCGTCGGGAAGTGATGTTACCACAAAGTTACGTACCCCCTTGTCGTAAAGGTCTGAAATATAGCGGTGACCGTCGTTGGTGGCTGTGGCGATGGCGAAGAAAAGTGAGCCTTTAGCCTCGTTGAGCATGCGGCTATCGATGAGCAGCGCATCAATCTCGGCCTGTGGATGAGCCGGAACTGGAGCATTGATTATGTGGGCTATTTCTGAGGCTTTATAGGGCATGGTTGTGAATCAATTTCTCAATTGCTGGAATCAGTTGTGGGTGTTTTTTCATCAAGGATTTGGCCATTTGAAGGGTTGAATCCATGAATTTCTGGTAATCGGCTACGTTGTCGGTCATGGGGCGGTGTCGGAGTCGGCGTGTAAGTGCATCACACTCGTCGGCGAGCTTTTGAGTAGCAGGGGAGAAGTATGAATCGCTGAATTTCTGATATATGTAGTCGACGGCCACTTCTGATGGATGAATCATATCGGCTGCGTAGAAGCGATAGTCGCGCAGATCGTCCATCATTATTTCGTAAGCAGGAAAGTAGCTCACGTAAGGGAGGCTGTCGGCAATTGACAATGCGGCTTCGATAAGCCGTCCTTTTGCCCTTGAATTGGTGGCCGCGCCGTAGCTAAGATGCCTTACGGGGCTTACTGTGAAAATCACTTGCATCGAGGGGGATATCTGACGCATACGCTCTACGCATTCCATAAGGGCAGAGCTCATAGCCGAAACAGAGCAATGCTGAAGATCGAAGTTGCTTTGTGGTTGTTTATGACAGTTGGCCACAATCTCACCCGACGCTTTATTGATGAAAGCTGCATCGCTGCCCAGCGTTATGATCAGTAACTGAGGGTGCTGAAAGTCGGTGATGCTACGGTTCATCATCTCAAGGGCGCGTTCTTGCTGCGTCGAGGAGAAGCGGGAATGGAAATCATAGCAGTGCCACAGACTGTTGGCACAGAATGTGTCGGAAGCAGTGTAGAGTTGTTGCGACATAAGCCGGGAAATGCCCCGGGCTATCGACATCGGATTGTAAAGTGGGCCAAATGGATTGACTGTGACGTTGAATAGGCGCGAAGTTAGGCGGTTGCCTATATTTTCGGTGAAGCAGGAGCCAATCATGAGCACTCGCTGGGAGTGGTCAATCATTCCTTGCTGATTGAGTGGCTTTACTTCGGTGCGAAATTGCATATCAAAACATCTGATAGTCGGTAGATAGCACCTGGAACTCAGTGCGGCGGTTAATTTGGTCGGCTACTTCCTGATCGGCCTCGGGTAGCGATTTCACAAATACCTCATCAAGCACTTGTCCCTCCTCGAATTGCGGGTATTCGCGGGCAAGCTTCTTGGTAATGGTCTTAGGACGTGATTCGCCATAACCCTGATGTTGCAAGCGGTCGGGGGCGATACCTACTGATATGAGATAATCGATTACCGACTTGGCGCGGCGTTGCGACAGGTCGAGGTTGTACTGCTCCTCGCCCCAACGGTCGGTGTGCGAGGCCATCTCGATAGTGATGTTGGGATTGTCGCGCATTATCTGGGCCATTTCATCGAGAGCGGTTTTTGATTCAGGGCGCAGAGTGGCTTTGTCGAAATCATAGAAAATATTGTCGATCACCACCGGTTTATTGATTGATGAGAGTATGAAATCAACGCCATATTCAGCATCCTCCTCGGCCGACGACGATGTAAATTCTTGCTTGGCGTTGAGATAACCCTTGGCTCCGGCAAGCATCACGTAGCGCACTCCGCGCTGTAGGTTGAATTTGAACGAACCGTCGTCGCGGGCCACTTCTTTCTGATTAGATCCGTCGTCGCCCACGATACGAATCACGGCGTTGGGCACCGGCTCCTCATCCTTGTCGAGCACCCATCCTGAGATTGTGATTTTAAGGTCGGGGAGAATAAATGAGTATATGTGGTCATATCCGCGGCCATCACCACGGTTGGAGCTGAAGAATCCACTTTCGCCTGGGCCGAATGTGATACCGAAGTCATCGGCCGATGAGTTCATGGGGCTACCCATATTAACTACACTCCACCCTCCCGATGGGGTGAGCTGGGCCTTGAATAAGTCAAGCCCTCCAAGACCGGGATGTCCGTCGGATGCGAAATATAGTATGCTGTCGCTGTAGCAGTATGGAAAAACCTCGTCGCCAGGTGTGTTGATGAATTCTCCGAGATTCTCAAGCGAACCGGCGCGCTCCTTGAGATTGATGCGCCAAATATCTTTGCCACCGGAGCCGCCAGGCATATCGGATGTGAAGTAAAGGTATGTACCGTCGGGCGATACCGATGGGTGCCCGTAGCTCGAAATAGTGTCGGCGGTGATTTCGAGTTTTACAGGAGCGCTCCATTTTGCGTCGCTGCGCTGTGACGTGTAAATCTCTACGCCTGTGTTGGCATTGAGCTCACGGCGCGCCTTGGTGAGGTACATCGTCTGGCCATCGGGCGAGAATGCCACGATGCCCTCGTCGAGCTCGGTGTTGAGTTCACCATCCACTGGCTCAGGACGCTGCCACTCTCCACGCTCGTTCTTCTTGGTAAACCATATGTCGCCGTTTTTCATGCCGGTGATTTCGCTTTTCTTTGATCCGGTGGCCTTTTCGTTAGTGGTGGTGAAAAATACCTGATCGTAGCTTTTGTCGAGATACATCGGAGCGTAGTCGGCGCGGCGGGAGTTCATCAGTCGATCCTGCTTCACAACATAGCGGGTGGTTTTCTTTTTCGACTCAAGTGCCAGCCTCGAGCCTATAAGGCCATTTTGAGCTGTGGCGTTGGTGGGATTGAGCGCAAGAAATTCCTCATAAGCTTTAATGGCCTGAGCGTACTTCCCTTCGCCCTGAAGCGACTCTCCTAAGTGCAGCAGCGTTGTGGAGTCGGGATAGTTGTAGCGTATGGCATTCTGGTAGGCCGCCGATGCGCGGGCGTCCATGTTGAGTTTACGGTAACATTCACCCAACTTGAAAGCAACTTCCCCACGAAGGGCGCGCTCCTCCTTTTTTGTGAGCTTGTTGTAGATTTTTCGATAGGTCTTTGAAGCGTCAAAATATTCGCCGCGGGCCATCTGCTCGTTAGCGGTTGAGAGTTTAGCTCCCCCGCACGAGGTAATGGCCAATGTGGTCACTGCCAGTGAAAGCAGTATTAGTATCTTACGGATAGTCATCATATAAAGGATAACGAGAAAAAGCGCTAATTATTGAACCTTTCAAGCCTGAATTCTTTGCCGTCCCACACTCCGTAGCTGCAATAGTTGATCCAGTCGCCGAGAATTATCACGTGCGAATCCTGGCCGATAGGCTCGTCAAGCATTATGTGCCGATGGCCGAAGATGAAGTAGTTTATCGGCTCGTGTGGGTGTTCGGCCAGATATTCGTTGGCCCACTTTACCAGAGGTTCGTCGGCACCGAGTGATGGGGATATATATGGCGTGCCTCCTCGCGATGACGAGGACCAGTGGTGGGCAAGTGGCACTGTCCACCGTGGGTGTACGGATGAAAAGAGCCGCTGGCACAGCTTATTGCGAAACATCGCACGGATAAAGCGAAAACTCCTTGACCGTTTTCCCACGCCATCACCATGTGCAAGGTAGAAGCGTTGGCCGTCGAGCTCCAACTGCATCGAGCCGTCAACCACTTTGATACCTAACTCGCTGGGCAGATAGTCGAAGATCCATATATCGTGATTGCCTATGAGCCAGGTGATTTCAATGCCGGCGTCGGCCATCTCGGCCAGACAGCCAAAGAAGCGCGTGAATCCGCGGGGCACCACTGAGCGATACTCATACCAATAGTCGAGAGCGTCACCTAAGATGAAAAGGCGGCGGCAGTTGGGGGCAATGGAGCGCAGAAACCTCACCACCCGACGCTCGTAGTCGAGGGGGTGAGGGAGATATGATGCCCCAAGGTGCATATCGGAAATGAAATAATCCACGGGCGGGTAGGTGGGTGTTATAGGAAGCCGAGCTCGAGCTTGGCCTCTTCGGTCATCATATCTTGAGTCCATTCGGGCTCAAATACAAGGTTGATATTCACTGATTTTATCCCCTCTATGGCTTCGAGCTTGATGCGGATATCTTCCATGAGAAAATCGGCTGCGGGGCAGTTGGGGGCTGTGAGTGTCATGTCGACAGTGAGGTTGCCATCGTTGTCGAGGTCAATTTTGTAGATAAGTCCGAGGCTGTATATATCTACAGGTATTTCAGGGTCGTAGACAGTTTTGAGGGTGTCTACTATTTTTTCTTCGAGTTGGAGGTGAGTAGCTGCGTCCATAGTAGCGCGAAGGTAGCGAAGATTTTGCAGAAAACCTTGCGGAAAAATCACTATATTTGCAGCGATATGGAAAACGCTCTACTTAAAAACGATGAACTGATTGAAATAAGGAGTATGGCAAGGTCGCTGCTGCGCCGCCTTCGCCCGGTGCTCCTGCCCGACGACCTCAGCCGCCTTAAACGATGGCTACGTATGGAGGGGGTCAATACAATGGATGTACGTGACGCATTCGGACTCCCAAAGGCACGCAGGGTCGTGGATACGGCGCTGACTTTATGCGACACCTTGTCGGCCGACCGGAGCATGGTGCTCGCACTGTTCATATACCAGCAGGTGCGCGCTAATGCTGCCAGTATTGATGACGTGACTCAGCAGTGGGGTGAGGATGTGGCCAAGCTTGTGAGAGGACTTGTCAATGTGGCAGCTCTTTACGACAAGTCGCCGGCTGTGGCCAACGATAATTTCCGTAAACTGCTGCTCACTCTTGCCGAGGATATCCGTGTGATAATCCTCGCAATAGTAGGACGCCTGTCGCTGATGCGCGCCATCAACCATAATCCCAACGAGGAGATGGTGAAGCAGGTGGCGCTTGAGAGCCGCTATTTGTACTCGCAGCTTGCCCACCGACTGGGCCTGTACACAATAAAATCGGAGCTTGAGGATATGTCGCTCAAGTATTCAGAACGCGAAACCTACACCTCTATCGCCCATCAGCTCAATTCGAAGAAGGAGGCCCGCGACGCTTATATGGATGCGTTCATGAAGCCTGTGCGCGAACGCCTTGAGCAGACGGGACTGAAGTTTGACATGAAGGGTCGTACCAAGTCGATCTACTCCATCTGGAATAAGATGAAGAAGCAGCACAACGACCTTGACCATATATACGACCTGTTTGCCATCCGCGTTATACTCGACTCACCACCCGAAAAGGAGAAAAGCGATTGCTGGACAGTATATTCAGTAATAACCGACATGTATCAGCCCAATCCGTCGCGCATGAAGGATTGGTTGAGCATCCCCAAAAGCAATGGTTACGAGTCGCTCCATATCACCGTGCGCGGCCCCGAAGGGAAGTGGGTAGAGGTGCAGATACGCTCACGACGCATGGATGAGATAGCTGAGCGTGGTCTTGCCGCCCACTGGAAATATAAGGGTGTTAAGGCCGAAAACGACCTTGATGCGTGGATGAACAATGTGCGTGATATCCTCGAAGCTGCCGACTCCGATCCGATGGGGCTGATGCGCAACCTTAAGATGGATGTCTACGACCAGGAGGTGTTTGTGTTCACCCCCAAGGGTGATCTATATAAGCTGCCGCTTGGTGCTTCGCTGCTCGACTTCGCTTTCAATATCCACTCTAAGCTTGGATGCTCATGCACCGGCGGCAGGGTAAACGGTAAGAATCAGAAAATCAACTATAAGCTACAAAGTGGCGACACTGTTGAAATACTGACATCAACCCAGCAGACCCCTAAAGCCGATTGGCTCAATTTCACTGTAACATCTAAGGCGCGCTCCAAGATTCGCCAGGCTATCAAGGAGCAGTCGGGACGCGCCGGTGAGTTGGGTAAGGAGCTGCTGCTGCGTCGACTCAAAAACCGTAAGATTGAGGCCGACGAAGGTCAGCTGATGAAGCTGATAAAGAAAGCGGGATTTAAGACGGTAACCGATTTCTATGTGGCGATATCCAACGGCGAAATTGACATCAACAACGTGATTGAGCAGTATGTGGAGCTCGATGCGAAGAGCGCCGAGGTTGCGGCTCCGGCTCAGTCGGCCGAGGAATTTGCTATGCAGCCCAATGCCGATAGCGAGGTGATGTCGTCGGATGTGCTGGTGATAGGTAACGATATCAAGGGGCTCAACTACCGCTTGGCTCGATGCTGCAACCCTATCTACGGCGACGACGTGTTTGGATTTGTTTCGGCCGAAGGTGTGGTCAAGGTGCATCGCAGCGACTGCCCGAACGCTCGAAATATTCGTCAGAAGTACCCTTATCGTATTATCACCACACGCTGGTCGGGCAAGCTCGGATCGGAGTTTGGCGCAACGCTTCGCATATTGGGTAAGGACGACATAGGTATCGTAACAAATATCACATCGTTGATTAATAAGGAGAAAGGCACATCGTTAAGGTCGATTTCCATTGATTCGCACGATGGACTGTTTCAAGGTTTCCTTGTGGTGGGCGTGAGCGACACGGCTACGCTCAACCAACTGATAAAGAAGATAAAAACTGTAAAAGGAGTAAAAGATGTGCAACGCAGCAAGTAAGCTAATCCCCCTCATTGTGGCAATCGTCGTTGTGGCTGTTGGGTGTAAGGAGAAAACTACAACAACCACATCGCCGGCTCAGGAGGAGCTTACCCGGGCAAATGCGCTCGTGGAGCAGGGTGAATATGCCGAGGCTTTGAAGATGTTCGATGATATCGATTCGCTGTATGCCGGCGAGGTTGATGTGCGTCGTGAGGTAGTGCGACTCCGCCCGAAGGTGATTGAGCAGTATTGCAATGCGCAGCTGGCCGAAATCGATTCAATGATGGCTTTCGCCGAGGCTCGGCGCGCTTCTCTGCTCCCCAAGATGGTTCAGGCTACTGTCGCGGGCTTCGACGATGGATATTCCACGGCCAGTGCGGGTTATAACGCCAATTTCTATTCCACAACGGGTATCCAGGCACGTGTGACCACAGTTGGCGACTATTATATCGTTTCGTCGCTCACCGGCAATCCGCTGCGGCATCACTCCATCACATTCACCACCGCCGATGGCAGCGTCACCACCCCAACCGTAGAGAGTGGCGATGAGATGGGAATCACCACTGGCTCGGGCGAGGTGGTTACGTATTTCGGCGAAGCACCCGATCAGATTGGGCAATTAGCATCACAGGCCATGCTCAACGATATGCCGTCGGCCACCGTCACGCTGCATGGCGCGAAGGGGGATCGCGAGGTGAAGCTCACACCGGCTCAGATTGAAGGTCTGGCCACTGCGTGGGAATTTTCCGACAATTTCAAGCAGCTGCGTTCCCTCTCCATCGACCGCGACCGCCTCAAAGCCACCCTCGCCACCGCCCGCCGCCAGCAGCAATAATAACCTTACCCCCAAATCCCGGGTCTATTATTCATCGCCCCGCTATGCGGAGCAATGCAGCACAGCCGCGGAGCGGCGGTGTAGTATCCAACCCCACATGACGCGAGTTGGTATTAACCGCGGAGCGGTAATACAATGTAGCCGTGGGCGACAGCCCGCGGAATAGATTACGCAAATCGAGAAAGACCGATTTATCGGTCGAATAGCTCGTTGGCGTCCTGATTATATTCTTTATTATCTCCCCATATTTGACTAATAAATTGGTCATTTTGCCTCGGCTACACCTCCCTTCCGTGGGTTCATCACCCACGGCTACATTATTTCGTGGCTACGCCACTCCTTGGATTGCGTGGGGATAATGTAAGCCCGGCTTACGCCGAGCCATCCCTGCCCGAAGGGCCTCTCTCTGTATAACCCCATGACAGCGTATGCTGGCTTGGGGAGGCCGCTGTGCACGTGGGCGACAGCGCCCGCAGGGGCGCTATTCTATATACACTGACAGTTGTCAGAGTAGCGCCATAAGGCGCATCATGCCACAGTGTTCGCAATCCGCAAGCCAGCTCGCTGCACTCGCAGTCATGCGGTTATTTAGAGTTGTTTGCTCAATTTAAGCACACCTTCGTTGCGGCGGGGTGCAACCGAAAACCCCACACGACACGCGGGGCGGGTGTGGGGCTTGGTGTATGTGTTTTGTGGGGATTAGAATTTGAAGCCGACGGAGAGGACGATATGGTTGTTGGTGTCGGTGAGCTCGGCGGTAGGTGCGCCGGTATATGAGTAGTTGCCTGTGCCGCTGTCGGCCTGTACGGCGGTGAAACCGTTCCATTTGCTTTGGCGGTTGGAGTAAACGTAGGCCAGATCGGCGTAGAAGCCGTGGTAGCGGTAGCCCATACCTGCGCTGATGCGGTAGGTGTGGTCGGTGAGGGTGTAGGCGGGATTGGTGCCTGAGGTGTAGACAGGCTGTGCGTCCTTGTAAGCGCCATCGGTAGCGTCGGTTGTTTCGTAGTTGAAGCCGCAGCGAAGGCTGAAATTGCTCGTGGGGCGGTACTCGAGGCCTAAGCGGATTATGTTGGTGGCCTGATATGTGTCTTTGATGTCGGTGTTCACATAGTCAAGTGAGTAGCCGTCGCCATCCTTGGCCGACATGTCGTTGTATGCCTGGCGTTCGTAGTCAAGGCTCACGATGGCCGACGAACCGATCACACCGGCAGCTCCGACCATGAGTTTCCATGGTGAGTGCATCGACCAGTCGTAGTAGGCGTAAGGTGTCTCGGATGAGTAGTCAGCCCCTGAGGCGTATGATGAGTGCTGCACTTGTCCGGCAGCGTTCTTATACTCATAGTCGATTACACCGTTATACGATGATTGCAGGCTGTAATAAGTGGGGGTGTGCACGGCTACACCGATGCGCAGCTCGTTGATGGGTTTGAAAATCAAGCCCACCTTGAAGTTGAAACCGTTGCCGGTGGTGCGTTTCCAGTTGGACAGGGCATACTCGGCAGTGCCGCGTGTTAGTCCTGTGTTGCTTCTGTTCTCCACTTGGGCGTTGTCAATCATCTCATCGTAATATGAGTCCTGACGATAGCTGATGTCGGTGATGCCGAATCCGAGACCCCAGTAGAGTGTGTTCATGATGTTGCCACCGAAGTCGATGTTGTATTCGTCGACATATCCCGACTCGCGGGTAGTGAACATGGCGTCGCCGCTCGATGATCCGTCCCACACACCTTGGTAGGTAGTGTTGTTGCCCACGGGATTGACCATATATGCGTTATAGGCGAGGATGCTGAGCCAGTCGGATGATGTGTCGAAGTAGGGATTTCTTTTCTGAGAGAACACAAGGTTGCTCTGGTCGGTGCCGTTGGTGAAATTGGCGATATAGTTGGAAAGTGACCCTCCGAGCATGCCACCGCCGCGGTATACGCGGTCGAATGATGCCACGCGGCCGTAGCTCACTCCCCAAGAGAAGTAGGGCATAACGTCGCTGCCGGTATTGACTGATCCAACGTAGCCGAAATTGTTGCAAGCTACTTTGGTCTGGTTGTTTGACAAGCCAAAGCCATCGCTGTTGGTCTTGCTCGACTGAACGTCGATGTCGAGGGTTGCACCAATTTCGCTGGATCGATATATACCTATACCAGCGGGGTTTTGACCTAAAGTTGACAGGTCACCGCCGAGTGCCGTAAACGCTCCGCCCATCGACATGAAGCGGGCGGTGCCGCGAAGCTGCGATGGGCTGAGGCTTTTAACGTCAACAGCACTTTGAGCCAACATGGCTGCGGGCATAGTAGCCAATAGTGCCAGGAGCAATTGTTTCTTCATATTTTCTCGATAAATAAATAGTTTTTACTGTTAACACACTTGGGGTGCTGTTGGTTCGCCGGATTTAGTGACGTCCGCCGCGACCGCCACCACCTCCGCTGTGACCGCCACCTCCGCGGCTTCCGCCGAAGCTGCTACCGCCGCTTGGGCGCGAAGTCGATGCCGGGCGCGACTGCTGATAGGTGTTCTTGTTGGAGTTATTGTTGATGTTTGACGGACGCGATTGCTGAGTGTTAGATGGTCGCGAAGTCGATGCGGGACGCGACTGATGATAGCTGTTGCTGCCGGCGTTGTTGTTGATGTTGGATGGGCGAACCGACTGAGTATTAGCCGGGCGCGATGGAGTGGCAGGCTGGGCCTGGGGTGTAGAAGCCCCGGGGCGTACATTGTTGCTTGTAGGTCGTACGGTGGTGCCGGGGCGGGCAGTGCCTATATTGTTGCCACCGGGACGATTGTTGCCGATATTTGATCCGGGGCGTGCGCCACCGGGACGGTTGGGTATTTGTGACGGGCGGTAGCCATTGCCAGGTTGGCCGGGACGGCTATTGGCGTAGTGTGGGCGAACAGCGCCGGGCGATGGCGGGGGCACCGGACGATGCCATGCGTTGTAGTGCGGACGGTGCCAGGCAGGTCCCCAGGGATCTCCCCATCCCCAGTGGTGGTGCCATGCCCAAGAAGGACTCCAGCTCCACGACGGGCCCCAACTCCAAGAGAAGGATGGCCCCCAGCTCCAGCTGTAGCTCCATGATGGCCCCCAGCTCCAGTTCCAGCCCCAAGGCGACCCACAATAGTAATTCCATGCGGGAGTGTACCAGTTGTAGTAGGGCGATCTCCAGTTATAGGGGTAATTGTAGTCGTTGTTGATGTAAATATTCACTACGCTGGTTGCGTCGTCCTGAGGTGTGTAGTAGTATGTTATAAGGTCGTCGTCGCCCGAGTTGATCACGATGTCGGGGTTGTGGAATTTCTCAAGGCGGCGAGTATATGTAAAGTCGTCACCGTTGGCATAGTCGGGCATAGACGCTGTCGACTCATCGTCGGTGTTTCGACGATTGTAAGCGTCCTCATCGATATTGAGTCCATTGCTTGTGGCATTGGAGCTGACAAGCTCGTAATGGAACGGAGCATTGGCATCGTTGTTGAGATAAGATGATGCTGTATTAGAGCCCGCAGTGCTATACGACTGCGAGGTACTGGTCTTTTTATCTTTCTTCTCTTTTGATGGCTTTGCCTGGAAGTAGATGTCATCTTCCTCATAGTTAGAAGCGAAGCCGCTTACCGACACCACTCCTAACGTCATGCTCAGCAGTGCATATTTCCAATTAAGCATTTTCATAGTTGTGTAGGCTTTAGATAGTTATAGTATACATTAATATGACATCCGGAGGGTTTAAAAGTTTAATCGGCGTAGATTATAACAGGAGCCCGGCCGTATGCTGGTTGATTTTTTGTTACTTACCACACAAATATAGGTTGTAAATTCATACAAACATCATAATAACTATTAAAAAATCGGAAAATGGGAGATTTTTTTACTTTTCGACAATATGTAGCACGAGGGTGCACTATCGTGCGTCCCGTTGATTAAAGCGGTCGCAATTAGGTGCACCCTCGTTATAATGACTTGTGACGATTATTCGAATATGTGGCGGAGCTTAGAGAAAATGCGCTCCTTCACAGCGGGCGACGGCTGAACATTGGGTTGTCCCTGGAGTTGCTCCAATGCCTTGCGCTCGGTGTCGTTGAGCGTCTCGGGGATGTAAACCATCACATTGATCAGCTCGTCACCTTGGCCAGTGCCATCGGTCGAGGACAGACCTTTGCCGCGCATTCGCAGCACTTTGCCGGGTTGTGTGCCGGGCGCTACCTTCAGACGCGCTTTGCCTGTAATGGTGGGCACCTCTACCGAGCCACCAAGAGCGGCAGTGGGTATGTCGAGCATCAGGTTGTAAATCACATCTTTGCCATCGCGTATCAGCTCGGGGTGCTTTACCTCCTCGATCACTACGAGCAGGTCGCCGTTAATGCCTCCGTGGCGTGGAGCATTACCTTTGCCCTTGACGGTGAGCGTCATGCCGTCCTGTACGCCGGCGGGTATTTTGAAGCTGACGGTTTCAGTGGTTTTCTCCACACCTTCGCCATGGCAATAGGGGCATTTTTCGGTGATTGTCTTGCCTGTTCCCTCGCATTCGGGGCAAGTGGCGGCCGACTGCATCGCTCCAAGGATGGTGTGCTGAGTGTGGAGCACTGAGCCTGTACCTCCGCAGGTATGACAGGTGGTGAATGCCGTGCCATCCTTGGCTCCTGTGCCGTTGCAATGGGTGCATTTACCCTGTACGGGTATCTTGAGTGTCTTGTCAACACCTTTGGCTATCTCCTCGAGTGTAAGTTTTACCTTGATTCGCAGGTCGCTTCCTTTGCGCTGTTGACGACGTGCTGTGCGCCGCCCACCGCCGGTGGCACCACCCCATCCAGCGTCGTAGTGACCTCCGAAGATGTCGCCGAACTGCGAGAAAATGTCCTCCATCGAGAATCCGCCCGTAGAGTAGTAGCTTCCAGCTCCTCCACCTCCAGGGAATCCTTGCGGACCCATTGAGTGGCCATACTGGTCGTATTTGGCGCGCTTGTCATCGTTGCTCAGCACATCGTATGCTTCAGCTGCCTCCTTGAATTTCTCCTCGGCGGCTTTGTCGCCAGGATTTTTGTCGGGGTGATATTTTATGGCGAGCTTACGGTAGGCCTTTTTTATTTCATCGGCTGTGGCGTTTTTTTGCACACCCAGCACTTCATAGTAATCACGCTTATTGTCCATAGTTAATATGTTACTGTGCTACAGCTACTTTGGCGTGGCGAAGCACTTTATCGTTCATTGTGTAACCCTTGCTCACGGTGTCGATTATCTTACCCTTTTGTTCGGGTTCGGTAGCGGGCACCATGGCTATAGCTTCGTGGAGATCGGGATCAAAATCCTTGCCGGTTGTATCCATAGCTTTCACTCCGTTCTGCTCAAGGTATTTCACAAACTTATTGTATATCAATATCATGCCCTCTTTTACGGCTTCGGCGTCTGACGACTCCTTGATAGCGGCAATGCCACGCTCGAAATCATCTATTATGGGGAGTAAGCCTTTCATTGCCGACTCCGCGCCGTTGCGCAGTATCTCGGATTTCTCTTTGAGTGTACGCTTGCGGAAATTGTCAAATTCGGCCATGAGGAACATGTATTCCTTCTTTTCCTTTTCGAGTGCTGCCTGTGACTCCTCGTACTGCTTTTGTAGAGCGTCGATTTTGCTCAGCTCCTCGTTGGCCAGCTCGGCAGCGGTGTCGGCTGTAGAGTCTTCGTCCTCATCCTGGGGCGCAACATCCATCACCTCGAGTTCTTCATCATCCATGGGCTCGGCCTTGGGTGCATTAGGATTTGTCTGATTCATATAGTTGTATTTTTTATTGTTAAATTTCATCATAATAACATGGTTTTATACAGCAAAAACTTTGCCAAAATTGTCGAAGATGGGGGTTTGGCTCAAAAAAATGCTCAAATACCCTAAAAAGTTTATATTCTTAACAACTTGGCAGGGGCTAACGTTCATTGTCGGGCGGATAATTTGAGCTATAAGGGATATAGACTGCGCAAAACCATAATGTTTATACTATGTCGATAAAATGATTATATCTCAGTTTGCTTTTAATGGGTGGTATGCGTAAATTTGCAAAGTGTAAAGCAATCTCCCAAATCCAAAAAAACATTATGCCCAGCGACAATAATAATCGACGCAATCAGCGACCCAATAACGCACCTCTCTACGACACCGGAGGGCGCATACCCCCTCACGATAAGGATCTTGAGGAAGCGGTAATCGGAGCCTTGATGCTCGAGAAGGACGCATATACCACAGTGTGCGACATACTCAAGCCCGAAAGCTTCTACGAGCCTGCGCTTCAGACCATCTATGCGGCTATTCAGTCGGTGGGCGCCTCGCAGGAGCCTATCGATATGCTCACCGTGACACAGAGACTGCGCCTTGACGGCAACCTTGACAGTGTGGGAGGTGCCGCTTATATAGCCGACCTCACCTCACGCGTGGCCTCGGCGGCGCATGTGGAGTTTCACGCACGCATCGTGTCGCAAAAATATCTTGCCCGCGAGCTGATATCTTTTGCAGCATCGATCGAGGGGCAGGCATTCGACGAGTCAAACGACGTGGACGATCTGCTACAGGAGGCCGAAGGCAGGCTGTTTGAAATATCGCAGCGCAATATCAAGCGCGATGTAACGCAGATCGACCCCATATTGTCGCAAGCTGTGGAGCAGATGCAGGCTGCCGCCAATCGGTCGTCGGGCTTGAGTGGCCTCGAGACCGGTTACCACGAGCTCGACAAGCTTACATCGGGATGGCAAAATTCAGACCTGATAATTATTGCAGCACGCCCCGCCATGGGTAAGACGGCGTTTGTGCTGTCGATGACCAAGAATATGGCCATCAACTATAATACCCCCGTGGCAGTATTTTCACTTGAGATGAGCAAGCTGCAGCTTGTCAACCGTCTTATAAGTAATGTATGCGAAATAGACGGCCAGGTGATCAAGAGTGGTCAGCTGACACCCAACCAATGGGATATGCTCATGCAGCGTATCAAGCTGCTGTATTCGTCGCCGATATTTATCGATGACACTCCATCACTATCTATCTTTGAGCTTCGCACCAAGGCGCGCCGACTTGTGCGCGAGCACGGCATTAAGATAATGATTATCGACTATCTGCAGCTTATGAATGCGTCGGGCATGAAGTTTGGCTCGCGCGAGCAGGAGGTGAGTATGATATCTCGCTCACTGAAGCAGTTGGCTAAGGAGCTCGATATACCTATCATCGCGCTTTCGCAGCTCAACCGCTCGGTGGAGTCGCGCACCGATGGCAAGCGCCCGCAGCTTAGTGACCTCCGCGAGTCGGGAGCCATCGAGCAGGATGCCGATATCGTGTGCTTCATCCATCGCCCTGAATACTATATACGCTCTGATGTAGATGCATCCGGTAATGACATACGCGGTCTTGCCGAGTTTATCGTTGCCAAGCATCGTAGCGGTAGCACCGACGATGTAAAGCTCCGCTTTATCCATAAGTACGCGCGGTTTGAGAACTATAATGAGTCGCTACTTACACCATTGGGCGAGGCGGCCACAGTGGCATCGAGCCTGAACAACGGTTCGTTTGACGTGCCACCATCGCCGGCAGGCAATCCGTTTACAGGCGGCTCGGCCGACATCGCCGCAACGCAAGCCGACGAGGCGCCGTTCTAACCGTTAAGAGCATCATTAGCCATGAAACCATTATTCTCGATTATCACCATCACCTACAATGCCGAGGCCACAATTGAGCCTACGTTGCGCAGCATTGGTCAGCAGACGTGCAAGCTATATGAGCACCTGGTGATAGACGGAGCTTCGACCGACAGTACCCTGCAGATTGTGAACCGTGCCGCCAATGAGCTGACTACCATCGTGTCGGAACCTGACAAAGGATTGTACGATGCGATGAATAAGGGGCTCGCCCGCGCTCAGGGCGACTATGTGATATTTCTCAACGCCGGTGACTCGTTTCACTCACCCGACACGCTCCAGCTTATAGCCGACGCTGCCATGGATCACGACTATCCCGGCATCATTTATGGCCAGACCGATATTGTAGACGCAAACCGCCGCCGCATAGGCCCGCGCCATCTCACAGCCCCCGAGGTGCTCGAGTTTAAGTCGATGGCTCAGGGCATGGTGGTGTGTCATCAGGCTTTTGTGGCGCTACGCAAGATTACCGAGCCCTTTGATCTGCGCTATAGGTTCTCGGCCGATTATGAGTGGTGCCTGCGATGCCTTAAGAAGTCGAAGCGCAACCAATATGTCGACGCTGTTCTAATCGACTATCTCAACGAGGGTGTCACCACACGCAATCACCGCAAGTCGTTGATTGAGCGATTTAAAATCATGTGCCGCTACTATGGCACACTCCCCACCATGGTTCGTCACATCAAATTCCTGTTCCGATGATACTGCTTAACACTTCATTCCACGTGCTCGCATCGCGTCAGCAAGAGTTTGTCGACTGGGCTGCCTCGACTATCAAGCATTTTGACCGGAAGCCTGTTTTCGTCAGAATACTCACCGTGATTGACCCCGACGTGAGCATCTATGCCATGCAATGGAGGTTCGATACTCTCGAACTGGCCGAGCAATGGGAGGAGACTGTGGAGATGCCGCTGTTGCGACAGCTTTCAGCCAATATGGGTGAAGATGCCCTGTACTTCTCAACATATATGGAGGAAATTTGATGGAGTGGGACAAAGTGATAATAGGGATTGACCCCGGCACCAATCTGATGGGCTACGGCTTGCTTGGCATAAAGGGGAAGAAACCGGCGCTGATAGCCCTTGGTGTGATAAAGCTGTCGAAATTCGAGAGCCATTATCTGCGCCTGGCGCGCATTTATGAGCGTGTGTTGGGGCTGGTGGAGCAATATCTACCCGACGAGATGGCCATTGAGGCTCCATTTTTCGGAAAAAATGTGCAGTCGATGCTGAAGTTGGGGCGTGCCCAGGGGGTAGCAATGGCCGCGGCACTTGCGCGCCAAGTGCCCATCACCGAGTATGAGCCGCGAAAAATCAAGCAGGCTATCACAGGTAACGGTGCGGCTTCGAAGGAGCAGGTGCAAGAAATGCTGCGTCGCACCCTTGCTATACCTGATGCCGACTTGCACACCACCCTGGATGCCACCGATGCCCTCGCCGCAGCCCTGTGCCACTACTATGAGACATCCAAGCCCATAGCATCGGTTCACGGATCAAAGTCGTGGAAAGACTTCATCGCCCATAACCCCGACCGTGTCAAAGGCATCTAACCCCTGAATCCCTCACATGGTCGCTACACTCCCGTCGTGTTTGGTTTGGTACAACCTCGCCGTACCGCGGCTCGGCAGCAGTAACTTTTTGGGGCGCTACGTTGATTCTATTTGTGGCATAATACTATTTACGGCATACTTGCCGACGGCTCACTACTGCAATATAGTTGATGCGGGGAGTCATTTGCTTTGGGGTGGTAGAAGGCCAAGGCGGATGATGAAATTGAGCATTGAGTTGAGTACAGCGCGCTCGACTTTGGGCTCGGACAGTACTAAATCGTGCAATCCCCCCTTGACTGTGGCTTCGGTGACCGATGGGCCGAGTTGACGGCCATAGCGCGATATATCGGCCACATCGAGCACGCAGTCGCCATGGTTGAACGCTTCAGTCCACGCGCTACCCTCTACGGTATTGTCGGAGTGCATCAGCAGAATGGGTATCTTCACCACATAGCCCCGCTGTACCTCGGCCTGGGCGCGGTCGATGGCTCTGATCCACGAAGCCTCAACCGGTGGTGATATGCTGAGCTTTTTGTTGGTGTCGTAGTGCCACCGGCCCTGCTGGTCGGCGAGTAGGCTCTGGCTGTAGGCGGTCGAAGATCCTTGGGGTATATTGAGTGAGGGTAGGGGGGAGGCCAGGGCATCGACCATCGGAACGAGCACCTTCTCCTGAAGGCCCGACAGGTTCCAGTCGAGAAAGGGGGAATTGAGTATAAGCCCCTTCACAATCAGGGGCTGACTCTTATATATATAATATGTGGCGATAAGTCCGCCGGTGGAGTGCCCTATCATCAGCACATCGCGTATGCCCTGCTGGCGCATGACAGTGAGTGTAGAATCTATGTCGGGGAAATATTCGCTCAGGTCGCGAGCCTGGTATCGGCTTTGCCCTGCCATGAGCGAGCGGCCATACTTACGCAAATCGATGGCATAGAAACTTAAGCCATGGTCGACGAAGAAGTCGCCCATATTGGCTTGAAAGAAGTAGTCGTTGAATCCGTGGATGTAAAGCACGCCTGTGCGGGCAGAAGTTGCCTGGCGGCGTATGATGGTAGAGCGCACCGGGCCAGAGTAGTCGCTCCCTTGGTCGACATATCGGTATTGGTAGCCGGGTAGTAGCGAGTCGGTATGCCAAGCGGTGTCGTATTCGGCGGCGCGGACGGCGGTGATGCCTAATATGCAGGCTATTATTGTCCAAAAGAGTTTCATAGTCATGTTTTTGGCAAAGGTAATAAAAATTGGTTTTAGGCAACCGGCATTAACTAATTCAAATAATTCAAAAAAAATTTTTGTAAAAACCTTTTTTTATCTATCTTTGTTATTGAATTGTAATCAACATAAAATAACATCATCAATTAGATAAATCAACCTAACAACTATTGTTTATGAAAAAATCTTTATTACTGATTGCCGTCATGTTATGCAGTGTGATGGCTTTCGCTCAGAAAGTTGACAAGAAAGAAGTAAAACAACTTCAAGCATTCCTTTCACAGACTTCAGAAAAGGGTGGCACAAATGCCCAGGCTCTTAACATCACTGACCTGAATTCACCCTCTACCTGGGAGGGCGTGACTGTGGCAAACGGCCATGTCACCGCTATTGAATGGAAAGATAAACACCTTGCCGGCGACCTCGCCCTCACAGGGTTCCAGGCTCTTACAAAAGTAGATGTATCGCGCAACGCCTTGACTGGCCTTAATGTGACCAACGACGCAGCCCTCGTTGACCTCAACGCTTCACGCAACAAACTCAGCAACGTCAACACCACCGGTTGCGCAGCGCTTGAGAACCTGTCGATCTACCACAACCGCCTCACCGAGCTTGAGATTACCGACACTCCCGTGCTGAAAAACCTCAATTGCTCAAACAACTACTTCGTAGACCTTAACGTATCAGGCTCAAAGACACTAGAAACCCTCAACTGCCAGGGTTGCCATCTGGAAAATCTGGTAGTTGACGGCTGCACCAACCTCAAGAACCTCTACTGCGGCTACAACCGCCTGACATCGCTCAACCTCTTCGAGGTAGAGAATCTTACCAACCTCAATTGCGATGACAACCGCATCTCTCAGATGATCGTATCAGGTCTGCCCACACTGGCAACATTCATGTGCTCTGACAACAACATGACATCGCTTACAGTGCGCAACTGCGATGTGCTCCTCGACCTGGTTTGCTCATACAACGACCTTACTCAGCTTAACATCGACCAGTGCCCCCGCCTGGTATTCGTTGACTGCTCATACAACGACCTTACTACTCTTAACCTGTCAAATCAGACATTCCTCCAGCGTCTGCTCTGCGACAACAACCAGCTTACCACGCTTGACGTGTCATTTGACCAGGCACTTACTTACATCAACTGCCGCTACAATATGATTGTTGACATGCGCACAATGGCTTGCCCCAATCTTACTCAGGTAGCTTGCCAGTGGAACTATTGATAGCTCATTAACAATAGTGATGATAGCTACCAGATAATTGGTAGCCCCAGGGCCCTCGCTTAGCGGCGAGGGCCCTGAATGTGTATACTGATATCGTTGATTTTGTATTTTTTTTGTTTTAGCCAGATCAAAGTTAAATATTTAAAAATCATGGTTGATTATAAAAAAATGTTATAATTTTGCACGAGTCTATGAGACAACTACATGTTTTTTTGACCGATCCATGTGGCCGGTGATCGACCACTAACATAATAACATGATAAAACAACTTGATAATTACTAAATTATATTTTTAACCTTAATGAAACAATTATTTCCATTGCTGCTTGCATCGGTGATGGCGGTACCTACTTTGTCGGCTGAGACATTCACCGATGGAGGTTCCACCTATACCTATTCAGTCAAATCGACACAGCAGCTCAACTCAGGTGTGAAGCACTCACGACTGCGCTTCACTTCGCCCCGCACACTCAATGTGCAGATCGTTGAGGTCGACCTTACCGACCCCAATGTTCGTGTGGAATCGGCGCTTGGCACAGGTGTGCCATTTAAGGCTCAGTCATTGGTGAGCCTCTACAACGCCAAGAAAAACGAGGGACGTAAACCCCTTGTAGTGCAAAATGCCAACTTCTGGGCCATGTCATCGCAAGGCAATATCATCGACGATGGTAAGTATGCCGCCAACTCTTGTTTGGGTGGCTTCATGGTCAACGACGACATTATCTTTGAGACCAACTCATACTCAGATACATGGGTAGGTGGGCCATCGGTGCACGGTGTGCTTGGTATCGGCGATGAGCACGCTGTGATTAACAATTACGCCACAAACATCCGCCTGATGTGCCATAAGCGTTGGGGTACAAATGAAGATACCAACATACTCCAGCCCACTATGGTCAACAAATTCTGCCATTACGGCACGCTTGCTATCTTTACTAAGGATTTCCCCGCCGACCGTGCAATCCAAGTGATTGATTCGCGCTCAGGTCAGCCCGGTAAGGTGATGACCAATGGTGAGGGCATCTATGTGTACTGCTCACTCAAAGAGGGAAGCAAACAAGGCTACAATGAGTGGTGCGACTACGAAATTAAAGCCATCGACGCTAATGCCACTTCCGGCACCCGCGGCTCATACGACCTGGTGATCGTTGGTACTACCGACGCCAAGAACATCATGGGTGCCCTCCAGTTAGGCGATGTGATGCGTTTGAAGTACTTCTGGCATCACTACACCAACATGACCCCTGTGGAGGGCCTGCATAATGTAGTGGCCGGCAACTCGGTGACAATGCTTAACGGTGAAATTACTTCATCATATGCACAGCAGTCGGGCTACAACGACACACAGTACAGCCGTTCGGGCTACGGTGTGAGTGCCGATGGCAAGAAGCTCGTGATGTGTATAATCGACAAGTCGACCGACGCTACCTACGGTACATCAAGTGGCTGTACCTCGAAGGTGATGAGCTACATCATGAAGCATTTCGGCGCATCCGACGTGCTCAATTGCGATGCAGGTGGTTCGGCACAGATGGTAATCAACGGTAAGCAAGTGGGTACTCCAAGCGACTCACGCGGTATCGTTGGCTCAGTAGTAGTTTACGACATGGGCGATACCAATACCGGCGGTGATATCGAAATACCCGACGTTGAGGATGGCACAGTTGAGGAATACAAACCTTCGGCAGGTAAAGCCAACCCCTTTGCCTATATGCTCAACTCCGTTGCTAATGACGGTGTGTTCTCATATGGTTATTCTCTCAATGCTCCCGCCACTTCGGCTACCCTCGAACTCAAATTGGGCGACGAGGTGAAGAAAACCGTAAACCTTGACGGCCTGACCGAAGGAGCCCACAACGGCACCGTATCGCTTGCAGGTCTTCCTGCTGGCGAATATACATGGTCAGTAACTGTTGATGGTAATACTCGCTCAAATGTTGAAGAGTTCGCATCGCTCCAGTTCAACCACCCACAGGGTGTGGAGGTGATGAAGAATATGGAAGATCCATTCTTCGGCACTATCTTAGTCACCGAGGGTCGTGCTCCGGGCTCCAAGCATTACACATACAGCCGAGGTGGCCAGGGTGTGTATCTGTTCTACCCCAATATGGAGGGTATTAAGAACCAGGTTACCGGTCAGTATGCATTCCGTGGAGGTATCGCAAACTACGGCACTACAGTTGCGGGCAAGACTGGTTCGATACCTCGCAAGATCCGCATCTCGGACGATGGCCGCATCTTTATTAGTACTCAGACCAGTACGGCAGCACCTCTCTATGAGCTCCCCTCAATTGAGAATATGGTATATCATGATGCTGCTTTCACTCAGGTGACAGGTGGCCCAATCGAGACAACTAACTGGACATGGACTGACGCTTCGGGCAACTTTGTTGCCGCTCCCAACGTGGGTCTCGCAGTAGGTGGCTCGGGCAAAGACCTGAAAATCGCTCTGCTTGGAGGACAGAAAGCTATGTTCACATCATCTACCCAGTCATCTACGACCTGCGATATCTATGCACTTGGCGCTGACAAGATCTGGGGTGAAAAGACTCCCGAAGTAGTGTCGGGCCTTAATGGTAAATATCTCACAAACTTTACTGGAGCTAACCTCAACTACGATAATCGCGGAGGTCTGTGGTTCTCTCAGTACCGCGGTGCGCCTAAAGACTCAGATCCATCTATCGTATACATTGATGCAAATGGAAATGAGGTATACAAGAACACCTCTATTGTAATAGGTGGTGGCGGTTTCCGTTTCAGCCCTGACTATACACAGGTGGCTATTTCTTCATCGACCACCACATTCTCGATCTACGATGTGTCGTGGAGCGCAAGTGGCGTGCCCACCCTTACCGAGAAGGTGCGCATCACTCACGGAATGGGTACAAATGTCAATGACTATGCATGGGATAACGCAAACAACCTCTACGCTGTAGGCAATTCCGGCGAGTGGTTTAAGGGATTCAGTGTGCCTCGTACCGACAATTCATTTACCACAGAAGCAGCCTCACGTTGGAACTTCACTATTAAAGAGGATGAGGTAATCGACGTGCCCGACGAGCCCACTCTGATTGAGGTGACACCCGCTGCGGGTACTCCCAACCCAGTGGCATATGACCTGAAATCGGAAATCGACAATACCGACATTATCCCTGCGCTTATAGCTACTTATACCCTCAATACCGATGCCAAGAGCGTAAACCT
The DNA here is from genome assembly GCA_964517875.1 of uncultured Muribaculaceae bacterium. Taxonomy (GTDB): domain Bacteria; phylum Bacteroidota; class Bacteroidia; order Bacteroidales; family Muribaculaceae; genus JAJPXC01. Next base: position 26,731 of record CAZFEU010000006.1, on the reverse strand, counting down.
CACAATCAACTACCTTGGTGCCCTCCAGGAGGAAGATACTGAGGCTGTACAAGCACGCAATGCAACAGGCACAATCACAAAGCTTGTGATGCTTGGTGGCGACGAACTCAAGGCCGGTACTCACACTGTCAACATCCCCTTGTCAGACATGGATAAGGGTGAATACACCTGGACTGTGCAGGTAGAAGGTAAAGAGCGCGCCACAGTTGAGGAATTTGCCAAGCTCGGCCTTAATCACTCACAGGGTGTGGCCGTAGTGCGTGATCCCAGCTCAATCTACTATGGATACGTGCTGGCAAGCGAAGGACGTCCCACTACCAGCGCTAAGCACTTCTCATCTACTAATGGTGGACAAGGTCTGTACATATTCAAGCCCAACCTTGACGGTGCGGTGAAGAATGAGGCAACCGGTAAGTACGCATTCAAGGGTGGTCTTAGCGATGACAAGACCGTGGGCGCAAGCACAAATGGCACATCGCACCGCAAGATCTGTATCGCTGATGACGGACGTATCTTCCTGTCAACACAGTCTAATGCCAACCACCCCATCTATGAGGTGCCTGATCTGGAATCGCTGGTAGAGACCAATGCTGATTTCACACCCGTATTTGACGGTGCTTACGACTCTTCCGATTACCAATGGAAAGATGCTCAGGGCAACTTGCTCTCAGGTAGCAACGTAGCTATGGACGTGAAGGGCGGCGGCGATGACCTTAAGATAGTTCATCTACACGGCGGTCAAAGCCTCTGGGCTTCATCCAATGCTTCAGACACCAAAGTTGACGAGGTATCACTCGGCAACAACGCTATGGCTACAGCTGAGATGATAAAGCCGGTTGACGCTCTCACAGGTGTGTATGCAATCACCCCTGTCAGCATTAACCTACTTTACGACAACCGCGGCGGACTCTGGTGGACTCAGCACCGCTCTTCTCCCAACGAGTCACAGCCGGCCGTTAAGTATGTCGATGCACAAGGTGAAATCAAGTATAGCGATGTTAAGACCGCTCTGCCTTCAGCCGGTTCGGCATTTGACCCTGAGTACAAGTATCTCGCTCTCCCCTCGGCAAGCGGCAAGTTCTCACTCTACAATGTTAACTTCTCGGAGGATGGTACTCCGTCACTGGTTGAGCGCTACAAGGTAACCCACGGAATGGGCAGCGGTATCAACGACTTCACATGGGACGATGCCGGCAACCTTTACGCAGTCAGCAACAATGGTGAGCTGCTCAAGGGCTTCTCATTCCCCCGCGAGAATAACTTTGTTGCCACACCCGCTCCTGCCAAGTATGGCATAACAATGACATCATCAACCTCAGGCATAGAAAAGGTTGAGAAGGATGGCAAAGACGTGACCAAGGCTACTTGGAGCGCTTACGGCGGTGTTGGCACAATCACTGTAACTGGCGACGCCAAGTCGATTGAGATTTTCAATCTCAAAGGCAAGCTGGTTAAGAAAAACCAACGTCAGGTACGTGTAGGCAAAGGCGTTTACATCGTGCGCGTAGATGGTGCATCAGTGAAAGTACTTGTAAAATAATCACGACACTATTATCCTAATCAAACTCAGCGGCTGCTCCCCCCGGGGCAGCCGCTGCTATATTTTGTAAGGTGTTGAACCTTTGAGAAATTAAAGATTTTTTGTAAATTTGCGGCTTAGAAAAATAAACCACTACTACCGATGAAAAAATTCAACGAGTATAGCAGCTTTAATCTCTCTGATATCAACAAGGAGATGCTCAATAAGTGGCATAAAGCCAACCTATTTGAGGAGTCGATGAAGGTCCGCGAGGGTAGCCCGGAATTTGTGTTCTTCGAGGGTCCGCCTTCGGCCAACGGTATGCCTGGTATACACCATGTAATGGCTCGTACCATCAAGGATATATTCTGCCGCTACAAGTCAATGAAGGGGTATCACGTGAGCCGTAAGGCCGGTTGGGATACTCACGGCCTGCCTGTGGAACTGGGTGTGGAAAAGTCGCTCGGCATCACTAAGGAGGATATCGGTAAAAAAATCTCAGTTGACGAATACAATGCAGCCTGCCGTCGCGAGGTGATGAAGTACACCCGCGAGTGGGAGACGCTCACCGATATCATGGGCTATTGGGTTGATACCACTGACCCGTATATCACATACGACAACCGCTACATCGAGTCAGTGTGGTGGCTTTTGGCACAGCTGTACAAGAATGATTATCTATACAAGGGGTATACCATCCAGCCTTATTCACCGGCTGCCGGCACGGGGTTGAGCTCGCATGAGCTGAATCAGCCGGGTTGCTACCGCGATGTCAAGGACACCACCTGTATCGCCATGTTCCGTGCCACCAACCCAATCCCTTCAATGACGGGCCATGGCACTCCCTACTACATAGCATGGACCACTACACCATGGACACTGCCGTCCAATACTGCGCTTGCCCTCGGCCCGTCGATCGACTATAGCGTGGTACGTACTTTCAATCCCTATTCGGGCGAGCCCATTACCGTGGTGCTCGCAACGGCCCTTATCGACTCAGTGTTTGGCGCAAAAGCCAAAGAGAAAACACTTGCCGACTACCAGAAGGGTGACAAGGTAGTGCCTTACGAAGTAGTAGACCACTACACAGGGCGCGACCTGGTGGCTATGAACCTAAATTATGAGCAATTGTTGCCGTGGGTCAACCCCGGGGAGGGTGCTTTCCGACTGATTGAAGGTGACTATGTATCGACCGACGATGGTACGGGCATAGTGCATATAGCCGGCACATTCGGCGCTGATGACCTACGCGTGTCACGTGCTGCCGGTGTACCGCCGCTTCACCTGGTGGATAGGGATGGCAACATTCGGCCTATGGTCGACCTTACAGGCCGTTTCTTCCGTCTCGAAGATCTCGACCCCGCATTTGTTGAGAAAATGGTGGATGTGGACCTCTACAGCCGCTGGGCAGGCAAGTATGTAAAAAATGCCTATAATCCTCAGGCCGACGAAAACACCGAAACGCTCGATGTGGAGATATGCATGGAACTAAAGCAGCGTGGCTTGGTGTTCAAGATTGAAAAACATGTGCATAACTATCCACACTGCTGGCGCACCGATAAGCCTGTGCTGTATTATCCGCTCGACAGCTGGTTTATACGTTCAACAGCTGCCCGCGACCGCATGATGGAGCTAAATCAGACCATCAAGTGGAAGCCTCAGTCGACCGGTACAGGACGCTTTGGCAAGTGGCTCGAAAACCTACAGGACTGGAATCTGTCGCGCTCACGCTACTGGGGCACACCTCTGCCTATATGGCGTACCGACGATGCCAAGGAGGAGATATGCATTGACTCGGTGGAGACGCTCTACAACGAAATAGATAAGGCCGTTAAAGCCGGTGTGATGAAGTCAAATCCGCTGGCCGACAAGGGATTCGTACCAGGCGTTTACACTAAAGAAAATTATGAGAAGATCGACCTCCATCGCCCGTACGTAGATGATATAGTGCTCGTATCGCCCACTGGACGTCCCATGCACCGTGAGCTCGACCTGATCGATGTATGGTTTGACTCAGGCTCAATGCCTTATGCCCAGCTTCATTACCCATTCGAAAATAAGGAGCTTGTAGATGAGCGTATAAAATATCCGGCCGACTTTATCGCCGAGGGTGTTGACCAGACCCGCGGATGGTTCTTTACGCTCCATGCCATAGCCACCATGGTATTTGATTCGGTGGCTTACAAGGCAGTTGTTTCTAATGGCCTGGTTCTCGACAAGGATGGCAACAAGATGTCGAAACGCCTTGGCAATGCCGTAAATCCGTTTGAAACGATTGAGAAATTCGGTTCCGACCCGGTGCGCTGGTATATGATTTCCAATTCATCGCCGTGGGACAATCTCAAGTTTGACACAGCCGGCGTGGGTGAAACCGCACGTAAACTGTTCTCTACACTGTTCAATACCTATAAGCTTTTTGCGCTCTATGCCAATGTCGACAATTTCGATCCGGTGGCCGATCAGATACCGGTGAACGAGCGCCCTGAAATCGACCGATGGATAATATCGTTGCTCAACTCACTGATTAAGGAGGTTGACACCGATCTGGCCGATTATGAGCCCACAAAGGCAGCGCGAGCAATTTCCGATTTTGTAATCGATAATCTCAGCAACTGGTATGTGCGCCTCAACCGCAAGCGTTTTTGGGGAGGTGGCATGAGTACTGATAAACTCGCAGCCTATCAGACCCTCTATACATGTCTAAAAACAGTGGCACAGTTGATGGCACCCATAGCGCCATTCTATACCGATCAGCTTTACCGTGATCTCAATGGTGATTCAGAGGCGTCGGTACACACTTCAGATTTCCCCGTGGCCGATGATAAGCTGATTGATGCCGCTCTTGAAGAGCGCATGAACCTTGCGCAGACAATCACGTCAATGGTGCTGGCATTGCGCCGCAATGCCAATCTGAAAGTGCGCCAACCCCTTACCACCCTGATGGTTCCTGTACTCGACGCACATCAGCGCGAAGCCATTGAGGCAGTGGCCGATCTTATCAAGAATGAAGTGAATGTCAAGGAACTGCGTCTTGTAGATGATGCTTCAGGCATCCTGGTGAAGAGTGTCAAACCCAATTTCAAGGTGCTCGGCAAGAAGTTAGGGAAGCAGATGAAGAGTGTGGCTTCCCAGTTGCAAACACTCACACAGGAGCAGATCAAGCAGCTTGAAATGACCGGTGAGCTTGCGCTTGATGTGGACGGTGCCGCAGTAACTGTGGAGCGCGATGATGTAGAAATAATATCACAGGATATCCCCGGCTGGCAGGTAGCCAACGAGGGTAACGTAACTGTGGCTCTCGATATCACCCTCACTGACGAGCTGCGTCGCGAGGGATTGGCCCGCGACCTTGTAAACCGCATACAGAACATTCGCAAGAGCCGCAACTATGATATTACCGACCGCATCAACATTGTATTCGAGCCGTCGCCCGAAGTGTCAGCAGCGGTTGACGATTTCCGCGACTATATTATGAGCCAGGTGCTTGCCTCCGCGCTGACTGTGGCCCCGGTGGCCGTCCCCGCCGAGGATGAAAAGCTCGATATCGATGGTCTGAATGTCAATATAAAGATCACCAAAGCTTAAGGCAAAGCCATGAACGAAGAAAAAAACCGTTACAGCGACGAGGAGCTTCAGGAGTTTAAAGAACTCATACTCGAAAAGCTTGCAAAAGCGCAACGTGATTATGACTTACTCCGCTCCAATATACTCAACTCCGACGGAAATGACACCGCCGACACATCGCCTACGTTCAAAACCCTTGAGGAGGGTGCGGCAACGCTGAGCAAGGAGGAGGCCGGACAGCTGGCTCAACGTCAACTTAAGTTCATCACCCACTTGCAGAATGCGCTGGTGCGCATCGAGAATAAAACGTACGGTATATGTCGTGCCACAGGTCGACTTATACCTAAGGAGCGGTTGAGAGCAGTGCCACACGCCACTCTCTGCGTAGATGCAAAACAGAAGTGATATGAAGCATCTGTCCAAGGGGTACCTTGCACTTATTGTCATTGCCGCAGTCATCATTATCGACCAGGTGCTGAAGATATGGGTGAAAACTCACTTCTATCTGGGTGAGAACTACACCATCGCCTCGTGGTTTCACCTTGTTTTTATCGAAAACAACGGGATGGCTTTCGGCATGGAGATTGGATCGAAATTGCTGCTTACATTGCTGCGTATAGTGGCTGTGGCGGCATTGATCTACTATATATGCCGTATCAAGGACAATCCTAAGGTAAAAGCAGGGTATGTGCTTGTTCTGTCGCTGATTACGGCTGGAGCTGCCGGCAATATCATTGATTGCGTATTTTACGGCGTGATTTTCAACAACCCCATGCCACCGGCTACGGCAGTGCTTATACCTGATGGAGGGGGATACGCACCACTGTTTTTGGGGCGCGTGGTTGATATGTTTTATTTTCCGCTGTTCAGTTTCAATTGGCCTGCATGGATGCCTTGGATTGGAGGAGAGCATTTCTTATTCTTCCAGCCTGTGTTCAATTTTGCCGATGCCGCGATCACGGTAGGTATAATTGTGCTTATATTTTTCTATCCCACATCTCTCACAGCATCAGGCGTGCCTGCGCCCGCTGATGATAAAAGTGTTGACAAGGAAGTCCTGAACTGATGATGCGACCACTGCTCACGCTTGTAATTGCCACATTACTGCTCATCATATCGGCCTGCAATTCTACTCCCGACAAGGTATTGTCAAAGGATAAGATGGCCGATGTGATGGCCGATATGTATGTGGCCGAGAGCGTGACCGATGTAAATCGCTCGAAATACTACAAGGCCGGTAACGATTCCCTACGCAAGGTGCTTAAACAGTCGATACTGCAGCGCCACGGCATCACTCAGGAGCTTCTTGATTCATCGCTGATGTACTACGGACGCAATCTCGATCAATATGGAGAAGTGCATAACCTGATCGTGGAGAAGCTTCAAGAAAAGCTGTCGCAAGCTGACGCTGCCATGGCTATTGCTGCCGGAAGTATGTCAGGCGATTCGGTGAACACTTGGCCCGGCGCAGCTGAGGTAATCATTTCTCAACGATCACCTCAGCAGATGCTTACGTTTGCTCTCACCCCCGATGACAACTGGGAAAAGGGTGACCAATACGTATGGTCAGTCAAAACCTTGAATATGCGTTTGCCAGGACAATGGATACTCGCCGTTGACTATCCTGATGGATTTACCGAGTACACCCACGGGCAATTTCAAGGTGAGGGTCTCAACCAGTTGCGTCTGTACACCGACTCTACCCGTATGCCCAGTCGCATTTATGGCTCACTCACTACAAATCCTGCACTTGGTGAGATAATTTACCTCGATTCCATTAGCCTGACACGCAAGCGTGTTGACCGGCAGAATTATCATCTCAGACACCGTCAGCAGCGTATCAGCACGTCGCACCAACACCAGAGTTCTAAAAAGTCAGATGATAATGTTTTGGTAATAGGGGAGACCTCAGGCAAAGATGAGAAGAATGAAGAAAATGAGGATGGTAGCCCAGAGACAATGTCAACCAGGGGGAAAGTAATTAACGACAACAAGAAGTCAAAGGTTATTCAAAATAATGCAGCAGCTCTTGCCATCTGAACGTATGCTGGCTCGACACCTGATAACCGCCGAGGGGATAACGGGTATGTCGGTCGTGTCGGTTGGCGCCGATGGAGTGGTAACAGTAGAGCCGTTCAGTCGTGAGACTCCCAACACTATCTGGATTAATGCTGACGTGGCATTGTTGCGCCCGGAAGCATTCACAGAGTTCTTGTTGGATGATCTTGAGCTAATGGTGTCGCAGGGCCTACCATTGGTTGAGATATGGCGCTATCTTAAATCATCATCGCTGCTGGCCTCTCCCGGAGCCATGTCTGTAGCTCTGCCCCTTAGCGGATTACATTAATCCAGACCATACGCAGTATGAGTCCCATAGTCGAGGGAGCTGACTGGGGATGGAACCAGCCTCAAATATGCCATATAGAGCGGATCCTGAGCCCGACATTGACGCATAGAGCGCGCCAAGGGCATAGAGCTCCTGCTTGATATCAGCCAACATGGGAATTTCGGCAAACACACTTCGTTCGAAATCATTGACCAACAGACCGTTCCAATCATCTATGGGACGCTGAAGAATCTCGGCGATATCGGGGTGAGGTGCGGCAAGGTGAAGATACTTGTCAACCCCGGCATATGCTTGCGCAGTGCTCACAGTCATCGGCGGCTTGACAACGAGAATTTCCTTACCCGCTAATTCAGGGATTTCAATTGGTGTGAGTTCAGTACCAATGCCTGTGGCTATGGCCGGAGTGTTGTATATGAAAAATGGGCAGTCAGCCCCTATCGATGCTGCCAATTTGGCCAGAATATCATCACTGAGTTTTAAATCGGCAAACTGATTGATGAGGCTAAGCATTGCTGATGCGTCGCCCGAGCCTCCACCCAATCCGGCTCCATCGGGCACTATCTTGCGTAAATAGATGTTGAGCGGTGGTAACTGTCTGCCGATATATTCCTCGATTGTGCGTAAGGCCTTAATTACGAGGTTTTTCTCATAAGGGCAGTCAACCTTGCGGCCTGTAATGTTAAGATCGGTTTCACCCTCCTTGGCTTCAACAACTTCGATAATATCCCCCCAGCCAATGGGCCACATGGCTGTGTTGATGGTATGGTAGCCGTTCTCGAGTTTCCCAGTTATTGAGAGACCCAGATTGATCTTAGAGTTTGTGAATCTAAGCATGGATTTACGAGCTATTAGTGCTTGATGCGATGAAGTGTGATGATGGGTTTGCCGTATTGGTTCATAAGCTCTACGACATCGGGGCCATTGGGGCGAGCGCGGTCAACCGACTCAAGAGCCAACAACAGTTCGGTTTCGAGAGCCTGGTTGGGACACGCACGGAGTGTGGTGGCCATGTCGACAAACTGCATGGCATCGGTTTTGTCAGGGTCGATTATCATATTTCCGTTGAACACATTGCATCCGGTGTTGCCGTGAATACGAAGCTCGGGTACATCAAAGGTGACTTGCAGATCAGGATAAGCTTCCTGGTCAACCACTTTGCCGTTAATATCGTATATTTGCCATAAACCGTTGATATAATCCATGTTGTGCTTCCTAATCACCATTAGAGTTTTGCCTGAACTGTTGAGCAACGACATGTAGCTTTCGTTGCCTATATTCATTATATTAAAAGAGCTTACATTGTTAAGTGCGTTGTTGATTTGAGCCTCATATTCGGCGTCGGGGCAATAGCGCATTGTGGTGATGATGTTGCTTAGTGTCAAATTGCTTCCTCTCACCGTGTAGTCGCCATTGATGGTGTTGCAGCCGTTTGACCCGTAAAACCGTGATGTAGCCGTATCGAAGGTGATATATGGTCGCTCGTCGCCCGAAAGCTGATGGTCGTCAACAGTAAACACCGACCATTCTCCGGGAATAAACTCTATTCTGTTTACCGCATGTGCTTTACTGGTTTCGGTTGCTGCCACTGTGTTTTTTTTAGTGGTAGTGGTCTTTATAAGGTCACAAGATGTGGTCGAAAATAGTAGTATTACTGCTGCCAGGGGGGCTAAGATAGTTCTCATTGGTTATGTTTTACTCTGTGACAAAATAAATAAGTCTTTTAGATAAATAACATATTTTTTCGTTGTAAGGTTGCAATGCTATGATTATTACAACGAATAATTTTAATCACTGTATATGAACCTGTCTATACGAGGGAGTGATTCTATTTCAGTTTTTCCATATTCGTTTCTTGGAATCTCTATCTCAAGTGCTTCCATGATTGCCACACAATTTTGAATAAATTCGTCGTCAACATCAAAATCACCAAGAATTTTATCACCTTTTTCAGGATCAATAATCAGGATTGATTTATGGGTATTCCTATAGCCATAAGAATTTTCAGCGCTATATTTTACGAGAGCAACCAAACGCACATCTAAAGTGTCGGATATTCTTTCGTTACTCATAGATTTGAGTATTTCCTGCTCTTTTAGACATTTTTGGGCGGCAGAGTAAATCTCATCTTCCCATAAGCCTGAACCACGATCTAAATCTTTATAATATGTGAATTTGTCAAGAGCCTCGACGGTTTTTTTTGCTTGTTTCTGTATTTTAGCATTGAAGTATACAGGCACGGGTTCTGATTCGATGCTAATTTCTTCCAACTGAAAAGTTTCAGGGAATTTTAAGGTTCTTTTTAAATAGGAAGTCACCGTATCAGTTGCTTTTGATATTATGCGCTCCATTGATGAAGTTTGTGATGCTTCAGTTTCGTTGTCAGTGGTGTCAGCAGATGATTGATTGTGCTTTTTGTTTGCACATGCCGAGAGAACTAATATAGCTGCTATGATATAAAATATTTTTTTCATAACTACAAGTTTATAGCTTGAATAGGGTTATCGGGCGAGGAGGCCAAGGAAGTAGGTCATTGATGCGGTGCCGTCCATGGTGGGCTCGTTGGTTGAGTAGTCCTGATAGTCGTCGTGGTAAACCACAGTGGAATTTTGGTAGGGTGCGAAACTGTCGGGATTGCGCAGCGTTACACCCCACAATGAGTTGTAGATGTTGGTATAGACCGGGCCGTCGACCAATCCTCCTGTTACTTCAATGTTTTCGAGGTTGGAGAGGGCAGAGTGTGGGTCGTGCGGTGATGATGTGACGCCTGGCATACCTACAATCATGCACTGCCCCCATGGATTGGCGCCAAAAAGCCAGTCGCGTGCGGATGTTTCCAGCTCAAGAAATTGGTTGTCGCCGGTAATGTCGCGGTAGAGCATCGCTTGTGTCACCAGTGCTACGGTGAGGTTGTTGCTGCACCATATAAACGGCACGCCGCTGAGAAAGGCATTGTCGCCGCGCTGGGCCACACGCTCCAGACCGGAGCGCATGTTGCGTAAAAATTCTTTCGATACTTTCCCCTCTTTGTCGCGGGCCAGTGATGGGTGCCCTAAGTTTACGAAGGGATAGAACTGATAGTGCCGAGCTGAGTCGGCACCCATCCAGGGTGTTATAGGCTCGAGTCGCCCGAAATTGATGGCATCGGTGCGATATTTTTTGTCGCCCGACAGCATATAGCGGGTGATTGCTGCCAGCTCCATATCGTCAACCCAATTATCCTCTTCGTAAAAATATGGAGAGACGGTACAAGCAGTCTGACACTCTCCGGGATTGGCTTTTGCCACTTCGTAGGCAATTGCTGACCGACGGTCGAGATCAGCCGCAAAATCGGGGTCGATATCATTGAACACCATGGCACCTAAGGAGAATGATGATGCAAATTTGCCGACAGATGAAGCTAAGCCGCGGCTACGGTTTTTATACTTATCGAGTCCATATGGTGCGCCGTGGCATGGGTAAACAGGGCGTTCTTTACCGGCACCCCATCCATAGTCAACGTTGTCGTCGGCAGGGAGTCCGGCAAAGCGATGGTCGCGGTCGTCGGCGATCTGATTCAAAAAAAGTGAATCGCGTGGGTTCATACGTTGCATCCACTCCAGCCCCCAACGTGCCTCATCGAGAATATCGGCTATGCCATTGCCACCTGGTCGGCCGGCCGCATCGTAATTGTCGGCCCATACAGTGGGATTTTCATTATAAGCCCAAAGCATCTGATAAACGGCATTGGCCGAGGTTGTGAGATATTGGAGATAGTCACTTGCATCGTGCCAACCGCCGGTAACATCAACATGCTGCCCGGTGAGTGAGTCGGCGAGCACAAGGATGCCGTCGTGCTGATGGCAATGCGTATCGAGCGAGGGGTTATAACCGCAGCGTTGTTGGCGCATGTAGTGAAGCGGTATCTCATTAAGCCCCTTATAAATATCACTGCCAATCCGGAACTTAGGGGATTGTGTCGCCCCTGCACTTATGATGTATTCGCCGGGTTCAGTCGCGCTGTTGAAGTATATGCGACGCGTGGCGGTCATCGGTTGCCAGGGAGCGTAGTCTACCACTGAGTCGGGTGCGAACTCCTTGCCTGTAGTGAGATTGTGTATTTTTATGGCGGTGGGCTCAGGATTGTCGGCGATCATCCAGACGGCAGCCTTTACATCGGTGGGTAAATACCCAATCTGGTTTACGCGGATGGCATCGGCCCACACTGCATTAGAGGTGCATATTGTAAGGAGCGATATTGAGAGGAGCGATAGTTGTTTCATTGTGGCTTGATGGTATCAGATGTGTTGGTAAGATGTGATGCAACCCCGGGCTACGTTAAAGCCCGGGGTTGATCGATGCAGCGTATTGGCTGCATAATACTTGATTTATCGATTTGCCCACTGCGATGCTGTGATGGCGTTGCTATAAGCGTAAGCACCGGCCTGTGATAGCTCAACTACGGTGTAAGAGCCATCGGCTGCGGGGACTTTAACGTGTGAGTCGTCAACAAAGGTCATAAATGGATAAGACTCTCCGTCAGCGGTGAGCACGCTCCATGTATGTGTGGGTGCGTCGAAGTCAAGACGTACTGACGATCCGTCGGCTTGGGAGGTGATAGTGTAGCCTTTGCCGTCGCAGTCAACCAGGTAGCGACCATTTTCACCATCTATCACCTTTGTGCCTGCCGCCACGGGATTGTTGCCGCTCCAAAACTCTATCGAATTGATCACGACCATGTCGGCGAGTGCTGAAACTTCATAAACGGGGATAACCCAAAAAGCGAAAAACACTACTTCATTTACAAATTTATTGCTGATGTTGCGGTTCCAGCTTAGTAGCTTGTTGGTGAGAGAGAAGCTGCCGATACAAGATGTGAATGTAAGCGATGCTGCCACAGTGAGCAGGATTGCTACCGATAAATACTTCTTTTTCATAATGTGATGTACAAATTATGGTGAATATTTTAATGATTAGTACTCAAATGTGCCTTTGTCGGATATTATTGTGAGACGGTTGGCAGGGGCTTCTTCTACATGGCCGATTATGCGTGCATCTACGCCGAGTTCCTGTGCTATGTCAATCACCGATTGGGCGTGCTTGGGTGAAAGGTATATTTCCATGCGGTGCCCCATATTGAACACACGATACATTTCCTCGTAGGGAGTTCCTGACTCCCGGGCTATAAGTTCAAACAGGGGTGGGGTGGGGAATAAGTTGTCCTTCACCACATGCTTGTTTTGGACAAAGTGCAATACCTTGGTCTGTGCGCCACCTGTACAGTGGACCATGCCATGAATCAACGGACGCATCTGGTCGAGAATCTTCTTGATTACCGGAGCATATGTGCGTGTGGGTGAAAGCACGAGATGTCCGGCGTCAACCGGTGTATGCTCTACCGGGTCAGTAAGGTTTACTGATCCAGAATACACCAGGTCGGCTGGTACGGCAGCATCGTAGCTTTCGGGATATTTCGCGGCGAGATATTTGGCGAATACATCATGGCGTGCCGAAGTGAGCCCGTTTGAACCCATGCCGCCGTTGTATTGATTCTCATATTTTGCTTGACCGAACGATGCAAGACCCACTATCACGTCGCCAGCGGCGATGTTGGCGTTGTTGATCACCTGGTCACGGCGCATGCGACATGTCACTGTGGAGTCGACGATAATGGTGCGCACCAGATCGCCTACGTCGGCGGTTTCACCCCCGGTGGAGTAGATTGATATGCCCCATGCTCGCATCTGTTCGAGCGCTTCCTCCGTTCCGTTGATAATTTCGGCAATCACTTCGCCGGGTATCAACATCTTGTTGCGTCCGATAGTGGATGACACAAGAATGTTGTCGGTTGCGCCTACACAGAGCAGATCGTCGGTGTTCATCACCAGCGCATCGCGCGCTATACCGCGCCATACACTCAAATCGCCTGTCTCGCGCCAATAGATATAGGCGAGCGATGATTTTGTGCCTGCACCGTCGGCGTGCATGATGTTACAATACTCGGGGTCGTTGCCAAGTATGTCGGGGATTATCTTGCAGAAAGCCTGAGGAAAAATACCTTTGTCGATGTTTTGGATTGCGCGGTGCACATCTTCTTTAGCGGCTGAGACACCGCGAAGCATATATCGTTGGTCGGACATGACTAATATTTATTTTATTAAGAAAAATGACATAAAGAGAACCACACAAGGTGCCACAAGGAGCAGCGAGTCAATACGGTCGAGCATACCTCCGTGGCCTGGCAGCAAGTTGCCTGAATCCTTTACACCGGCGTTGCGCTTAAGACACGACTCGATAAGGTCGCCGTAAGTTGCGGCCACTGTGACGATAGCGCCCAGCAATGTGGCTTGCGGCAGTGTGAGCTTGAAATAGTCGGGATAGAACTGGCCGGCGGCAATTGCGGCTATGATGGCGAAAAGTAGGCCACCGAAGAAACCTTCCCATGATTTCTTGGGAGATATTCGTTCAAACAGACGATGGCGACCGATAAGCGAGCCTACAATGAAAGCGCCGGTGTCGTTGAGCCATATCAGCACAAACATCAGGAGCAACAGATGGGGGTTGTAAGCCTGTATCATGCCCATCATGGCCATTGGCATGGCTATGTATACGAGCACTGATAGCGAGCTGGTGATGGAGCGTAGTGGATCCTCGCTATGGTTGTATAGCATTGATATCATTCGTATTATCACAGTGAGCATGGCTGCAGCAAGCAAAATAGCGGTGAGCTCGGTGATCACTGTTGATGATATGATGAGAGCGGTAGCAACGATGTCAAGGATAGTGTTGAGCGAAGATCCGTGCCAGTCCTTGAGAGTGATGCGCTTGTACTCCATCACGGCGGGTATGGCAAGAATAAAAGCCATTGCCAGGAAATATGTGCCGTTAAGGAGTATGCCGGCCACAATCACTGCAATATATACAATGCCCGTGAGTGAGCGTGTTATCCAATTTTTGTTCACGATGAATCTGAATTATGGTTTATGATGCCAAAATTAGCATTTTGTGAATTAATTAGCAAGTCAGCTGATGTTTTCAAGCTCCATAGATGCGAGTTCCCACAGGCTCATGGCGTTTTCGAGCCGCTTATTGGCTTGCTGATGATGGTTGAAGATATCCACCTCCGTTTCACCGGCGGCAATTTTTGCCTCAATTTCGGCGATTTCGGCTTCTATCGCAGCGATTTCGGCTTCAGCGTCTTTCACCTTTTTTTCAGCGCGTCGCACCAGCTTGTCGTGTTCGCGTTGCTCGGCATATGATAGTTTGCGAGCTTCCTTTGTCTCTGTTTTGGGTGCGACATCAGTCGTTGTCGCCGCTTTATCATCTACGGCTGGTTTTTCTGGTGTACGATTGCGCTCCAGCTCTTGCAGATTGGCGATTTTTTTCTTCTCGAGAAATTCGTAGATGCCACCAAGGCATTCTCGTACTTGTCCGCCCCCAAATTCGTAGACCTTCTCCACCAAGCCGTCGAGAAATTCGCGGTCGTGGCTCACTACGATCACAGTGCCGTTAAAATCCTTGATGGCCTGCTTGAGAATGTCCTTGGTGGCCATGTCGAGGTGATTGGTTGGCTCGTCGAGAATGAGTAGATTGACCGGTTCGAGCAGCAGGCGTATCATTGCAAGGCGTGTTTTCTCACCGCCCGAAAGCACTTTCACTTTCTTGTCGGAGGCTTCCCCGCCAAACATGAATGCGCCCAGTATGTCGCGGATTTTGGTGCGTATATCTCCCACGGCCACGCGGTCGATTGTGTCAAACACGGTGATGTCGCCATCGAGCAGTTGGGCCTGATTCTGTGCGAAATATCCTATTTTGACGTTATGCCCTATTTTGAGTGTGCCAGTGTAGGGTATCTCACCCATTATGCATTTTACGAGTGTTGACTTGCCCTCGCCGTTCTTGCCCACAAAGGCTACTTTCTCGCCGCGCTTAATTGTGAAAGTGGCATGGTCAAAAACTTGATGATTGCCATACGCTTTGCCGAGATTGTCGGCTATCAGTGGGTAGTCGCCCGAGCGTGGTGCGGGAGGAAAGCGCAGATTGAGGTGAGATGTGTCAACTTCATCTACCTCGATGCGCTCTATCTTTGCCAATTGCTTGATGCGGCTTTGAACTTGCACCGACTTTGTGGCCTTGTATCTGAAGCGTTCAATAAACTCCTCGGTGTCCTGTATCTGTTTCTGCTGGTTTTGGTAGGCACGCATCTGCTGCTCTATGCGCTCGCGGTGCAACTCCACATAATGTGAGTAATTGACGTTGTAGTCGTAAATCTTGCCCAGCGATATCTCAATTGTTCGGTTGGTAACATTGTCGATAAAAGCTCGGTCGTGGCTCACGAGTACTACCGCCTTGGCTTTGTTGATAAGAAATTGCTCAAGCCACTGAATCGACTCGATGTCGAGGTGGTTGGTAGGCTCGTCGAGCAGGAGCACATCGGGGTGTCGAAGCAGAAGCTTGGCAAGCTCGATGCGCATTCGCCAGCCGCCCGAGAATTCTGATGTGGGACGGTTAAAATCTGAGCGCAAGAATCCTAAACCAAGTAATGTTCGCTCCATTTCAGCTTCATGATTCTCGCTTTGTTCCATAGCGAGGTTTTCGCTCAGAGTGGTCATGCGCTCAATCAGGGCGTGGTACGATTCCGACTCGTAATCGGTGCGCTCGGCGAGCTCCTGATTCATCTTGTCGAGACGGCGTTGCATATCGTCGATATGGCTGAAGGCCAGACGTGCTTCTTCTACGAGTGTGCGCTCGTCGGCCACCTCCATCTGTTGAGGCAGATAAGCAATAGTGATGTCGTTGGGCATCGATACCGATCCCGACGTAGGGCTTTGTAGGCCGGCGATGATTTTGAGCATCGTCGACTTTCCGGCGCCATTTTTCCCAACAAGAGCTATGCGGTCGCGCTTGTTGATCACATAGTTAATGTTGTCGAACAGCGATTTTGCGCTAAATTCTACCGAGAGATTGTTGATTGAAATCAATGTTGATACGATTTATGGCAATGTTACTTGTATCGTGCCCAGCGTATGAGCTCCTTGATTGAGGGTTTCTTGCCGTACATGAATATGCCGACGCGGTATATCTTGGCGGCAATCCACACCATGGCTACAAAGGATATATAAAGTATGACAAGCGACAGCACGATTTCCCATGCCGGTATGTCAAACGGTATACGGGCCATCATCACCATCGGTGATGTGAAGGGGATAAATGACAGCCACATAGCCAGGGTGCTTGTAGGATCGTTGACTACACTGAGTGCGAATACCATGCCAAGTAACACAGGGATTACCACAAATACCTGCAGCTGGCTTGCATCCTGAATGTTGTCGACCGATGAGCCTATAGCAGCATTGATGGCAGCGTAGAACAGGAATCCGCCGATTAGGAACAGCAATATGAAGCCGAATATCTTCAGAATGAATCCAAGCGACCCTAAAGTGGCAATAGCCTGCACAAGATCGAAGTCGGTGCTTGCCTGGGCGGCTGTGAGCGACCCGGCTGAGTAGGCATTGACATCGGCCATAAGATCAGCAGGCATGATAGCAGGTAGAAGCAGGGATGAGAATGCTGCAATAAGCGCGCCCCATATCACCACCTGCACCACTGCCACAAGCCCCACGCCTACAATCTTGCCCATCATCAGATGAGTGGGCTTGACCGACGATACCATTACCTCGAGTACACGGTTGTTTTTCTCCTCGATGATTGAGGTCATCACCATCTGTCCGTACATCAGCAGGAACATATACAGCACGAAAGTCATAACAAAACCTATAGCCATGCTAAGCATTTGCGAAGTGTCGGTTGTGTCGTTGTCGCTGGTAATGCGGGCTGTGGCAAGGTTGACATCAACCTGCACCTCCTCGATTATTTTGTCGAGGTTGTCGATGTGGTAGGCCTCCATGCGCTCTGTCTCAATGATGCGGTTGAGCTGCCCGGTGATATCGGTGGTAACCTCAATGGGCGCGGCATCCCGGGTATAGAGGCGTACGTTGTCGGGCTGGTCTACAATGTTTGGCCCGATTTCAAGTATTCCATCAAGGGTTTCATCGTTCATGGCCTCGTTGCGCGATTGTGTGAGCATTACAAATTTCACATATTCGTCGCTTTGTAATTTAGCTCCGATGCTGTCGCGCGAGTCGATAATGCCTATCACTTTAGCGTCGGATGTGTTGAGTTGCATAATAGCCGCAGGGGCTACCATCAGCGCCACCATAATCAATGGCATCAACAGGGTGGTGATGATAAAACTTTTCTTGGTGACTCGCTCCAGAAATTCGCGGCGTATCACCAGCCATATATTGTTGTTCATAAGAAAGATTGCTGATTATTGGATTGAACAGTGCGGATAAATATCTCGTCCATCGAGGGGATGATGGGTGTGAATGAGCGTAGCTCAACTGTGCGGTTGATTGTGTCGATGGCTGCGCGCATGTCGACATCGGGCTTGAATATTACTTTCAGCAACTCACCATGTTGGTCGGGCACTCCTATTTTGTGGTGGGCCAGTTGAGTGTCAAGCGCATTAATTAATGTTAATGGGTCGCCGTTGAATCTCACGGAATATAAGCCTCTGGAATGGGCTTGACGTATTTCCTGGACGTTGCCTGAGAGTATGTTGTGCGACTTGTTGATAAGGGTGATATCGTCGCACAGCTCTTCAACCGAGCTCATATTATGCGTAGAGAAGATCACGGTGGAACCCTGGTTGCGTAGATCGAGTATCTCTTTCTTCAGCAAGTCGGCGTTGATAGGGTCAAACCCGGAGAATGGTTCATCGAAAATCAGAAGCTTGGGGCGGTGAAGCACTGTGATGATGAATTGCACTTTTTGTGCCATGCCTTTTGACAGCTCCTCTACCTTCTTGTCCCACCAAGGCAGTATGTCGAATTTTTCAAACCACTTACGCAGCTCGGTGACGGCGTCATGTTTTGACAATCCTTTGAGTCGGGCGAAGAACACTGCCTGCTCGCCCACCTTCATTTTTTTATAAAGTCCGCGCTCTTCGGGCAGATACCCTATTGTGCGTACATCATCGGCCACGAGGGGATGGCCATCGTAAATCACACGGCCTTCGTCGGGCGCTGTAATATGGTTGATGATGCGAATCAATGTTGTTTTGCCGGCGCCATTGGGGCCGAGAAGGCCGTAAACTGTGGCGGGTTTTACCGATAGTGACACGTCGTCAAGAGCGGTATGGCCCGCATAGTGTTTCGACACGTGCTCTACTTCGAGGATTGTTGACATATTGGTGATAATGAGGGGTTATGATATTGTCCTTTATTAGTTGTTGCTTTGCCGTAGGCCACTGCGTGGCGGGGGCACAGATGGTAGCATCGAAGGCACAAGGCGCAGTTTTCGTGCCAATGAGGATGTGCGTTGTCCATCGTAATATTGTTCATCGGGCAGCTTTGCGCGCATATTTCACACGAAATGCAGCGGTCGGTATAATGAAACGGTTTTGGGCTCATGGCGTGGCGCACAAACCAGGGGTATATAATGCCTGACTTGATGCGGCTCCACTTACCCATCAGCACTTCATCGCCTATGGAGCCTGCAAGTATCTTGCCTGCGATAGTATCTACAGCTTCAGGCATTTTGGAGAGTTTGCTTTGCTCTAACTCGGCCGGGTCAACGTCGAACCCTTTCATCAGCGTGTAGGTGTTGGGCATCACTACTGTGAATGCGTTTTGTGCATCCCAGCCGCGTGATTCAGCGGTGTGTCGCCACTGTAGGTGCGTACGTCCTGCGTCGTCGCCGCAGGTGGCTACCATATAGTGGGGTAGCGTGTCGGCATTGGTGAGTGTGATATGCTGCATAACCCGGCTTATCACGGGTGGCAGCCCCCAGGAATAAACGGGAAAACACCACACCACGTGTTTATGCCCGCTGAGGTCGATGACATGAGCCGCCGGAGATATTAGCATTTCACGCTCAAGCCGTAAAACGCTGTCGCCAAGCATTTCGGCGAGGCGTAGAGCTACAGCGAGTGAGTTGCCGGTGCCGGTGTAACAGAGAATCATGGACTTAATGTATCGTTACTTGTGTGGCACCAAAACCGTATTCGCGGAATGAAGCGTCCTGCACTTCGTAATTCTTATACTGTAGGCGGAGCATGTCGAGGATTGCTTTGCGGAGCACTCCTTCACCTTTGCCGTGGATCAGGACGATGCGTTGGCCTTTGTTGCGTGCGTTTTCGTCAAGCACGCGGCGCGCTTCGGCCAGTTGAGCCTGGAGCATATCGGTGTTTGAAAGCCCGGCTGTGGAGTCGAGCACATTATGGATATGTAGGTCTACTTCTATTATCTGCTGGCGCTGGTTGGGCTTGCTCTTAGGGCGCTGTTGGCCGGCATTGTTGCGTTCGGCGTTGCGTTTCTGGCGCATTGCATCCTCCAGGCGAGCCGAGTCAATCACCATGGGGCGCTGGGGTACATCGTCCTTCACGATATCGATGGCTATCACAGGTGAGTCGAAATACATATTCTCGTGATAGCAATGGAGCTTGAAAAACTTGGTGGTGTCGAGAGGGCGATCTACGGCCACAGGGGCTTTGAGCTGAAATGGCTCGTTTTGCTTGAATGCTATGTATTGAAGAGCTATGCGGTCCATGTATGGGAGGTCCTCGCGGCTCACGGTGCCCAGTGGCAGCTCAATGTTGGGCTCTACAATGCCGGCATAGCGGGTGGTCCAGCCGCGGTCATTGTCTGATCGAGTTAAATAGCTGAAATATAGGTAGTAGTTGGAGTCGTTGATGAGGTAAGCATCCCACGAGGTGGTGTTGAGGTGCTTGAGTTCGCGCGGCTCATACCCAATCACCAGGTTGATTATGTCGCCATGGTCGGTGGTGACGATATCGAGCTTCGGTTCTTGAGGCTTTGAGTCCTGGGCTTTGGGTGCCGGGGTGTCGGTGGTGATGGTTTTTATCTCCTTGGATGGTGCGGGGTCTTTGCCATAGAAACGGTCGGTGTCGACTGTTACACACTCCTTAATGAGCACTGGTGTTTCAAACCCATCCTCATCGACGTAGGCTATATTGCCTTGAATGCGAGTGACGATGCCGCCTCCCACTGAGTTTAGAAATCTTACTTTATCTCCTACTTTAGTCATTATCCTGTCGATTTTTCAGTGCAAAGTTAACTATTTTCAGATAATTTGTTGTACTTTCGTGGCATCATTATATCACGTTAAAACAATCTTCGTTATGCTGATAATCGGTATCGCCGGAGGCACCGGCTCAGGCAAGACCACCGTTGTGAAGAAAATCATCTCAAGCCTTCCGGCAGGGGAGGTGGCGGTGCTACCGCAAGACTCTTATTATAAGGACTCAAGCCACGTGCCGGTCGAGGAGAGAAGCAAAATCAATTTCGACGAGCCTGATGCTTTCGATTGGCCTCTGCTATATGAGCATCTGAGTGAGCTTAAGGCTGGCAGGAAGGTGGAGATGCCCACTTACTCATATCTCACATGCACCCGCGGCCCTGAGACTGTGACGGTGGAGCCACGCGATGTGGTGATAGTGGAAGGCATCCTTGTGCTGACCGATCCCCAGCTGCGTGATATGATGGATGTGAGGGTGTTTGTCGACGCTGATGCCGACGACCGTCTTATACGCGTCATAGCCCGCGACTGCATAGAGCGCGGTCGCACACCGCAGATGGTGATCGATCGCTACGAAGGGGTGCTCAAACCGATGCACTGCCAGTACATCGAGCCGTCAAAGCGTTTCGCCGACCTGATTGTGCCGCAGGGTGGCAACAATACCGTGGCAATAGGTCTGCTTACCGACTACATTGAGTCACGACTTCACCGCTCAAAATGACGCAGATGGAATTTGACGTTGATATACAGATGACAGAACAGCCCGCCGAGCCCGCAAGCGTTGTGGCCAGCGAGCCTATGGTGCTACGCACTGAGGATCTTGTTAAGAAATATGGCAAGCGCACAGTGGCCAATCACGTGTCAATCAACGTAAAACAAGGTGAAATCGTAGGTCTGCTCGGGCCGAATGGCGCGGGTAAGACTACCACGTTCTA
Source organism: uncultured Muribaculaceae bacterium (assembly GCA_964517875.1). Lineage (GTDB taxonomy): Bacteria > Bacteroidota > Bacteroidia > Bacteroidales > Muribaculaceae > JAJPXC01. The sequence continues at coordinate 5,289 of CAZFEU010000006.1, read as the reverse complement.
TATGACCACCGGGTTGGTGACCCCCAACGAGGGGCGCGTGTTTCTCAACGATATGGATATCACCAAGTACCCGGTGTATCGACGTGCTCAACAAGGTATAGGTTATCTTGCCCAGGAGGCATCGGTGTTCCGCAAGCTGTCGGTTGAGGACAACATTCGTGCCGTGCTCGAAATGACCAACGAGAGCAAGGAGGAGCAGCGCGAACACCTTGAGCGGCTTATCAACGAATTTAGCCTGCAAAAGGTGCGTAAAAATCATGGCGACGCACTGTCGGGCGGTGAGCGGCGTCGCACGGAGATAGCCCGCTGTCTGGCCATCAACCCCAAATTTATCATGCTTGACGAGCCTTTCGCCGGTGTCGACCCGATTCAGGTGGAGGAGATACAGTCGGTGGTATATAAGCTGAAGGAGAAAAATATCGGCATCCTTATCACCGACCATAACGCTCCTGAAACTCTGTCGATTACCGATCGTGCCTATCTGCTTTTTGAGGGTAAGATTCTGTTTCAGGGCACGTCGGAAGAACTTGCGGCTAACCCTATCGTTCGTGAGAAATACCTCGGCCGCAACTTCGTGTTCCGCCGCAAGCACTTCGACTGATCCCCCCGAGCTCATCAATGCTATGCGATGTGGGGCTGCACCCCAAATTCGTTGCTCCCATGTGGTAGGGCTGCACCCTGGTGCAGCCGAACACATCCCGACGCAGCCGAAAAGCCTCCGCACCAGTACGTTATGCGGATGCACCAGGGTGCATCCCTACTTTTTTGACGTAAGCATCATGTGGGGCGTAGCCCGCAGGGCTTCCCTCTGTATAACCGCATGACAGCGGAGCTGGCTTGCGGAAAATGACCCGAGAGCTCCAGCGCGCCTTTTTGGCGCTACGCTAAACTCTCTAAGTTGCCAGAGTAGCGTCCTCCAGGCGCTATGCCTTGTGGTGCTGTGCTGTCCCCAAGCCAGCGTTAACACGCTGTCATGGGGTTATATAGAGTATAGCCCTCCGGGCACATCTATTTTTCACGACATCGTGTCCCCGACACTCCGTATTGTTTTATTACCTTTCCTCCCCCACACTCGCTTCGCTCATGTGGGGTTCGATACAACACCGCCGCACCGCGGCTGTGCCGTGCTCGGCTACGCCGAGCCGATACCCAAAGGCAGCCACCATCAAATTTTATGAAATTAACGCATATCAAAATATAACAACCGCATAGCGGTAGAAAGAACGTAGCCGTGGGTGCAACCCACGGAATAGCGTATTGTGTTGTAATTGACCGATTTATCGGTCAAATGGCCGCATTATTCGACCAATCTTTGGTCGTTACCCACGAGGATACCTCACATCCGTGGGTTAGTCACCCACGGCTACAATTATCTCGTGGCTACGCCACACCCACCTATTCCACTCGCTTGCCTGTCTTGTCAATGTAGAACTGCTCCCCATCTTTTTTGACCTCTACCTTGCCATTTTTGAAGGAGGTGGCATCGTCATAAATCAGCGGAATCACTACATCGCCCGACTTGTTGATAAAGCCATATTTCCCATTCTTTTTGACATAAGCCAGACCTTCGCTGAAGTCGTTGGCATAGTCATAGACCAGCGGAATAACTTCTTTACCAAATCTATTTACAAATCCATGTTTCTCGTATTTATTACGAACCTTATATAGCCCTTCTTCACTCGACTCATAGGCTGAACCATAATAAAGCTCTAAGAACCATCGGGGATAGACTATGTATCCCAAGAGCAGGGCGCCCACAACTATTGATGTTATTTTCAGCCAAGGGCGCTTTGGTTTTGGGCGTTTGCTTTGTTCTTTTGTGGGTGTGGCAGGGGAGGGCGCTTTAGGGTTGGCATCGATGATGGTGGCTTCGGGGGCATCCTCTTTGGGGTATGCGTCCACAACGGTGGCTTCGCTGGTTGCCGCGGGGGTGGGAGCCGCTATGGGCGGCTTCTTGCCGCCGAGGTCGGCGAGCAGCGCGCCGGCGTCGGCTTGGCGATCTTCGGCGTGGAGCGACAGGGCGCGGCGTATGGCGCGGCGCACCTTTTGAGTGGTGTCGGCGGGAATTGCCTCCTCCAATGTCTCAGGCCTTAAGTCGAGCGCGCTGGGGAGCCCCTTGCCTGTGAGGCAGTAAACCATTGTAGCGCCGAGCGAGTAGACGTCGCTCGCAGGCGAGAAGGTGGTGATGCCCCTGTATTGCTCGCTGGGGGCATACCCCTCGCTGTACCCCTGCGAGTTGATGGTCGAGGTGGCCTCGCCATTCTCGTCGTAGTGCTTCGACAGGCCGAAATCGATGAGCACCGGACGCAGTGTGCCTCCATCGTCGGTGGTGATCATGATGTTCTGCGGCTTGATGTCGAGATGTGTTATGCGGTTGCGGTGGAGGAATGCCACGGCGTCGATAATCTGGGTCATAATCGACAGCATCTCACCCTCGGAAAGATGACCCCGGGCTACAACATAGTCGCGGAGTGACTTCCCCTCGAGCATCTCCATTGCGAAGTAAGCCGTGTTGTTGGCCTCAAACACCTCATTGACAGCCACGATATGGGGATTTTTGTCGTTGAGCTGCTGCAGGCGGCGTGCCTCTCCCACAAAATCCTTGCGGGCAAGCTCCACGCGTTGCTGCGCCGGACCGGAGCACGACACACTCAAAGTATTCTCCTCCCTGACGCAGTCGGCCTTGACGAAAAGCTCCTTAAGGGCCACGCTGGCCTTGACCCTCACCGCCCCTACCTTTGTGGTGAAGATGGCGCTGTAGGTGATGCCGAAACCACCCTGCCCGAGCACGCCGGTGATGGTGTAGGTGGTTGTGGGTGAGGTGATTTTTGTGCCGACAGGGAGAGTGTACATGGTAATGCAGGTGAGTGTTATTGCAGGAGCTGGGTGATGTAGGGGAGCTCGTCGGTGGCGGTCTGGTCGGCGCGGGCGGGGACTACGCTGGCGTATTGGCGGTCGAGCCAATAGATGTCGGTCGACTCAGGGTCGGGGTCCTCAATTACAAAGGTGCCTGTAAGCATGTAGAATGGATGTGCGGTAGGATCGTCATAACGGCGATATTCCTCGGTCCAATGACCCAGGGCGGCACGCACCACTTTTGCCCCCTTTATCGGCACGTTGGCGGGGAAATTGACATTAAGACACACGCCCTTGGGGAGCCCGTGGGCAATCACGCGCTCAGTGATATCCTTGATATACGGTAAGGTGGCGCTGAAATCGGCGTCGAGTGAGTGGTCGAGCAGCGAGTAGCCCACCGATGGGATGCCTGTCATGCAACCCTCGAACACGGCGCCCATCGTGCCTGAGTAGATTATTGAATTTCCGGCGTTGCTGCCATGGTTGATTCCGGCCAGGACTATGTCGGGGCGGCGCGGCACGATTGTATGCATCGCCAGCTTAACGCAGTCGACAGGGGTACCTGTGACGGCATACATTTTTGCACCGTTATAGTCCTCGTGCTTGAAAATGCGTAGTGGCTCCATCACAGTGATGGCCGATGATTTGCCTGATTGAGGAGTGGCCGGGGCTGCTACCACCACGTCGCCTAAGTGGCGCACTGAGTCGATGAGGTTGCGTAGTCCCGAGGTATGTATGCCGTCGTCGTTGGATATGAGGATAAGTTTGCGGTCAGCCATGGTGATGGAAAAAATAGATATTATGCAGCCGGGAGGCGAGTCCCGGCTGATGTTAAAGTGTGAGTGAAATATTGTGCTCGTCGGCCAGACGGCGCATGTTGATTATGGCGTAGCGCATGCGCCCAAGAGCGGTGTTGATTGATACACCGGTGGCATCAGCTATTTCCTTGAAGCTCATGTCCTTGTAGTAGCGCATCATCACTACCTTGCGCTGCGACTCGGGGAGTATGCCTATGATTTTACGCACATCCTTGTGGATCTGACGCTCCACCAACGAGTCCTCAATTGTGGCTTCGGCCAGGTCGCGGCGGTTGAGCAGATCGGTTTCATCGTTGTCGGCTGAAACCGTATTCTCGGCTTTCTCCTGGCGATAGTAGTCGATGATGAGGTTGTGGGCGATACGTGTGATCCAGGCCGAGAATTTACCGGTGTCGGTATATCGGCCCTGCTTGATGGTCATAATGGCCTTTACGAAGGTCTCTTGGAAGATATCTTCGGCCAAATCACGGTTTTTGACGATATGTATAATGTATGACAATACCCTGTCCTTATGACGGTTGAGTAGTGTGTCGAAAGCATCATTGTCGCCTTTGGCATAAGCCGAGACCAGCATTTCGTCGGTCAGCTTAGTCTTTTGTTGCATCTATATGTCTTATTTAATTAATTAGAGTAGATGTATAGCGATAGGCGATGTTTTTAAATTAAGAGGTTAATATTATTTCTTGAATGTGGCCGCGGTGTGTTAGTGCGTTGGGCCGGTTGGTTAGTTAAGATTGAATAATCAGTTTGTCGGATTTTCAGCGCAAAGGTAGTGCTTTTGCTTGACATGTGCAAGCACTCGGCATCCCATTTAGCATTTTTTAATGCATCTCACACAATAAATCCAATTCACCACCCTCGTAATACTTTTTTCACTCATATATTTATTAAGTATATAAGCACCTTGCGTAGCCTCTTGCTTCAATTATGAAGAATGTGTAGGCGACTGTTGGTGTTGGCGGAAATTAAAAAATGTTGTAATTTTGTGGCCTGTAAAACAAGGTACAATAAATCATTCTACAGATGAAAGCATTCGTTTTCCCCGGTCAGGGGGCCCAATTCGTAGGGATGGGCAAAGACCTTTACGACAACAATGCCGAGGCTCACGAGATGTTTGAGCGCGCAAATGACATACTCGGCTTCCGCATCACCGACCTGATGTTTAACGGCACCGACGAGGATCTGCGTCAGACTCGCGTCACCCAGCCTGCCATCTTCCTCCACTCAGTGATATTAGCCAAAACTCTTGGCGATGAGTTCCGCCCCGATATGGTGGCCGGCCACTCGTTAGGTGAATTCTCAGCGCTTGTAGCCGCCGGGGCATTGTCGTTTGACGACGGCTTGCGCCTTGTGTCGGCCCGCGCCCAGGCCATGCAGAAGGCTTGCGAGGCTCGCCCCTCAACAATGGCTGCCGTGCTTGCGCTCCCCGATGAAAAAGTTGAGGAAATCGTTGATTCGGTCGACGGCGTTGTGGTCTGCGCCAACTATAATTGTCCTGGCCAGATTGTGATTTCGGGCGAAGAACCCGCTATCGATAAGGCTTGCGAACTGCTAAAAGCAGCCGGGGCCAAGCGTGCACTCAAGCTCAAGGTGGGCGGCGCTTTCCACTCACCGC
>CAZFEU010000005.1:0-56978 GCA_964517875.1 uncultured Muribaculaceae bacterium | reverse complement strand
GTTTGCGGAGTTATTGCAATAGCGATGAAAACAAGTAATAAATTCAATGTCATCTTATCGGAAGAAGTTGATGTATTTCTTAATTCTTTGTCTCAAAAAGCGAAGAAAAAAATTCTATATAATATTCGACTGGTAGAGGGTGGTATACAAGACAATGACATATTTAAAAAATTAGAAGGATAGGATATTTGGGAATTCCGGACTTTATTTGGCCGAATAAAATATCGCCTGTTAGCTTTCTTCGATAAAGAACAACGAGCATTAATAATCACCACTCATGGGTTCATAAAGAAAACCCAAAAGACCCCGTCCAAAGAAATAGAGAGAGCCGAGGCTATTAAACGAGAATACTACAATCAAAAAAGTAAGTAATATGAAATTCTATTCATTAGACGAAATAACCGACAAACATATCGGCAAGTGTGGCACTCCACAAAGAGAAGCGTTTGAAGCTGAAGTGGAAGCGGCATTAATTGGGGCATCCATTAAAGAAGCCCGTAAAGCTCGTAATCTTACGCAGCGCGAACTTGGAGAAAAGGTGGGTGTCCAGTCAGCTCAAATATCCAAAATTGAAAGTGGAAGGAATCTTACTATATCCACTATCGCAAGAGTATTAAATGCTCTTGGATTGACTGCAGATTTTACAATAAGCGGGCTGCGTCCTATTACTATCGGTAATAAAGGTTCTTTCTAAACCTCGCACACAATTTGGAGCAACAAGAATGATTAGCTCGGTGCAGGCAGGTTGTTCTTGCTGTGAATGTTTCGCATAAATGTGTCGCTTTCAAGGTAAAATTCTTTTGCAGGGTGAGATGAGGTTTTTAACGGAAAATGATTATCTTTGTACACTTATAACCCGATAATAATCGAAACATCTTAAAGATATGAAATTCAACGTCCCAAGCAAGGCTCTTTACAGTAGCTCGTCGGCAGTGAGCAAAGTAATTAACTCTAAAAATGCCTTGACAATCCTAAACAATTTCCTCTTTACTCTATCAGGCGACACTCTCACCATCACCGCCTCCGATATGGAAAACACCCTAACGGCGCGAATCAACGTCACCGAGGCTCAAGGGGAGGGACGCTTCTGCATCGACGCACGCCGCATGGTAGACCTGCTGCGCGAAATCCCCGACCAGGGAATATCCTTTGAAATCAACGAAGATACTCTGGCCGTTGAAATCACATGTCAGGGTGGCCGCTACTCTCTGATAGCACAAAACGGCTTGGAATACCCCTCAAGCACTGACAAAACCGAGGCCGACCAAATGCTAAGCTTCACTATCGATGCCGACAAGGTGATAAAGGGCATCGATAATACACTGTTTGCCGTCAGCACCGACGAGCTCCGCCCTCAGATGATGGGTATACTGTGGGACATCAAGCCCGATGGCATCACATTCGTAGCTACCGACACTCATAAGCTGGTGCGCTACGCATCCACAGCTATTGAGCCCGGCATCGAAGGCTCGTTTATCCTCCCCGTGAAGCCCGCCAACATCATCAAAAACGTGCTCGGAAAGGATGAGACAATCGATATCACTTTCACTCCCAAAGGGGCTACATTCTCTACCGAAACTTACACATTCAACTGCCGGTTCATCAAGGGCAATTTCCCCGATTATAACCGCGTGATTCCCAAGAACAACCCCTCGACCCTCACAATCGACCGCCAGCTGCTGCTCAACGCAGTGCGCCGTGTGGGTGTATTCGTGGAGAGTGCCAATGGCTTGATAAAATTCAAGGTTACGGCCGAAAAGGTAGTGATGAAAGCGCAGGACAACAATACCTGTACGCTGGCTACCGAGGAGCTCAGCGCCGATTATCAAGGCAATGACCTGGTAATAGGATTCTCAGCACCCTACCTGCTTGAAATCTGCAACACCATCACCACCTCCGACATCATCGTGAAACTCGCCGACCCCAGCCGACCCGGAGTGTTCGTCCCCAGCGACAGCAACGAGGATGGCGACCTGCTGATATTGCTCATGCCAATGAATGTAGTTGATTTCTAATCCCCGCTACACAGGGTTAAATAACTCATCAAGCTGTGAATCTGATATTACGCCGTCCGATAGTGTTCTTCGATCTGGAGACCACCGGCACCAATATAACCCACGACCGAATCGTGGAAATATCGATGATCAAAGTTACGCCCGATGGCCTGCGCACCACTTATCATCGTCTCATCAACCCGGGTCGCTCAATCCCTGCCGAAGCGTCGGCCGTGCATCATATCACCAATGAGATGGTAGCCGACAAGCCTCAGTTCAAGCAAGTGGCCAGGGAGATTGAATCGCAAATCGAGGGGTGCGACCTTGGTGGATTCAACTCCAACCGCTTCGACATACCGATGCTGGCCGAGGAGTTTGGGCGTGTGGGCATCAACCACGACTTCTCGCGCCACCGCTTCATCGATGTGCAGACCATTTTCCATAAGCGCGAGCAGCGCACACTCTCAGCCGCCTACCGCTTCTACTGCGGCAAGGAACTTGATGGAGCGCACTCTGCCACCAACGACACCGAAGCCACAATCGACGTGCTCGAAGCACAATTCGAACGCTACCCCGATCTACCCCGCGAAGTGGAGCCTCTGAGCCAGTACACTTCGCACAACAGTAATGTGGACTTAAGTGGCCGACTCATCTACGACGATAAACACCGCGAGGTAATCAACTTTGGAAAATACAAAGGACGTGTCGCCGAGGAGGTGCTTCGCATTGACCCCGGCTACCTTAGCTGGATCATGACCAGCGACTTCACACAGGATACCAAAAACGCCTTTACCCGCATTAAAATGCGCATCAAGTAATAATATGTCAATACTTAAAGGTAAACATATTATAGTGGGTATCACCGGCGGAATTGCCGCATATAAGACGGCATCTCTGGTGCGACTGTTCGTTAAGGCCGGTGCCGAGGTGCAGGTGATTATGACCCCCGCAGCCAAGGAATTTATCACTCCGGTAACAATGTCAGCCCTAACAGGCAAACCGGTGGTGAGCGAGTTTTTCACTGCCAATACCGGCCAGTGGAACAGCCACGTCGACCTGGGACTATGGGCCGATGTGATGGTGATAGCACCCGCTACTGCATCAACCATTGGCAAGATGGCCAACGGCATCGCCGACAACATGCTTGTTACAAGCTACTTATCGGCAAAAGCACCGGTATTCATAGCTCCAGCCATGGATCTTGACATGATGGCTCATCCATCGACTCTGCGCAATCTCGATACTCTGCGCAGCTATGGCAACCACATCATTGAATCGACCACCGGTGAGCTTGCAAGCCATCTGATAGGGAAAGGGCGAATGGCCGAGCCCGAGGCAATATTCGCCGAAATCGAGCGTTATTTCAATAATCCTGAGCCTGCGAAGTCTTTGAAAGGGAAGAATGTGCTCATCACAGCAGGTCCCACCCACGAACGCATTGACCCCGTGAGATTCATCGGCAATTATTCTTCAGGCAAGATGGGTTATGCCATAGCCGACGAAGCCGCACGCCGTGGAGCAAATGTGACCATCGTAAGCGGACCAGTGAATGTCAAGCCCTCAATGCCCGGAATTGAAGTTGTCAAAGTGGAGTCAGCACTCCAGATGCTCGATGCCACAATGCAGCAATTCCCAAAAGCCGACATCACCATACTCACTGCAGCGGTGGCCGATTATGCTCCGGCACACCCCGCCAAGCACAAAATAAAACGTGAAGGGCAGGAGGCTCCAACAATAGAGTTGGTGAAAAACCCCGACATAGCCGCGACTCTCGGCAAGGAGAAACGCGACAATCAGCTGGTAGTGGGATTTGCCCTCGAAACCGACAACGAACAAACGAACGCCTTGGAGAAGATGGAACGCAAAAATCTTGACTATATCGTGCTCAACTCATTGCGCGACAACGGTGCCGGATTTCAAACCGACACAAACAAGGTGACAATTTTCGATCGCAGCGGACAAATGACCAGCTACGGGCTCAAACCTAAATCAGAAGTAGCATCCGACATTATCGACTACATCACCCTATGAAACAACTGCTGAAAACACACACACTCAATCAACTGATACCACACATAGCACTTTTGTGGGTTGCTTTGCTGTGCTTGCCGCTCAATGCATCAGCCCAAGAGCTCAACTGCCAGGTTGAGATTAATTCGCAACAGGTGCAGAACGTCAACAAGTCGGTATTTGAGACACTACAGACCTCACTCAACGACTATCTCAACACAACAAAATTCTCCAACGCCCAGATTGCCGCAAACGAGAAAATTGATTGTCGCATGTTCTTTACCATCAAGGAATACGACGGCAACACGATGAAAGGTGACTTGCAGATACAATCGAGCCGCCCGGTTTACAACAGCAACTATAACACAACTCTCATCAACTTTAAGGACACAAAAGTAGAGTTTGACTATCAGGAGAACGAGCCTCTCGTTTTCTCACAAAACTCTATGGAAAGTCAGCTCACAGCCATATTAAACTTCTATGCTTATTTGATATTGGCGGTCGACTTCGATTCATTCGCACTCAAAGGTGGTGACCCATTCTATGAAATGGCGCAACAAGTAGTGCAGATGGCACAATCGTCGGGCGAATCGGGGTGGAAAGCATTTGAGGATAACAAAAACCGAGCAGCAGTGCTCTCGGCCTATACCGACCCCAACATGGAGCCGGTGCGCACCATGCTTTACGAATACCACCTTCAGGGGCTTGATCAAATGGTAATCAGTCCCGACAAAGGTCGTGCAAAAATCACCTCCACACTCGAAAATCTCAAAAAAGTGTATGATGCGGCGCCCATGTCGGTGTCTCTGTCGCTATTTCGCGATGCCAAGCTTGATGAGCTTGTCAACATCTACACAAAAGGCTCACAGACTGAGCGCGAGACGGTGGTGGAGATACTGTCGCCAATATATCCAACCGACTCCGACCGCCTCACCAAAATCAAAAACGGCACCAACAAGTAAGGCCTCATATTATTTTCTATGCTACAGTCGCTCCACATATCCAACTATGCTCTCATTGACCGGATTGACATAGAGTTTGGACCCGGACTTAATATCATAACGGGTGAAACCGGAGCAGGAAAATCAATAATGCTAAGCGCATTAGGGCTTTTGCTGGGTGGGCGCGCCGACCTAAAGGTGATACGCGACCGCAATCACAAGTCGGTAATCGAGGCCGCTTTCACTGTCAGCGACTACCCGGCACTTAAGCAACATTTTGCCGATAATGATATTGAATGGGACGACCAGATTTGTCTGTTAAGGCGCGAGCTCGCACCCTCAGGGCGCACTCGTGCCTTCATCAACGACTCTCCCATCACCCTCAACCAGCTCAGAGCAGTAGCAATGTTGCTCGTCGACCTCCACTCGCAGCATCAGAACCTGCTGCTTGCCACACCCGAATATCAGCTCGACATCATTGATTCCCTTGCCGCCAACCATGAGCGGCTCGGCATTTATGAAAGTCTATATAACGACTATAAAAATGCCGTTGCACGTTATCGCCGTCAGCGTCGTACGATAGAGCAGTCACTCGAAGATGAGGAATTTACCCGCTTCCAGCTTTCGCAACTCGAAGAGATGAACCTGACTTCAGGTGAACAAGAAGAACTGGAAAGCGAGCGCGAATTACTTACGAATATAGGTGAAGTAAAAGCCAAGCTCACTACTATCATCAACGCCTTAGATGGGGGTGAAGGTGATGCGTTATCTTTAATCCGCACCGCCACCGACCAGGCCAACTCACTCACTTCAACCATCACCGAATCATCACACCTCGCTGAGCGCCTTGAAACCCTGAGAATTGAATTACAGGACATAGCTGACACTTTTAGCGACTATGACTCCAATATCAATGCCGACCCCGCAAAACTCAACGATATTGAGGACCGTCTCAACGACATTTATGCTCTGCAACGCAAACATCACGTCGACTCAGTAGAAGGTCTTATATCCATACGCGATAACCTGCGCGATAAGCTCACGACTATCACCCACGGTGATCAACAGCTGCACGAGCTCGAAACTGCGGCCAAACTCGCAAAACACCGGGCAATAGAAGCTGCCGCTGTTATTTCCAAGATTCGCATTGATGAGGCCTCACGATTTGCCGATGCCCTGCGTGAGCTGGCAATCCCATTAGGCATGAAAAACTTAGTGGTGGAAATCCGTGTGGAGCAAGGCGAAATGACCCGCACCGGCATCGACAAGGTGGAATTTCTATTCGCCTTCAACAAGAATCAAACTCCATTACCGGTCGGTGACACTGCTTCGGGAGGTGAAATATCACGCCTGATGCTATGTATCAAATCATTGGTAGCCTCGAAAATGCAATTGCCATCACTGATATTCGACGAGGTTGACACCGGGGTGTCGGGCGACGTGGCCAACCGCATGGGTCAAATGATGCTCGACATGGCACGCAATATGCAGGTAATAGCCATAACACATTTGCCTCAAGTGGCCGCGAAAGGCACCACCCATTTCAAAGTATATAAAGAGGACGACGAAACATCGACCAATACACGCATACGCTCCCTGTCAGAAACCGAACGCATCGACGAGCTGGCACTGATGCTCAGTGGCGACACACACGATGAGGCTGCGCGCGCTGCCGCAAAATCGCTCCTCAAAATCAAATAATAATATTTACATCATGGACCGCGAAGACTATATTTACGGCATCCGGGCAATCATAGAAGCTATTGATGCCGGAAAGGAAATCGACAAAATATTTATCAAGAAGGATCTTCATGGCGATCTGATTGCCGAACTCACTGAGCGCATACGTCTACATCACATACCAACCCAGCGCGTACCGGTGGAGCGTATAAATCGCATTACCCGAAAAAACCACCAGGGTGTTCTGGCAATGCTCTCGGCAGTTACCTACCACAGGCTCGACCACCTCGTGCCTCAGCTGTACGAGGATGGGATGCTACCGTTCATAGTGGTACTCGACGGAATCACCGATGTGCGCAATTTCGGTGCCATTGCCCGCACCTGCGAGTGCGCGGGAGTCGATGCTATCGTTATTCCCGAGCGCGGAAGTGTATCTGTTGGCGGTGATGCCATAAAGACATCGGCGGGAGCTCTGCATCGTGTGCCCGTGTGTCGTGAGCGCTCAATATCCAATGCGGTGAAATTTCTTCGTGATAACGGATATAAGGTAGTTGCGGCCAGTGAGAAAGTGGACATCAACTACACATGCGAGGACTACACATCGCCTGTTGCCATAGTGATGGGCGCAGAGGATACCGGAATCTCTCCCGACGTACTCGAGCAATGCGACACAATGGTATCCATTCCTATGATGGGGCACATCGGCTCACTCAACGTGTCAGTAGCCGCCGGAGTACTTATGTATGAAGTGGTGCGTCAACGCCTTAACGCCAACCTGGAAGTTATATAAGATTCCAGTTACACAATACTTCAAGGCCACGTCCCGCTATATGCTGAACGTGGCCTTTATCCTGTGCATAAATCCTATTACTCTAATAATCGTACAGCAGCTCAAGGTCGTCGACATAGAGTGTGGCTCCATCCCCACCTACAAAGTAGTCGCCATACTTTGATGCCGATGCAGTGACAAGAATGTATGTGGGAATACGATTGGTGGCCTTGTACTCAAGTGGAATATCAAACTCTATGTAATCAGGTATTGAGGCTCCTGAGGTGAACTCACCGTAAGCTATCACATCAGCGTCATTACGATCAAACAAATGTCTATTGTTGGGATTGGTGCGAATCTCTACAGGTGCCTGTCCATCGGTAAGCGCAATCCACACTATACAGGTATCAGGTTCACCCTTAAGTGCGGCAAATTGGCCGGATGCCGAGGAAATAGGCGCTGTCTTATACTTCAAATGACCGCGAAGTCGCGTTGGACGCTGAGTGAATGGACGTCCGAAATCGAGCACACCGTTGGTACCTTCAGTGCGCACATATGTTCCGGCAAAAATGTTGCCGGCTGCGAGCTTGCCAAGCATTCCGATACCCACAAACTTCGTTTGAAGCATCGCTGCTTGACCTGTACCTGTTGAGGTGTCGGTGGTTGGCACGGTGTTCGACGGGCCGAGCGTGGTAGCACCCTTATTTCCCGTACCCCAGAATGGCTCGCTGCCTTCGGCCCATGGGCACCAGATTTTACCATCAAGCCACCAGCTGTCGAATGAGGAATTTGGAAGCTGAGGCTCAGTGCCCGTTGTCACTGTAAGCGTGGCACCATAATCTTCACCTGAATATGCCCTGACTTCGTAAGTAGTCGCTGGTTCAAGATGAGAAATGCAAGCGCTGAAGTCTCCACCGTTATATTCTATCCAGTCGGTTGGTACTTTCATCCAAGAAGTGGCTCCTTGCTGACGGTACTCCACTCCGTTGTCCTTACCTTCACGGGCTGCGCCATATACCCATACCACGCGGCTCCATGCATCGGCGCTTACTGTGGTCACGGTGGCCTCGGTGGTTTCGACAATCAAAGTCCATTCTGTAGTACGACCCCACTTTGTCACCTTTACTATCACCGGGTCGGTGAAATCAACCGTGGCGCCGTCCATATCCGGCTCCATCACAGCACCCACGGCCTCAAGCTTGATTGAAGTAACCTTGACTTGGGCCAATGACTGGGTGTCAGGAATGTATGCAATGACACGATGATTCGCAACATCGATTGATGAAGTGCCCACCTGTCCGTCGATAGTGAAATAGCGCTCAATATTCTGCACTCCCTGGATGGTCCAGTCGTAGTCCTGATACATGCGCAGTGTTACTGTGGCCGGGGTCGAAAGGTCAATCGCGTGGCTGAACGCATCATCCACCACAACAGCCTCTTCAGGGTCAATGGCGTAGTCGGTCACTGTGACAGCGTAGGGATCAACGTTCTCCGAAAGGTATACGGTGACCGTACGTGTCTGGGTATCTATCAGCGATGGCTGCACCTGACCATCGACGATGAAGGACGTAAAATCAGGCTGGATGCGAGGATAGGGAATATCATTCTTTATACACGCCGTGAGTACGAATGCTGTTGCAGCAATGACGGTAGCGTTGTAAATGCTCTTATTCATATATTATATGTGTATGCCTAAGCCAAAATTGATGTTGAATATATTGAATCGGAAATTTGCTCCCGAGGTGAAGCGTTTGCCATCCTCCACGCCGTTAGTTGTCTGCCGGGCATCACGGAAATATACGCCAAAGACTCCAAATGACACATTAAACGACACGTAGTCCTGGATGAAAACACACACGCCGGGCGAAAAATTAAGCGCTGTCTCAAAGATGCGCGTACGTGTGTCGCGAGCTTCGTCGTTGTAGTAGCGCACAAAACGAGTCTTGCCTCCGCCAAACGAAAGGTCAACATCGTTGAACACAGCAAAACGCTTGGATGAGCTAAGTCCAACATATTTGCGGTAAAAAATGGCACCCGACACAGTGCGAGTCGTGTAGCGCACATCATGTATATCAAAGTTTATGTCGTCGTCGAAGTCAACTGCCAAATGTCCTAAATCCGCATCGCCCTTGGTGTAAGTAAATTTCAAACCAAGCGACTCGTTATTGCGGAAGAAGTAGGAGAAGGTGGGTTTCACAGAATAAATAGTTCCCTTGAAATCAAAATCTTCAATCACTCCAAGCAGCTGCATATCCTGGCTGTCAAACGAGCCATAATTGGCAGTCAACCCCAAGGCTATCTGTCCTTTAGGTATGAATAGAAAGTTGAACAGACCTCGGTCATAGCGTCCATAGTTCTTCTCAGGGAGTACAACCGAAACGGTGTCACCTTTCACAATCACCTTTTCGTTAAGGAAAGCTCGATCCTCATTCTCATCATAAAATTGGCGCTTATTGGGATTGACCACTTGAATTGTGTCAGATTTAGCAGCAATAGTATGCTGGCAAGCGCCTATTATCGATGCTAATAATATAAATACAATTTTCTTCATATTCATCACAGATAAAAGGCTACGCCAAAGGTAATTGAGAATAAGTTAATGTTGAACAACGCACTCTTGGTATTGTGGTGGGCAATATACACCTGATCAGTGGTTGCCTTGGTATGGTTGTAATTGAAGCCGAGTAAACCCACGTTGACCTCAATGGCCGAGTAGTTGTTGAGAAACATGATAAGGCCGGGAGCCAAACCAACATTGAGATTGAAATTGCGCTCAAATGTACCTGTAAGATCCTCTCCTGTGCCTCGGCAAATCTTCGATTGTCCGCCTCCCAACTGCATTTGTCCTTCGATGAAGAAGCCGAATCGCTTTGACCTACCCATACTCAAGTAGTAGCGAAACAGTGCTGCCGCATAGTAATTATTGGATACACTGTATAGGTTATCGGTATTATATTCTGTCTCGGAATCTATTACTACATCGGCACTGGTGAGCTTAGTCTTAGTGCGGGCAAAGCTGAATCTGCCACCAGCAGCCATATTGTCGGCAAAGGCAAACATCAGTTGTGGTGAAATCTTGAATGAATAGCTGTCGCCGTTGAGGTTCTCAATTATCAAGAATTGGTAGTTATCCTGCGTCGAGGCTGCATAGTTCACATTTATACCCGTGATCCATTGCCCTTTAGGAATGAATGGGATTGTTTCAAGATTTCTCTTAAATTCCTTAATTTCGATGTGCCCCGAGTCCACGGTGAACGTTTCCTGGGCATTTGCTGTGGTTATTGACAGCAACATCGACAAAATTATAAATAGCTGAAACTTTTTCATTATTGATTAGGGTCGGTTACTGTGATTACAAGTGTTCCTTTAGCGGGATATCCATTGCGGTCAACAACATCAAGTGTAAACCGGTAGGTATTAGCTGGGAGAAGTCCTATTAGCTTACTGCTGAAATTGACCGCTAGCGAAGTAGCGCCATCGTCTGCTACTGTCAGCGCCACGTTAATACCCTTGGAGTGGAGTGCGGCTTCATCATTCTCGCCGGGCTCCAGCAGATTAAACAGAGTGTTTTCTTCAAGCCCGAGAAGTCCGAAATCGCCTGTAAGCTTGGCTTCGGCAAGCCCTGCGGGCGCGAAGGCGGTGATTACCAAACGTTTCCCCTCCCCTTTCGTGATATTAACAGGCTCATTGATATCAGCATTGACAAGAGTCACTACAGGGATGTCATCAATACCTTCATCATGTCCTATTACCACCACATCCGCATCAACATCGATGTCGAGGCACGCACCCCCAATCGGCGATACTGTGCCTGTGTACTTGATGTTGACACGATACTCGGTGGCGGGCTTCACATCTGAGATTACTCCTGATTTAGTGAAAGGCTTACCATCGAAAGTGGTAGCGGTCAATGTCCACTTGAGGTCCTTTACATCTGAAGGCATCATGAAGAAGCCCTGACGCTGCTCATCGCCCACATATTCGAGCCAGCCGCGGGGATGGCCTATTCGTATGGTGCAGTCATTAAGGGCATCCTTCACTTGAGCATCATATTCCACCGAGGCTATAACGTTGGCAAGTGAGCAGTTGATGGCGACGTTGGTCATCTCCCCGGTATTGATTGTGAAGGGAGTGATTCCTTTATAGTATCGTGCCTCCCATGATGCCGACACGCTGTCGCCAGCGGTAGCCACGGCCTGGTATTCACCAGTTGCGAGCCATAAAGGCTCGGAGATTTGATCAACTCCATGGTACTGTCGTAAGATACCCCGCGAACTGATAATCGATATATTGCAAGTGGTGGCGAGCTCATCAGGATCAATATCAAGATCCGACCTGCTGTCGAATGTTGCCGCAAGCGTAATAGCACCCTGCTCCTGTGTCTCTACCATCGGCTCAGCAGAGTCGCAGCTCAACATGCCCCAGGCTACCACCGCTGTAATCAGCAGATGTTTATTTTTCATAACGGGTCGGCGTAGAATTTGAGTGTTACTGAGATTTTATTACCCTTGGTATCCTCCACATCAAGCATGAAGTGATGGTTGCCGGGGAAGAGGGGCAACAATGGCACAAACTCGCTGATATCAAATATCAGGTCGGTCTTACCGATTACTTCCTCTCCTGTGGGGAATCCAAGTCCTTGGAGCGATTCCTCATAATCACCGGGATATGCGAGGTCAAAATTATCGGTCAGCCCTACTTCCTGAAGCACCTCGGGAGTAAGCCCGTCTGATATGATAGTTACCCATAGATGAGCCAGACCATTGGGGGCCTTGATATTGACAATGGCTTGCAGATCCTCAGTTACCTGATTTACACCTTCCAGGTCGAGAGTCTCACTACTGATGGTGGGGAGATCTTCGGCAGGAGGAGTGGGAGGAGTTATTGGATCTTCATTGCCGGGGATATCAATGTCGACATCATCATAGGTGATATCAGCATCGATAATGATAGATGGGTCGAGTTGACCCGACTTGAGCGAGAATGTAATTGTGTGATGCTGGGCTACGGCGATATCACCAAACGATTTGCGCAGCGTCACCTCACGGCCGTTGACTTTGCCGGAAAACTCAGCCACAAGCGTTGAAGCTCCCTCTGGTAGTGCAAAATATCCGGTGCGTGTCTCGTCGAGTGTATAAGTTAGCTGTGCGGTCGGGTTAACCGAAACCACAACTTGTGCATTAGGGTCGAGCACCTGTCGCAAAGCATCAGAGTAGTTCACCGAAACCAGTACATTGCTCAATCTGCACGTCAATGTTGCTGGATAAGCCACCTCATCTTTCACCACAGCCACTTTCGAAGTACCGTGATACCAGGGGGCATCCCAGGCTGCGGCTTGTAGTGGAGCATTCTCCACATCAATTATATAGTTGCCCACCGGTAGGGTAACCACCTCGGGCATCCCGGCTACAGTCCACTGATTGGTAGCGGCACCTGTATTAGCGTCAAGTATAGCGACGGTGAATGTTTTTACATCTATCGCATCGGTTGAGCGTGATAACTCAGTAACCTCGCCATCAACATCGATAGTTAGCGACGACAAGTCAATAGTGCCATTTTCCTGTAAAAGCAAGTTGGGATCCCACTGCTCTTCACATGCGGCAAGGGTGGCGCATAGGGCTACCAACACAGCCATTTTTGAGATATTTTTCATCTGTTGTATAGTTATTCTATTGTGTAATTATCTTAATTAATAGCGCTTATCGACACTTCACATTCAACGTCATTGGTGTGGATGCTTTCGAATAGTTATCAATAGCAGTGAGCGTGAATGAGGATTGTGCATCAGTTATTTTGCTTAGTAATTGGGCGAAATTGATCACGGCAGTTCGGTCGGGGTTATTCCAAACGCCTTGACAGTCAAGGCCCAGCTTCTCGATTGCGATTGCCTGCTCGGGCGCAAGGTGCATCAGGTCGCATTCGGTGGGAAATCCCTCTGCTTCAAGCGATGGTGAGTTTACTGTAAGACGTAGACCGCTGATGCCCGCACGTGCCTGAACCATCATAGCTACCCTATCGGCACCATCGGCCAAAGGTATTTCCAAAGCGCTCAACGGGTCAAACCCAATGGCAAATATCTCGGGGGCCGGACTATTCATCAACTCATCACTTAAGTCGATCACAATATCTTCGGTAGTTACCGTATTATCGAAGTTTACCACAATCGCACCTTGCCCCATCTCGCCTGAATTAACATCAAGTTTCACACGGTAATGGTGACGGGCCTCTGCCACAATCGACCCCGATGGTGTGAATGTGGCGTGTACCCCATTGGGTTTAGTGACATCGATAATCAGGTTGACATTCCCTGGCTTTACATATAGCGGTGCGGTCTCATCATTGGGGTAGTCGAATGTATTACCCAGCGATGTCACCAATTGCACTGAGCACGATGTAAAGAAACCTCGGAAAGCCTCTGTCGCACTGATTGAGATCATTGAGTTGGAGAGGGTGCATGTTATCGGCGCAGTAGACACGCCCCCCTCAGTAACTGCCACTTGCGCTTCTCCTGTAAAGCAGGGTGACGCAAATCCCTCATCGTTTGTGCTGCCATAGCTGGCTGAGAGTGTGTATTCACCTACAGGCCATAACTCGGAGGTGGGGAAGTCTGTAGCTTTTTCCCACATGCGATTCACTGCACCTGATGCCGAGGAAATGGTGAGTGAGAAATCGGCGGGGGTCAAAGTGATGTCGGACGACGACCGCGAGTCGACTGCCTCCACAATCTCAAGATCGACACTTATTGACGGACTGATTTTACCGCCCGCACCCGCTATGGGCTCGCTTTGGGCACTACAACCCGCAAGTATCACCAATGCCGCTGCGGCGCAAGTGCAACATGTTAATTTCATCGTAATTGTGTTTAGTTAGGTTCGGTAATGCTGTTGCTCACTATCAAGCGAACTTTCGTTGTGCCAAATTCAGTGTCGAGGCTTACAAAAGTTTCACCTGGAGACACGGCTGTGATTTGCAGCGTTTTAGGGTCGAATCTCGCTATGTTTGTATCATCTATCTTAATGTGCGACACGGCAATTCCGGGCATAATGTTTTGTGTGTTGAGGGTAATGGTTTCCCCGGGAGTCATCACGAGCTCTCCCACTATGCGGTTAAGTATTTTCTCTTCATTGCTTCCCTCTGTCTTGTATCGGAGAAAATAAGCAGTCACCGAGCTTACGTTCCATTCAAATCCATTACTGCCATGATAGCTTGAGCTTACATGATTGCCCACACAGGCATAAACCCCGCGGTAGGTTTCTGATTCACCTTTAATGGTTATCTCAAGGCTGTTGTTGGCCTGAAAATCATACATCACCCATTTGCCGTTGTCATTGCCGAGCCACTGGCCCAGAATCATCACCGGCAAATTTTCAATCTCCTTGTCGTTGTCATTATCATTGTCGCTGCACGAAGTCAATGAAAGCGCTACAACGAGCGACATTACGGCATATGCCAATTTTTTCATTATTAACTACTTTTTTCCTTGCTTAAACTTTCAATGTGCGAAGTTAAGCAAATTTTTCGTAAATTAGCCGCTCAAAATTTCACAAAAATTATGATTATGAGACAATGGACTACAATAAAAGAGTATGACGACATACTTTTTGAGAAATATGGCAAGATAGCTAAAATCACCATAAACCGCCCACAGGTGTACAACGCCTTCAGACCTCAAACCAATTTTGAAATGCTCGACGCTATGGCCTATTGCCGCGAATCGCCCGAAATCGGCGTAATAATTCTCACCGGCACAGGCGATAAAGCCTTCTGCTCAGGAGGCGACCAAAAGGTAAAAGGCGTGGGTGGTTATATCGACAAAAATGGGGTGCCTCGTCTTAACGTACTTGACCTTCACAAGGCCATCCGGTCAATACCCAAACCGGTGATAGCCATGGTCAACGGCTACGCAATCGGTGGAGGCAACGTGCTTCAAGTTGTTTGCGACCTGACCATTGCGTCGGAAAATGCTCGTTTCGGCCAGACGGGGCCAAAGGTTGGATCGTTTGATGCCGGTTTTGGATCAAGCTACCTTGCAAGATGCGTCGGCCAAAAAAAAGCCCGCGAGATATGGTTTCTTTGCCGTCAATACAGCGCTCAGGAAGCCCTCGACATGGGTATGATAAACGGCGTAGTACCCTTGGAGCAACTTGAGGATGTGACAGTTGAGTGGTGTGAAACGATACTTAGCCGTTCGCCTATGGCGATACGCATGATAAAGCGTGCCCTCAATGCAGAGCTCGATGGACAGCGTGGCATGATGGAATTTGCCGGCGATGCTACCCTGATGTACTATCTTATGGCCGAGGCTCAAGAGGGCAAAAACGCTTTTCTCGAAAAGCGCGACCCCGATTTCGACCAGTTCCCCAAATTTCCTGGCTGACGATAAAATGCTTCAGGCCTGTTATTGCAGATATTTCCTTGCCTTCAAAAAGCCTGCCACTACATCTCGCACAACGATGAGGGTCAAGGAAACATACTTTGTGAAAATTTGGGACTCCAACAATCCCTCACGTATCGGCATAGGGGAATGCGCCCTGTTTCGCGGCCTGAGCGCCGACGACATCCCCGACTATGAGCAGCAGCTTGCCCAGGTGTGTCGCTATATCCACGCTATCAATGTGGATGACTTACCATACCCATCAATGCGATTTGGTATTGAAAGTGCTTTAAATCAACTTAATGCAACCGCAACCGAATATCCCGAACCTATTACCATAAATGGACTGATATGGATGGGATCGGCCGAGGAAATGACCAGCCGCGTTAAAGAGAAGATCAAGGATGGTTTCAGGTGCATAAAAATCAAAATTGGCGGCATCGACTGGGATCGTGAGCTGGATATCATAAAGTCTATCCGCAAGCACTTTACGCCCGAACAGCTTGAGCTGAGACTCGATGCCAACGAGGCATTTACACCCGCTTTAGCATACGAGCGCCTTGAAGCACTTGCACCCTACTCAATCCACTCAATCGAGCAACCCATCAAGCGCGGACAACTTCATGAATTAACCGAGTTGTGCAAAAACACTCCTATCCCCATCGCTCTTGATGAGGAACTTATAGGCATAACCTCCAAATCGCAGAAGCTAAAACTTCTGCAAACAGCTCACCCCCAGTATATAATATTAAAGCCAAGCTTATGCGGGGGCTTCAATGAAGCCAATGAGTGGATTGAAACTGCCGAGAATCTTGGCATTGGATGGTGGGCCACCTCAGCTTTAGAATCAAATGTAGGACTCGACGCTATCGCCCGGTGGGTAAGCCGACGGCATACCACTATGCCTCAAGGACTTGGCACCGGGCAACTGTATCGCAACAACATCCCGTCGCCATTGGTAATTAATGGTGACAAACTCGGCTATGACCCTCAGGCTCACTGGGATTATAGAGACTTAATTTTCGTAGGCCAACCACGGTCATAATAACATCATGCAACTGATCGACCCTGAAAACAGATCGCAACCTTTTGTCGATGAGTGGAACAACCGTGAGCGATATATCATAGCCCACACATCAGGCTCAACCGGCAAGCCAAAAGAAATCAGACTTTTAAAGTCGGACATGCGCATATCGGCACAAGCCACATGTGAATTTTTTCACATCGATCAGACCTCTATAATGGCATGCCCGCTGTCAATTGACTATATCGCAGGTAAAATGATGATGGTAAGGTGTTTGGAGTCGGACTGTACCCTGTATTTAGAACACCCCAGCAATCGACCGCTCCACACCTTAAAGGGGGTTGAAATTATTGATCTGCTGCCCATCGTACCGTCACAAGCGCAATGGATCATTGATAATGCCATCTCGTTACCTGATATTCAAAATCTTATAATCGGAGGGGCACCATTGTCACCAGAAGCGGAGAACCTACTTAAGTCACTCAATATCAACGCATGGGCAACATACGGCATGACCGAGACATGCAGTCACGTTGCCCTGCGCCCGATGGGTAGCAACACATTCCATGCATTGCCTCACATCACATTCGATGCCACCGCTGACAACCGGCTAATTATCAACTCATCACAAATGAGTTGGAGACAGCTTACAACCACCGATGTAGTAGAGCTCGTTTCATCCAAGGAATTTGTATGGCTCGGGCGAGCCGACAACGTGATAAACTCGGGAGGCATAAAGCTTCACCCTGAAATTATTGAGCGCGAGTTATCTCCCTTCATCCCTCAGCCGTTCTACGTAAGAGGTGTTTATGATAAGCAATTGGGCACCGCACTCCAACTCGTCGTAGAGGATTCCGACGGCGATTTAAACCCTCTAATGCTCCTCCGGTCACTAAAACACAATGGCTCCATTCACCCATACCATGTTCCTCGATCAGTAATTACAGCACCGTCACTACCACGTACTACTTCAGGCAAGATAATTCGTACGAACAAACTATAAGAGCCCGTCACAAGACACGTGACCTTAATGCTAACATATACCATTTGACAGGCTATAAATAAGCTATTTAACCTATTTTTCATAAACAATAGCCATATCAGCCACGCATTATACAATTATACACTTCACTTAACATTTATTAAGTTGGATATACAAAATTTTAGTATTATTTTTGTACACAATTATATATAAAACACTAATTGTCTTTAGCTTTTGACACCCAACACGTTAAACGCCACACAATTTTAACCTTAACATAGAAACATGATGAAACAACAGTTACTCATCGCCCTGGCTATAGCCGGGTTCCAAGGTGCATATGCACAATTGGCCGATGTAGGTCCCGCCCACCGACTTCTTAAGGGTGTAGAGACCGAAATGTACTACCCGTCAATATCGGCCGACGGATCAAAAATCCTGTTCACAACCGAAAATTATCAAGGCCTTCGATGCTACGACTTAAACAACGATGTAGTGGAAGTGCTAAGCCGCGAACCCCGGGCCGGACTCTCTGCCTCTGAGCGTCTTACAGCCGACAACGCCGTGAAAGTCGCCACCAGCGGCTCAGAGCTGCTGATCACTCGCAACGGCGTTACAAAATCATATTCCCCAGTTGAAAGCTACGCCGGCTATCTGTGGGCCTCGGTATCGCCCGACCAGAAAAAAGTGATGTTTTTTGCCGCAGGATCAGGCATATACATTACCGACCTCAATGGCAACGTGATCAGCAAATTGGGCAATTATGAGTCACCCTCTTGGTACGGCAACGACTTCGTAGTGGCCATGGACGCCAAGGACGACGGCCACCAGTTCTCATCATCGCGCATAGTGCTTATTAAAGCTGATGGCAGTGAGATGCAGCAACTTACCCGCCCAGAGTCAATGTCGATGAACCCCACCGGATCTATCAAAGCCGGCAAAGTAGTGTACAACACCATCGATGGCATGCTTTATGAAATCGAAGTCAAACTCCATTAATCCGCAACGACCATGAACAATAAACTTACCGCCACACTGGCTTCCCTTCTGGCCGCTGCCGGAATGTATGCAGCGCAGCCCAGCGATTTCACAATCTATATCAATCCCGGACACGGCGGTCATGACTCCGACGACCGCAACGTGGTAATCGAACCCTTCACTCAGGGCGATCCAAAGGGATTCTGGGAGTCTAACTCCAACCTCGACAAGGGTTTGATGCTCCGCGACTTGCTAAAAGCTAAAGGCTACAAAGTGGTGATGTCGCGCGTCACCAACACCTCAGCCGACGACCTCGGACTGACCACCATCGGTCGCCTCGCCAACGAGTCAAAGGCCGACCTATTCCTATCGATACACTCCAACGCCACCGGAATTTCGGCCCGTCGCAACTTCCCTCTGATGCTTTTCCGCGGCTACGACAACGAGCCGGTTATCCCGGCTTCCAAAGAGTGGGCCACCGTGGCCAACAAACATCTGCTCGACAACCAGGCCACATGGTGGACATCTACAGCTATGAACGTCCGCGGCGACTGGACATTCTACCCATCTTGGGGTAAACAAGGTCTGGGCGTACTCCGTGCGCTTACTGTAACCGGTATGCTCTCCGAAGGGTCATTCCACGACTATATCCCCGAGACCTACCGTCTTATGAATATGGACTTCAAGTGGCTTGAGGCTTGGCACTTCATGAAGGCCATGGAAGAATACCTTGGTCTCCCCGGCGACAACTATGGCGCCATATTTGGCCGTCTTAACGACACACGCCTGATGCGCCAGGGCGACTTCCTAAAATATGGCGACGACCAGCTCGACGTGGTACAAGGAGCCACTGTGACTCTTACCGACGCCTCGGGCAAGGTGGTTGAAACCTGCACTACCGACGATATGCGCAACGGCATCTACGGATTCCGTCACGTTGAACCCGGCAATTATCACCTCGCCATTTCTTGCCCCACTCACGAACCATATGAAGCCGACATCACCGTCGTGGCCAACACAGTGAGCTACGGCAACTTTAAACTCAAAAAGATCCGCGACACCCCACCTGCCGTGATTGAATACTCACCCGCATGGAAGGCAGGCGACGAAGGCGTGCTCTGCAACTCACCCATCATGCTCACTTTCAACTGGGACATGGACACCGAGAGCGTAGAGAAAGCTTTTTCTATCGAGCCCGCCGCCGAAGGCACATTTGCATGGAGCGAACAAAACACCAAAATGGTATTCACCCCCTCCGCTCCCTACTCCACATCAACAATGTACACCGTTACATTGTCGACCGACGCACAACACGGCGGCGGCACGGCCATGACTGAGCCATTCAAACTCCAGTTCACCACCAACGACCGCGACTTCATGAACATTCTGAGTCATTATCCCGGTGATGACGACCTCGTTCACTATAAGGGGGCGGCAGTTGAAGTTCGCGTCGACAAGGTGCCTAACATTGCAAGTGCAGGCGCGGCCCTCAAGGTCGTAGACTCACAGGGCAATACCGTAGCCACAAACCGACGTAAAGCCACCTACAGCAAGAAGGGGGATGCCTACGGATACTTCCGCATACCCTTCTCTACCGACCTTACCATCGGCGAGACTTACACTCTCACAATCGACGCATCAATGAAGGACACCGACGGCATCTCACTTCAGGAGGGGACAACCGTAACATTCCAGGCAGTTGACGCCGGCGAGGACAAGACAACTCCCGTTCTCAACTTCGATGACATTGCATCCAACTACACCGTCGACGAAGAAAACAGCGCAAACTACAACACCGCTACAGCAACCGACGATACCGACTGCCTGCAAGCACCCGGAGCCGTGAAATTCACTTATGGCTTCTCTTCCGACGACAATGCTGAAATACTTTGGGAACGCGCCGACAAGTCGGGCAAAAAAATGCCTGTTACCTCCGAGGACGCAATCGGTATCCACATCCGCGGCGACTTGACTGAAAATGAGGTATATCTGCAGTTCACCTCCGAGAGCGACATAAAATACCTGTCGGTAGGTAAGATGAACTATCTCGGCTGGCGCTACATCGAAGTGCCCACAGCTTCATTCGAGGGAGAAAAGGAATACTACCTCACCGGCGTGAAGGTGACTCAAGTACCCAGCCAAATGAGTGCCAAGGGCGACTTCAGCATCAACGACATCCAATTCCTTCAGAACGGCATTGGTGGCGTTACCGACATCACAGCCGACAACATGACTTCAATCACCGTTCACCCCAACCCCGCCAGCGATTACTTGGTAGCTAATGCCGACGGCCTCGTTGAATCGGTAGAACTAATCAACAATAATGGCCAACTGGTTGCCGCCACAACAGGCAACGTGCTCAACGTCAGCGAAATCAATGCAGGCGTATACATGGCACGCATCACCACAGCCAATGCCATAGTAGTGCGCAAGGTAATTATTTCACACAACCTATAAAAATGAAACAACCTATTATTGTCGCCCTAATGGCCGCGGCAGCCATCAGCTGCTCAGCCGCCATACCCGCATATCAAGCTCCACAACAGCTTGATATGCCCGCTGGGGCATTCCACCCGGTGCTTAGCCCCGACGGCACAAAGTTGCTGTTCTCTACAATGGATCACACCGGCCTGCAATGCCTTAACATGAACGATGGCTCAATTGCCATCATCGACAGCCGTGCAGCCGCCGGCTTCCAGCCCATTTTCTCGCTTGATGGCACCAAGGTGATATATCGCACAGCCTCAAAGATTGACGGTCTTGTAAACCGCGACGTGCGCGAGTACATTATCGACAACGCCACCAATCGACAACTCCTGCCCATGAGCCGTGAGCAAGTATCGCCCGAGGCCATAAGCCGTAATACCTACGCCGAGTCAGCGTTTGACAAAATTAACGTAACTATCGACGGCAAGACAACTATGATCGACCCCGTCGACGACGCCCACTCCTACCTTTGGGCCTCTTTGTCGCCCGACGGCACTAAGATTGCATTCTTCGAGGCCTTCAAGGGCACATTCGTAGCCAATATCGACGGCTCTGACGCTCGCCGCATCAACCCCAAGGGCATTTACCCCTGCTGGATCGACGACAATACTATCGCATCGGTGTCGCACTTCGATGACGGCTACTTCATAACACGCTCTTATGTGCAAATCAACGACATCACTACTGGCGAAACTGCCATAGTGACAACCGATGACGTACTCGTCGACGAGCTCACCACCTGCATCTCCACAGGAGCAATAGTTTACTCAACACTCGACGGAGAAGTATACATACTCAACCCTTTAACACGTTAACCCTCAATGAAAGCGATAAAACTACTTGCCGCTATAGCCTTGATGGGTGCAGTGGCGGCTCCCGCTCAGGCCAAGAAAATGAGCGACCTCAAGGTGTATATCAACCCGGGCCACGGTGGTTACACTGGAAATGACCGTCCCATACAGATATATCCTTTTGCCCAAAACGACACATTAGGATACTGGGAGTCGAAGAGCAACCTCTATAAAGGATTGCACATGTATCATATACTCGACTCACTCGGTGCAAAGCCAATGATTTCGCGCGTTAAAAACACCGAGGCCGACGACCGTGACCTTTACGCCATCGCAGCCGAAGCAAACAACTTTGGAGCCGATATATTCTTCTCCATACACTCCAATGCCGGTGAGGACGTCAACTACCTGCTGATGCTCTACCGTGAGGAGACAATAGGTACACCACGTTATCCTGAGAACGTAACCATATCACAAATCGTGGCCAAGAATCTATACACCAACGAGATGGCCAACTGGACACGTAAGCCCCAGATTGCAGGCGACCTTGACTTCTACAAGAATCAATGGCAGGGAGGTCTCGGCGTGCTGCGCCGCCTCTATGTGCCGGGGCTTCTCTCAGAGGGAGGTATGCATGAACATCGTCCTCAAGCCTACCGCTTGATGAACGATGACTACTGGTGGCTCGAGGCATGGCACTTCTGCCACTCCATCATGGAATTCTTCAATACCGAGGATCGATTCGTAACCGGCAACGTGGCTGGCGTGGTATATGACGACCACAACCTGCGCGAGATGGATGTGCCCACCAAGTTCACCATGACAGGACGCGACAAACTCGCACCGGTTAATGGCTGCTTCGTGGAGCTGCTCGACGCATCGGGCAAACAAGTGCAGAAACGCACCACCGACAACATGTACAATGGAGTGTTTGTGTTCCGCAATGTCACCCCCGGCCAGTACACCGTGCGCATGAGCAAAGATGGCTATTACACCGAGGAGGTGCCTGTGACAGTTAAAGCCGACGAGGTGACATACTGCAACACTCCCCTCAACATGAAGCACGAATACAACCTGGCAATTGTGAGCGACGGGCCCAAAGCCGATAGCGACGGCCTTGTAAGCTGCTCTGCTCCCATCGAGCTTGAATTTAACTGCGATGTCGATGAAGAGTCGCTCAAGTCAGCATTCTCTATCGAGCCTTACGTAGCCGGCCACTGGAAGTTTACCGAAAACAATCACAAAGCCACTTACAGCTACGATGTGTCGCTCGACCCTGGTGTCACCTACACCGTGAAGATCGCCACTTCAGCCAAGACCCCCGACAAGCACTTTGCCACCCCCGGGCTCGCTCAGGAATATGTCAACATATTCACCACACGCAATCGCAGCCGACTGTCGGTTACCGACCAGTTCCCGGTTAACGGTGGCGAGCTTCACTATGCATCACCTACCCTTGAAGTACGTTTCGACAATAAGATTAAGTCAACCGGCATCAAGGATCTGGTTACAATCACCGACTCTAAAGGCAACGCTGTAGCCCTTAACACACGTACATCGCAATATAATACCCTGGGCAATGGATTCGGCAACGCTGTACTTACACTTGCCGGCGACCTCACCGAGGGTGAGACCTACACAATGGTTCTCTCCAAGGAGCTCCGCGATGCCGAAACCCTCCCCATGTCAGGCGACCTCACCATAAAATTCGTTGCCAAGGATTGCACCAAAGATCCCACTGAAGGCGTAGAGGTGAAGGAGACATTTGACAACTACGCTTGCCTTGTTGGCAACCTTGATGCATCAAAAGGCATGGCAGTGAAACCCTCCGTAGGTAAGTCGACCAGCCCACGCCTCTTTGGCGAAGCGGCCGTCAAACTCAGCTACAACTTTGCCGAGAGCCACGATGGCGAAGCCATGTGGAACTATGTTAACAATGAGCCCGTACAGTTTGAGACCGGCGACCTGCTTGGTATTTACATCAATGGCGACTTCTCCAACCATGAGCTCTGGATCGGTCTTACATCAGGCACCGACACCAAGTGGCAGAAGATGTGCGACCTCAACTTCCGCGGCTGGGAGTATCACGAAGTGAAATGCGACAACCTCGAACCCGGATATGTTTACGACCTCACCAATGTGAAAGTGGTACAGACCGAAAGCCCTGTCACTCAAAAGGGTGCCATTGTGCTCGACGATCTCGTAGCCATGAAGGATAACAACAATGGTGTAAGCGCCGTGACAGCCGACAACGACAAGGTGCGTGTATACCCCAACCCCGCTTCAACCGTGCTCAACGTTGAGACATCGGCCGACATACGCCGTCTGCAGCTTATCAATGTAGCAGGCATTACAGTAGCATCGGCCAATGGTGCAAACACTCTCAATGTAGAAGATGTAACAACCGGCCAGTATCTGCTCAGAGTGCTCACAACCGATGGTCAACTCCTTACCCATCGCGTGATTATAGCCCACTAATTTTAGCCTATATACCATTATCCATAGGAGCAGGGTCCGCCTTTATCGGGCACCCTGCTCCTTCTTCTTGCTCCTTTGGCGACCAAGTACTGCGATTTTTGTGCAACGGACTGTTACAATTGAGATAAAATATTGATAGATAATATTGTAAGTTACGTCTATTTTTATATATTTGTCGAATAATTCATCACATTAGGAAAAAGTAAACCCTTAGGAGCATTATGAAGGTCATAGCCGAGAGCAGCTCTACCCGCACTGAATGGACTCTTGTTGATGGCGACACCATCGTGGAGCACGCATTCACAGGGGGTCTGAACCCCTACTTCCAGAGCCGCCGCGAAATCAGTCACAGCATACGCCTGGAACTTCCCGACGCTTTCTTCCGTCGTCGCTGGGAGCACGTGTATTTCTACGGTGCCGGCTGCGCCAACACAGAGAAGAACAAGATCATGGAGGCATCGCTTGTAGCGCAGTTCAAGACACCCTGCACCGTGGAGAGCGACCTTCTCGGAGCGGCCCGTGGTCTGCTGGTGCGCGAGCCCGGATTAGCCTGCATTCTCGGCACAGGCTCCAACTCTTGCCTTTACGATGGCACATCAATCACAGCCAACGTTCGACCCGCTGGATTTATACTCGGTGATGAAGGCGCCGGGTCGAATATCGGCAAGATATTCGTGGCCGATTGCCTCAAAGAGATAGCACCCAAACCACTTATTGAGGAATTTTACTACTCTTACAACATCACTCCCGACGACATCATGGATGCCGTCTACACCGACCCAAACCCCAACAAGATACTATCCAACTACTCAGCATTCCTTGCCGACCATATCGAAAACGAGTATGTGTATCAGCTTGTGTATGCAGCCCTTATGTGCTTCTTCACACGTAATATAGCAGCCTACAACTACCACGACCATAAAATATGCTTTGTTGGGAAGACCGCTTGCATTTACAGCGATGTGCTCAAGCGTGTGGCACATGACTTTGGCGTGGAAATCGCTAAGATTCAACGCTATTCGATGCCCGGATTGATTGAATATCATTGCAACGATTAAATCTACTGGTTGTAAGGTGACTACCGGTCTCCTACTGAAAGGCCCTCTCAAGCTTCCGTGGCTCAATGCGGCAGTAAGTGTCACCATGTTGGCATTTTCGATACTGACGCTATATGCCTTGTATTATACCTCACTTGAGGATATTTGCAGTCTCCAGGCATTCCAGTTAAGTGAATTTACCATTAACTATCAGGGGGGATTCGTGCGCCGAGGGTTGCTGGGTGAAATACTATTCCAGTTTTCCACACTCACCGGATACTCCCCTATACCTATTATCTTCACACTGTGCTGGGGTTGCTTCATATTCGTCACAACCTTTCTCGTATACCTGTGCCACAAGCACAGCATAAGCTGGTGGCTCATCCCCACATCCTACATGCTCGGCTCGTCGTATATATGCATAATTCGCAAGGATTACCTTGTAATATCACTGTTTATACTTGCGCTTTATTTCTGTTACCACACCAAATGGTCGGCACGGGCACGCCTTTTGAGCATGAGCGCAATTACGGCAATTGCCATACTTATCCATGAAAGCATGGCATTACTGTTTTTGCCCCTGATAGCCTTGATCGTGTATTGCAGCCACGACATCAAATCACATCTATGGCTTAGAATCACTGCATTTGCTCTCCCGCTACTGGCCATGTGCGCTTGCTCGGTATACACGGGAGATGCAACGACAGCACAAGCCATTCACTCATCTTGGCTACCTTGGGACGGTGAAGTCATTGATGCCACCCTACCATCCAGTAGCCTCGACGCACTGACATGGAGCATAAAAGACGCTCTTAGCGTCAATCAGAGCATTATCCTCGCCGCTCAATACCATCAACCCTTTACATCGATTATATACCGGTTTATAGCATGGGGAATAATACTCTATATTGGCACACATTATGTCAGCGCAATGTCACTTAATCGTTACCACAGTCTCGAAGATGACAACTCACGTGCAGCATTCCTGTTTCTTTTGATATTCATCTGCATGCTTCCTCTGTGGCTCGGTTTAAGCTGCGATTTCGGGCGCCTGTCAATGCATCTATTCGTCATTACATTAATAAGCTACCACTATATACCCACGACTACTATACCAGAGTGGGGAAGAAGAGCTGTAAGTCGCTTCAATATCTATGGCGATCGTATTCTTCCTCCAAGCGTCACCATTACCCTACTGATCATATTCACCGGCATCAGTCCCTGCTACTTCAACATCGAGTGGCTGTGGGATTGGTCGGTTGCCAACTCTCTCTTCGAATATTTCCACCATAAATGGCTTCTCTTTCATCCGCAATGAATAGAATAGCGATATACATATCAGCACTTCTGCTCAGTATAGTCAATACGCCGGTCGCCGTTGCACAGGTCAACACAGAGCAGGTAATCCGTATCGGTCAGAATGCTCTATATTACGAGGATTACATGCTATCGATTCAGTATTTCAACCAAGCGATTTCATCACGCCCCGACTTGGCTACACCTTACTTCATGCGCTCTATCGCCAAGCTCAATCTCGACGATTACCAAGGAGCCGAAAGCGATGCCACACTTGCTCTGGAGCGCAACAAGTTCATTGTTGATGCATGGGAAGTAAGGGGCGTGGCGCGACAGAACATGGGGAAGCTGAAAGAGGCTATCGACGACTATACCCAAGCCCTCACATTGCTGCCCAACAACAAGAACATACTTTTCAACCGTGCCATTGCCCAGCTTGAGGAGGGCGACACAGTAGGAGCTGCCGAAAGCTACGCCACCCTCATCCGCTACAACCCTTCATACGAGAACGGCTATATCGGTCGCGCCCGACTTTATTTGGCACAGAACGACACGGCAAGCGCCATGGCCGACCTCGACAGAGCTATAGCGCTTAATAAACTGGCTACAAACGCCTACATACTTCGCGCCGACATTGCATTCAGTAGCGCAGCACCCGACTACGAGCGCGCACTTGCCGACCTCGACCAGGCAATCAAGCTACAACCACGCCAGGCCTCACTGTTCGTCAACCGCGCTTACGTGCGCTACAAACTCGACGACTATTTTGGTGCAATGGCCGACTATGATTACGCTCTGCAGCTCGATCCGCTTAATTCGGCTGCACTATTCAACCGCGGCGTTCTCCGATCAGAAGTTCACGACAACGATAAGGCCATCAATGACTTTTCAGAATTCCTACGTCTCAACCCCAATGATGGCCGCGCACTATACAACCGAGCACTCCTCTATCACACAACCAATCAGTGGCAGCGCGCCCTGGCCGACATCAACAAGGTGATACAGACCGAGCCCACACTCCCCACCGTTTGGTTTTTGCGCAGCGACATTTACCGAAAGCTTGGCAATCATAAGCTGTCAAACTACGATTTCGACAAAGGTGTAGCAGTGGCCAAGAGCCTTAAGCCTGATGAAAAAGTGGAAATACCTTCATCCGCTATCGACGATCACACATCCGCACGTTTCGCCACTCTACTCACCATCGACAATACCACCGATCCACTGGAACAGGAATATCATAATCCCGGTATCCGAGGCAAGGTGCAGGACCGCAACGTTAAGGTCGAATACCTCCCCATGTTCCTCTTAAGCTATTACGCTCCGGCTACCGAGCTGCATGAATCCACCTATTTCATCAAGGAAGTCGACGAAATCAATGACACTCACATACTCCCCAATGTGGTGATGATAACCAACGCCGAATTGCCCCTAAACGACCAGGATGAAATTCAGCGTCACTTCGCCTCTATCGAGCATTTCAAAGAGGCCATATCCAGCACTCCGCGACCTATCGATTATTTCGGGTTGGCGATGTCGCAAAGCACAGTTCACGACTATGAGGGAGCTACCCAATCGCTCAACCGCCTCATAGAACTCACCCCCGACCTTGCCGCAGCTTACCTACAGCGGGGTGTAATGAGATACCGACAGATGTCTACAGCCGAGCCCGATGTCACCATCGACTCCAACACCCCCTCCGAAGTGCTCGCCCAGATGATGCGAAGTCGCCTGAGCCAGGTGTTTGATGATTTTGACACAGCGTCACGCCTTGCACCGCAAATGGCCTATTCGTACTACAACAAAGGGGTAGCCCTACTCGATCTCAACGACCTTACTTCGGCACTTGCGGCCTTCACCCAGGCCATAGATGCGATGCCCTCAATGGGTGAGGCATATTACAACCGCGGTTACGTCTACCTCAAGCTTGGCAATCTCGAGGCCGGCACGGCCGACCTCTCAAAAGCCGGTGAGCTTGGCATCCTCCCCTCCTACAACCTCATCAAGCGCATGCACTAACCCTCAACTAATATTTCTATCTTAACAACACAACCGTAGACAAACATTAGTGGCACATACTGATAATTAGCTCATAACTTGTTCGTTGTTAATGGTGGTATTGGCGATATAACGCAAGGGAACACACTTTCAACAGTACATAAAATGAAGTCAACATAAAAAGCGGCTCTCCATGGGGAAGAGCCGCATAAATATTAGGAAATGTAATAATCTATTAATGATAATAATTGCATACTCCTTCGTACACCTTGTTAACAATATGACCAACTACGGCACGAGAAACCCACCGTGGAATCAACGTATATCCCTGAATAACTGCAGTAATACCCTCTGTTAAACCTGCTTTTGCAACAGTTTTAACTACTGTATCTCCACACAATATATCGTACATGGTGTCAGATTTTTCTACTCTGATTTGTACACTCTGTTGGGTGTTCTCGTTCTCTATTACAGTTACATTCCCGTATGTAACGAGGTATACACCTTTGCCTACTTCTGTGCGCTGCTGTGCAAACGCAGAGAACGAACAGCAAATAACAGCTATCATAGCGAGCAAG
The DNA here is from genome assembly GCA_964517875.1 of uncultured Muribaculaceae bacterium. Classification (GTDB taxonomy): domain Bacteria; phylum Bacteroidota; class Bacteroidia; order Bacteroidales; family Muribaculaceae; genus JAJPXC01. The sequence continues at coordinate 27,564 of CAZFEU010000005.1, read as the reverse complement.
ATTGTGATAACTTTTTTCATTGGTTTGAAATTTTAAAAGTTAGACGCCTGTTGTGTTTTCTTCCAGTCTCAGTGGAATTGTCAGCTATAGGATCTGAAAAGCCTAAGGACTCAACCATAATTCTTTGGCCATCTATACCAGCATCCATCAAATATTTTTTTGCAGCATTAGCTCTTTTCAATCCCATAGCATAATTTACATTCTCCGAACCAAGGATACACGTATGGCCCGTAATTACAAGATTCAAAGAATCGTTATCTTTGAGCATATCAGATATACTATCTAAAGCTTCCTGTTGTGCTTCAGAAAGAATGTATGAATTAATATTATACTCGGATACTACAATACCATCAATTAAGGACGCATAGTCAATAACCTTATGATTTTCACCATCAGAGTTGTATCTTGTTGTATCTTGTGACTTAGATGACGACTCTTCTCCATTAGAGCCCTCCTTAAGTTTCTCATATTGTAATATCTTGATATCAACCTCTTGACGAGCTTCAGGAGAAAGCTTGTCATATTCCGCAAAGGATATACCGCATACCACATCTACTTTTGAAGATACCCAATTTTCATTCTTAGATTTTCGATATTGAATTAAGTCATAAAAATATTCCGAATCAGACTTCCATATAATTTTCCGATTTTCATAGTCTATTGAACTAACCCTTAGTGTTTCTTCTTCATTATATCCGGCAGCATTGGGATCAGTCAATCGAGCCACAGCATCATCAAAACGTTGCTGATTGTACTCATCAATAAATTCATCGCCAAGCGTAAATAAAGCTCCCGTCCAATTATTTATATCACTTTGACGATATGTTTCATTATTGGATAAAGCACCTGCTGCATTATGAATTCTTCGCTTAATGCGTGAAACGTCCTTTCCAGAAACTTCGCCAAGCACACCAACACCTATTTCACTTAGAACAAGCGTCTTCCCGCCCGTTCCTGACTTCCAGGCATCGATAAGAGTATGGTCATATGAATCTGCTGGCATATATTTTTCCCATTCTGAAATTCCATAGTCTATAACTCCAGAAATACCGCCAAAGAAACTTCCTCCGTTAGATGATTGATATGCTTCACAACTAGTTAGAAATATTACTAGTAACGAAACTAAATAAATATTTATATGCTTCATTGTTAACGTATTATTTTTTTGTTTGTAACTTAAAATATATTGATTCTGAACCATCAGGAGTTATCAGCATCATTCCTTCTGGAAATACCAATCCCTCCATTTTTTCAGTTTTACCAATGCATGTTACATCAGGGTTCAAATTTATTGATATCCCTTTCTTCAAAGAACCGGAGCAAGAGTAAGTGCCAAAATCAGAGAAAAGCGGGGCTGCTATTATTGAAGAATCTTGACCCACTCCTGTTTTCATTATAAACTTGTCGCCATCAGTAAAGTAGATGCTCTTGATTATTACACCTTTTTGCTCATTTAATTCACTGGGGGTAAAATTTACCCATACTGAATTTTTAACTATGCTCTCAGGAGTGAAGTTTTTACGTGAGGAACATCCTGTTGTTATCACTATAATGGCACTTAATATCCCATATAAAATATATTTCATAATTAGGCTGTTTTAAAGATTGAAGTAATATCCACCGGCAGTATAGCGGTATTCGGCTCGACCATCATTAGATTGACCGTATGCACGATTCTCGTTAACAGTATATGTTTGATTCTTCCGCTGGCCCTCATCTATATAAAGTAAATTTTCAGACCTACTATAATAAGCCGTTTTTTTACTTGCCGACCATGCGTTGCCACTAATGTGGACAAGCTTGAAGACCGTAATTTCACGCGCATCGTCTGGTAATTGCCTATCCGAGGAAATTGTTGCCTCTGCTGCAATTACAGGAAAAATAGAAGTGACTGTACTTCCAATAAGTAATGCGCAAACTAAAAAAAGTTTTCTCATACCAATTGCAATGATATCGGTGGTCATTCAGCCCTCTGACCGTTAAAAAATAAAAGGCGTGGGCTGCTATGCCACGCCTTTACTGGAAGGTGGTCGGATTACCTTTGTATGCAGATGTGGAATAAACAGCTCCACGCTATAAAGCATGGAGACCGCTAAGCCAATTCTTGCATACGTGAGTAAGTTTCCGACGCTTCTCCAGTACAAGAAAATGGGCATAACGCCTCTTGTTAACAATATAACGAATTAATGCGCATTAATTCAGGCACAAACATACAAAAAAAATTTGAACTGACAATAATACATCCATATTGAATATTTTGTATGACATAATCACATGAGCCATGACTCTCTAACTGTTGGAAATAGCCAAGTCGGATGTTGAAGGGGAGGGGTAGCTCCTTCTCGGTAAATGTGCGATGGTGGGGGATAAGTGATCAGCAGGTTGCGGTGACCACTTGGGCTGTGGAGGTGACTGGGCGCAACGTTACGCTTTGCACGCTTGCGGGGAGCAAGATTGTATGACCCTGCGAAATGCGCCAGGAGCTATGCATATATCCTACCTCCATTTCGCCGTTTACACAAGTCATGATAACAAATGAGTCTCCCGGATATGTCTTGCTGATTTCTCGGTCGATATCAATTAACCGTACCTCAAATTCGGGAGCACGTTCGAGCATCCACTCGTTATCGCCAACCTTCACAGGCTTACTGCGATAGTCGTGATGCACTTCGTAGTCGAGGGCATCGGCTGCGAGATCGGTGTGTAGCTCGCGCCCGCGCCCATAGTCATAGATTCGATATGTGATGTCGCTGCTCTGCTGCACCTCGAGCAGGAAATTGCCTGCACCGATGGCATGTATACGCCCCGATGGCAGGTAAAATACGTCGCCTGGGTGTGTGGGATGTGACGCCACGGCATCAATGATTGACCCATCATCTACAGCCGCGCGATATTCTCCTTCGTTAACCTGGCGGTTGAATCCGGCCAAAAGCCGGGAGCCGGGAAGTGCGTCAATCACATACCACATCTCTGCTTTGCCCGAGCAATTATGGTAGCTTCGCGCTATTTCTTCACCGGGATGCACTTGCAGCGAAAGGTCGGCATTGGCATCAATTAGTTTGATAAGGAGCGGGAATGTCCGCACGCCTGCTTCGTATAGGCGGCTACCGAGGAATTCCGGCCCATATTCATCAATCAGTTGTTGCAAGGTGTGACCCTTCAGAGGCCCTTCAACCACTTGCGACTCACGGCCCTCGATGGCCGAGAGCTCCCAACTTTCGCCAACATCGTTGTGCGACGATGGCTCACCCTTGAACGCAGCAATGCGAGTACCGCCCCAAATCACCTGCTTGTACATACAGCTGAACCTCAGCGGTTGCAGCGGCTGTCGTTGGTCCTCGGGGACATTGTGATTGGGAGCAGACTTCAGCATTAGCTTGGAAAACAACGAGCCACATCTGCACGACGCGGCCCGTCAAGTTATTTCCTTAAAATTAGATTATTTGCTGGCGATAGAGTCAGAAACAGTCAAACGAGCACGACCTTTGCGACGACGACGGGCAAGAATCTTGCGGCCGTCCTTGGTTGACATTCTCTCACGGAAACCGTGCTTGTTAACTCTCTTTCTGTTAGAAGGTTGAAATGTTCTTTTCATTGCCGTTTATATGATTTTCGTTTATTTATTTTCGCATTCAGCGTGCAAATTTACACACAATTTTTTATTCTCGCAACACCCGCCCAATCTTTTGTGTCATTTTTCGCACAATGTATGCCAGATCACTTCCGCCAACTCTCCATCCTACCCTACCGAGAATCTATTCTACACCCGGCAATGCATATATAATGTATCTATTTTAATGCCCTTATGGTTTTTTTTCCTAACTTTGTCCTCCAAATGTCACGTTCAGCCGCATTCATATTATCGGCCATCAGTTGTTTTGCCCTGGTGATACTTGCCCTGGCACTGTTTCCCACAGCCAGCGGTGGTATGCACGGTGTTGCTTGCGCAATGACATGGCTGGTAGCATTTGGAGCCTACCGTTTCACAAAGTCGCAGTCGACAGCCGGGTGGATTACACTGCTTACATGCGCCACGCTGCTCACCATTGGAGTGGTGATCAACACCTACGCTGCCACAACACTGAATAATGCTGACACCGAAGCCCCCGTGCTCCACAATTTCGACATGAGCCAATACTGGAATGAGGCACAAGCCTGGAGAGAAAACGGCGTGATGTATTATATGCTCCGATTCAGGCTCGGCTACGGAGTGCTGATAGCTCTGATGTGGAAGCTCTTCGGGAGTGTCTCTCTTTTCTACCCACTGCTTGTCAATGCGTTGTTTACTCTTTTAGCGATTATCCTGTCAGGTGTGGCTACACGCATAGCATTGGCGGGTCAATGCCAGTGGAGCGACAAAAAATTACAAGCGGCAGGAATGATCTTCACCGCAGCCGTAACCTACTTCCTTTTCAGCGGCACATTACTGCTTCGCGAAGCTCCGGCATCACTTGCCGTAAGCTTACTTGCCGTTGGCGTGGCACAATGTTGGCGCCATCCATGGGGCAAAGGGGTGATAACATTTCTTATTGGTGCTACCATCATTGCTGCTATACGTCCGTCGTGGGTAGTGACCCCGTGCATCGGAGCATTGATGATTGCACGGCGCAGTATATCCAGCCGTGGTGTGGCGATGTTACTACTTATAATCGTTATAGCACAATGGGCGGCGATAGACTGCTACTTCCGCGATCTTGGCAATGTCGAGTTTTACTCTACTTCCGGCGCTTTCCCAGCCGAAAGCTTTCTTCACGACAGCCCCGGGAGGGAGGCCTATAACCATACTATCGGAGAGAAGTATTTTACGGCTCCACTGATAGGCAAACTGGCCATGCTACCCCTTGCTGCAATCATTCAATACATCACCCCACTTCCTTGGAATTATGGGGCGACGGCCACACTACCTACCGAATTTTTGCTGAAGTTCACCTACCCCTGGTATATCGTTGGTGGGCTTGTAATATACTATCTTATTACAACCTTAAACCGGTTTTGGCACCAACGCTCATGGCACGTTACCGCCGGCCCAATAGCCAACCGACTCACTGCCTGGGGCGTAATATGCTGGATAGGTACCGTATTCGTATCAGGCGGCACAGTGGCACGCTACGGCGTACCGCTGCTACCACTGGTTGTTCCTGTCGCAGTGTGGACAGCGGCCGAGTGGCGACACCTCAGCCATACGAGAACATATAGCATAGTCTACATTGGCTTGCTTGTCATAGCCCTTGGTGCGGCAAAATTCACTCAATCGTATTTACTCAAATGAAGATAAGCCTTATAACAGCCTCGCTCAATCGTTGCAATGTATTGATGGAATCGCTCCTCAGCGCCATAGCCCAGCGCGACGTCGACCTGGAGATGATCGTAGTCGACGGGGCTTCAACCGACGGCACTGTGGAGATGCTGAAGTCACTCTCAACCAAAGAACCGAGACTTAAATGGATATCTAAGCCCGACAACGGAGTATATCATGCTATCAACCGCGGCATAATGATGTCGACAGGCGATATAATAGGCTTCCTCAATGCTGGCGACCACTTCACATCACCCGACGTACTTAAATGCGTGGCTGAAAAGTTTGCCAATGGGGCCGAAATGATTTACGGCGACGTACGTTACGCCAACTCACTGGGTCGAATCACACGCTATTACTATGCCAATGGCTATTCGCCTAAGATGCTCCGGGATGGATTCGCCCCTCCCCACCCTTCGCTTTACTTGACACGCGAACTCATCAACCGCCTTGGCCCTTACCGCGAGAACTACGTGGTGGGCGCCGATTTCGAGTACTTCGTAAGAATGATGCTTGTCAACCATATCGAGGGTGAATACATACCGATGGAAATGGTTGAAATGGCTACCGGTGGACTCTCGACAAAGTGGCGTCACCGCCTGTGGACCAACATTCGTGAGAAACGCCGCGCCTTCCGTGACAACAATCTTCCCACCCCTACTATATCCCTCCTAAAGCGATATATTTACCTCTTTAAACGCCCCAACCGATGAGCCAACCTCCGAAGATTTTTATTAAACCTGGCGATTCGTTCATCCGAAAGTACATACTTCAGGAGCTTCATAACAATCCGTTGAATCCTAAGCAGCGTATCATCGAGGAGGGCGAAACGTTGCACGCCGATTTCACAATTGAAGCACACGACGCCCACGTACAGGTGAGCAGGGCCGAAGGCGAATCTGTGACACTTCGGTTCCCATTGGTTATAGGCACCGGTATGAGTGGAGTGTCTGGCCGAATGGCCAGGATGATATATCACGGCACATATTTCCATGTCAAGGACAACGACGCTCGAGTAAGTGTGATCCACGCCACAGATGTAGCCGCAGCTGTGCGCATAGCTCTTACAAACGGCGCCATAACCGGCGATTTCACAATCAGCGACGGAACCGACCCTACACGCCGCGAACTTGCCGAGGGTCTTGCTTGGCGTATGGGGCAGAAAAGAATCTACTCGTTATCGAAGAAGAAATTTGCAATCATAGCACGCTGGGCCGACCGATTGGGCATCTCAGCATTCAACAGCAAGCAACTACACCTACTCACAACCGACGCTCTTGTCGACTCTACCGCATGGGCCGAAGCCGCCGGTAACGAATGGCATCCTCAATCTACCGTGGACTATTTACGTACTCACGTTTATGACGAGCATTCGCTCTAATCGATATGAAGTCGCTTAATATCTTATCAACAGCCAAATCGCTGATCAAAGCCGCATTGCAGTCGCACCGCTGCCATATCACGCAAGAGGATAGAGCGCTACCTCTAATCATCATGGCCAACGGACCATCGCTCTCAGAAACCATAAGCCAGTATGGCCCAACACTTGCTTCGCACCCTACAATGGCCGTGAATTTCGCCGCCAATGCACCGGAATTCCACCAGTTACGGCCACGATACTATGTACTCGCCGATCCGCATTTCTTCAACCCTAAAGGTGATGAAAATGTAAGACGCCTCTTTGAAAACATCAATAGTGTGGACCACGAGTTGACGCTTTTCATCCCTTTTGGATCAGAAATTGACATCACAAACCCGCGAGTAAGCGTGGAATATTTCAACATGGTAGGCGCGGAGGGAGCACATTGGCTCACTTCACACCTATACCGCAGCGGTCGCGCCATGCCCCGACCACGCAATGTGTTGATACCTTCCATAATGATAGGTATACTATTAGGTTACAGGGAGATATACCTCACAGGTGCCGATCACTCATGGACACGCACACTTTCGGTGGATGATGACAACCGGGTAGTAACAATACAGCCCCATTTTTATCAAGACAACGACGACGAGCGTCAACGCGTCACATCGGTTTACACCAACATCACCCTACCCCAAATTATTGAGAGCTTCTATATCGCCTTTAATGCCTATCATCAGATTGCCCGATTCGCATCGAGGGAGGGTGTGAAAATTTACAATTCCACTCCGGGTTCATTTATTGACGCTTTCCCACGTAAAGCACTCCCATCATAAATCCATAAGGCTACCGCAACTTTTCACACCTATTAAGACCCCCGGGCAAGCATCATGCACATACCGAGGGGTAAATTTGCATTGTAAAACGATAAAAACTTCATTACAATGCGAAAAATCGAAATCACCGACGTGCTATATGCCACCATCCTACAGCATGGACGCACCATCTGCACCGCCCGCATCTGCGGCGTTACGTCAATGGCCGAGATCGTGAGGTATATCAGCAATCATATGGGCTCGATCATGGGAATGTTTACCCTTAACCTGCGCAATGGCTCGCAGGGATGGTCGACCAGCTCAAGCCTACGGCTGCAACGAGCTTAGAGCCACAGCGCCCATTTCGCGGATGGCTCCGGTGGCCGGATCAAGTATCACATAAATTGGAGCCTTCTTGTCGGAAAATGACCCTGCGTTGAGTCCATACACAATACCAAACTGAGCAATCTCCTCCTCGCCATTCCATATGTTGCGTCCGTCATATTCTATTGCGACATTAGCTGTTGAAGGAATAGCATAGGCAAACCCATTCTTAGGGAAAGGCAGCTCCTTACCTTTATCATCAACAGGCATCTTGCCGGGGTGGGTAACATTCAGCTTAAGATATATCGGAGCTCCCGAAAGATCATCGGCATCAACCAATCCTTCGGTTGGAGACAGTCGCGCTATTATTACTTCCTCATCCGTCTCGTTGGGAACGAATGTAATGGCATTCACACGGGTATATGTCTTGGTTGTGCCCACAAACATAGCCGTCAGCGCTTCTTCCTGAGCCGAGAGATTGTCGAGTATGAGATGCAAGGCATTGCCATCGGTTATCTTTTGATCGGAATTACCAGTGAGCAAGTCGGTTCGCGACTCACGTATGGAAAATATCGATTCGGCCGCGAGCTCAGCTCGCTTGGCCGTGGATGTGCTGCGAGCCATGTCGGGAGTGATCGCCTGTTGGGCGGCAGGCACTTCCAGGGGTGTTGGCTTTGGAGCGCGAGGCTTAGGCAATGCGGGTAGCTGCTCATCGACCGACTTCTGCGTGTTCACGGCAAGAGGCTGGTTTTGCTCACCGATAATCATGTATGGCGGAGTGCCTGAGCCAAACTTCACAGCGTAGCGTTTATCAGGATTTGATACCCCGCGAGGCACTACAGTCACCGACTTTATTTCCACTGTTGATGAGGGTTGTAGTATCACATCATCGGTGTTGAGATACTTACGTGCATATAGGGCGAGCTCACCCGGCTCCTTTTCAATGTGCTCTGTTTCTATGGTTATGTCGAGCACTGTATTAGGCAGCGTATATACCAGCGCATAGTCATTGGCCTTGGTGGCCGATAACTTCTGTGTATTCTGTGCACCTAACGAACCGGCTGCAGCCGACAACAGCGCCATTAAAGATATTGTGAGTATAGTTTTCATCATCGTGAAGGTTTAGTCATAATCTGCTTGATGGCACATCCGATCTTGTCGGCAATGTCGCCGGCAGTCACACCGTACGTTCCATGCTCCTCTGCGGCCAGTTCTCCTGCGACTCCGTGAATATAGGTGGCAAGTATCGAGCTGTATTCAGGTGAGAACGGTTGTGCCATAAATCCACTCAGCACCCCGGTCAGCACATCTCCCGACCCGGGGGTAGCCATAGCTGGTGTGCCTGACGAGTTGAAGTATATCTTACCGTCTGGACGCACTACGGCAGTATATCTACCTTTGAGTATTATGAAGAATTTATAGTGCATTGCCACTTCAATCGCCTTGCGAAGTCGGGCATCCATACACGACTGAGCCCCAAAAAGCCGATCAAATTCCCCTGCGTGGGGAGTGATAATCGATAGAACCGGTATTGAGTTGAGCATCGATGGGCTTGCGGCTATACAATTGAGGGCATCGGCATCAAGTATTACCGGCTTATTTGCAGCCGCAAGAAATCCCTCCAATGCGCGGATAGTCCTGTCGCTTGTGCCTATGCCCGGACCGACTGCAACCGACGTGTATTTTCCATCGGGTGCTATCTCACTTATGACCAAATCATTAGCATCGGCACGAAACATAGCCTCAGGTATAGAGGTCTGCAATATGTTGAACCCACAGCGGGGAGCGTACATAGTCACCTTGCCTGCTCCCGAACGTAGCGCCCCCTTTCCGGCCAAAACCGCGGCTCCCATCATGCCGTAACTTCCGGCATAAATCGCCGCCGAGCCGAAGTCGGCTTTTGAACAGTCGGGATTGCGCGGTGTGAGCATCCGCCTGATGTCGGCGCGCTCCACAATGTGGTAAGAAGCTGTAGTGTTTCGAATCTTATGTGAACTTAAGCCAATGTCGAGCACCTTCCACTCTCCCACCAGGTCGCTGTAGTCACTAATAAAAAAGGAGAGGTGAGGAAACTGTATTGCAAGTGTCAGATGCGCCCGAATCACGTTACGGTTGACAATACCGGGATTCCACTCACTCGAAAGTCCACTTGGCGTATCTATTGACACCACCGTAGCATTCGACTCATTGATATACTGGACAAGTGTGGTGAAGCCACCTCGCAGTGGCTGTGAAAGGTCAATGCCAAAAAGCCCGTCGATTACGAGATAAGAATCATCGAGAAATGGTAAAGAAAACTTCTTATCAATCTCCACAAGCTCTACTGCCGGAGCATCTTTTAGCAGCGAACGCTCTGCCAAGCAATCATCAGTGAGCTTATCGCCACCGATATTAAATAAGAACACCTCAGGTTTGAAACCTTGCTCGGCAAGGAGCCGCGAAGTCGCAAGCGCATAAGCGCCATTGATATCTGGCCCGGCGAACACCGCTAACGGTTTTGATGCATTCCATTTGGCCGCTATCTCACACGAAACACCCTCGGCGACACGTTCAATCAGCTCTAAGGTGGTAACGCTCTCAGTGCTCAGTGTATATTGGAATATCTCGTTTATTTCCTCAGCTGTGAATATCTTCATCTACCGAAAATCTGTAATTTTCATTTTCATCGCAAAGATAATAGCTTAAGCTGATAGTACAAAATAAACTATCAACATGAGATATCCCTGAACATCATGAAACAGCATGTGAAAAAGGAATCATCTCGCGATGACTCCTTCTTACTTTTAGGTTTTACATACATTAGTAAATTAACCCAACATGAAACATTATCTAAATTTCAACACTAAATAACCCTTATAAAATTTTAATCACAAAATCCTAATCTATTACATAAAAATGATAACCTAACTTATTGCCTCCTTTGAGTCTGATCAAATTTTACATTGCAAAAATATGGCACCTTTAACAACCCACCAAGCAAATATAGCTACAATATAAATAAATTTGAAGGGATATTTTTGTATATATTTGATATAATGCTTATTACATAGATATGTTATATGATAAAATATAAACTATTTTTGAGGTTTAACAAGCCCGACATCGCACAAAAATAAAACTATTATATGGTTATCATCGATTGCGCCACGATTGATTTGAGAACATCAGCGACAATAATTGGCAGCTCAATCGACCTCCTACCTAACAGGTCATTCAAACCGTGCAATCCTCATCACATCCTGCTCGAAGGTATCGCGGTTGATGGCTTTGTTCTTCACCTTATTTCGATAAGTGTATATGGTATTGAGCGACAGTTGCAGGAATCGAGCTATCTGCGAAGTGTCATCGTTGCCAAGCCGCATGAAAGCAAGAATGCGCAGTTCGGTATTCAAGAGCTGGCGATCCACAAGGTGAATTCTCTTTTCGGGCAGAAGAAGCGCATTAACCCCGTCAACAAACGTTGGATAGATTCGGGTAAAAGCGCGGTCGAAAATGTCGCAGAACAGTGCATTTTGCTTATCAAGCATTTTCCCGGATTTTATCATCTGATACAGATCCTCCACCTGTCCTGCCTTAATCTTTCGCGAGGCAATACGGCAAAACTCATCCAACGATTCCATGTAAATAGAACACAAGTTGAGAAACTGGGAAATAAATGCCTCCTTCTGCATATTCGCCTCACCCACGAGCGAGCGGATACGCTTTTCGGCCTTGATATTTCGTCGCAAGAATACAAGGATGGTAACTATAACCAATAAAGCTACCGCAAGAGATATGATCAATGCGGTCAACATCGTAAACTTTCGCTGGTCTATCTCGCTGAAAGAGTCAGCGATTGCATTGAGCGATTCCGCAGTATTGGTCAGATGCACCCTCGTGCCCGACTTAACCGCATGGTCAAGCGAAACCATCAGGCACTTATATGCCATCTCCACGTCTCCCCTATCGTAGAGCGCCATTCCCACACTTTGTAGCGCCATCTCCTCGCGATTTGCTGTAAGAATATCCGATATCGCCGCCAATGTCTTGTAATACAACTCCTTGTCGGCATCTTTCTCATACATGTTATAATAATCGCCTATCATACTTGCCGACCGGGCAAAGTATGGGTGGGTCATTGGCACACTTTCAAGTCTCATAGCATGAGCCATCACCCCCACATTGTCCTTATTGAGGAAATCAAGCTCAGCCTGTAGATACTCAGCCTCTAACGGATTTTCCACCACTTCAAGCGCTTTGGTAGTGGCTTCTACGCCTCGTGTCAGAAATTCGCGGCGACGAAGTGGCAATGGATAAGTTGACGCAAGGAAAAAATATATCTGATTTCCACATAGATAGTAAGTAGCTTTCAGTTGCTCGGGCATCGACTTTGCATCAAACGACTCATAAAGTTCGAGTCCGTCATGCGATGCACCTATGAAGTGAAGAAGCGTGGCATATCGCAATTTTGAATCCATAGCGTTTACAGTGTCACCCTCAGCGTAGAAGATGTCAGCGGCGCGGTTGAAGTATACCATAGCCGAGTCAATCTGATAATGCGAATACTCGTCAGCTATCTTGCTGTATGTTAATGCTTTGTTCCAATCCACCTCTTCATGACTGACATTTTTAAGCGAGTCGATGCGACCTTCCCTCATTTGAAAATAAAAGTCCTGGTTTTCAATGGTTTCTTTAAGCATCTTGAGTGCGTCATCGAGAGTGGCCGGCAATTGCGATGAAGCTGCACCTGCGGTTATCACACTCAAGCATAACGCAATAAGCGAAGCAACTATGTGTTTCGTAGAATAAAATTTCATAAGGGGTATTCTTGCGGAAAAATACTGTACAAATGGCATCACAAAGCTAACACTTTACCGCCACATCTGCAAAAATACGCCAACCTTACCACTCCGCATCGCGGGGCGTTAGTGGTAGCCTATGGTAAGCTCTGCGTTAGCGAGCGCAACCATAGGATTAAGCATACATCACAATATAATTGCTCGGCGTAGCCGGGCGCCCCGCTCCGCGGCTTAAACCCTCAAAACCACTTTATCAACTTGTAAGGCATTGATATACTGTTGTATATGAGTATAGGGGTACACCCCGGTGCAGCCGCTTTATCAGCAACGATTTTCAGGCGAGGATGTTATGCGGCTGAACCATGGTTCAGCCCTACTTTTGCAAGTTTAAAGTGCGAGGCGCAAGCCGAGGTTCCTGTACCGATAGCCCGGAGTATAGCAGTAGCGATTAGCAATACGACAGTTAGCAGCGGAGCCGTTCCAGCCACCGCCACGAATCACGCGATAGGAGCTGTTGCGCGGACTGCTATAGTTATCACTATAATTGTCGGAACACCACTCCCACACGTTGCCGCTCATATCATAAATACCAAGCTCATTGTCGAGCTTCTGCCCCACGGGATGTGTTGTGTCTCCGCTATTCTCCGTATACCAGCCCACACGGTAAAGATCGTTGCTACCACTATATGTGTATCCCCGCGATTGGTTGCCACCACGTGCGGCGTACTCCCACTCAGCCTCGGTGGGTAGGCGGAAAATTCTCCCGGTCAATCGGCTGAGCCTTTCAACAAACTCCTGGCAGTCGAACCATGTGACATTCTCTACCGGCATGTTCTCTCCCCTGAAGTAGGAAGGGTTACTACCCATCACAGCGGTCCAGAGACGCTGTGTAACTTCGGTTTTACCGATATAGAATGTAGCCACCGCTTCATTGTGCACTGGCTGCTCATCACTGTCTCCTTCATACGAGCCCATCATAAATGAGCCGCCGTCAACTTTCACCATCTCAAAAGTCACACCATTAACTGTGAATGTCTCAACGTTTCCACCGGTAGGAGTGGAAGCATTCGTGGTGCCCCCTGACGATACACCATCAAAAAGAGCGCTGGCCACCTTTTGGGCAAGTATCTCCAAATTTCGCAATCCTTCGCCCGAGCCACTCACATCAATGGTTCTGCTCACAAGGCCGCTTTCGAGGTTGATACTTCGGGCTACAACAAACAAAGCTTCGTCAAAATCAACCACATCGGCCACTACCACCACCTTTACTCCATATTTCTGACCTAATGCCGCTATCTGACTATTGCGCACTTCACCCGAAGTCTGGCGATCCATCTCTTTTTGCAGAGCTGCAAGAAATTCGGGTCCTGTCTCAACGAGTGCAAACTGACCGCTTGAGGTAATTGCCGTGCCCAGCTTGGAGCTGAACACTTTCTTTACTTTAGCATCCACCTCGTCACCAGTGACATAAACAGCCAGCTTTTTCTTCACGACTTCAGTCTGCGCTTTTGCAGGCGCTGCTCCCACCAATCCCAATATTACAGTGAGACAGATGTAAATCAGTGATTTCATATACTTAGTAGATTTACTTAGATTTGGAGTCAAGCAGACGATAGGCTATATTGTTGGACATCGCCTTGATAGACTCAGTGCCAGTATACTCCCGGTCAAGGTCAACTGTCTTGACAATCTTTCCAGTTACAAGGTCAATCATCCTGGCCGACATGAAGCAATGGTCGTCGTCCGATATGATGGTAGTGACCACTATCACATAGTCTGAGCCCATGCGCTGTGCCACCGTACGGATTTCGCTTTCAGGAACTTCCCCTGAGGTCTGATAATCCTGCTCCTTGTTAAGGGCATTGATAAAAGATGAGTTACGCTCATAAGCCTCAAAATTCTTATCGCCCGACATGCGTGCGAGGACTGACGAGCAGATAATTGATTTGGTATCTTTTGATATGTCACCTTCGGCATACACGGCAACTTTTTTTGCTGCCATAACTTCACTGGCCAACGCGGTGCACGCAAGCACCATTAAAAACAAGATAGATAACCTTTTCATATTGATATGTCCCTGCCTCGGTCCTCTCCTCGTCGGCTTCACATAATTCTATTAAACAACAAAGCGTGAGAGTCTGTATCTCTACCCGTCTCACACACAGAGGCTCTGGAATGCCTTTCAAGATGAAACGAGCAGTTAGAGCCTCACGCATGTATGTGAATATAATGTATCACCACCAAGTGAGATACATGCAATATATCACATCGAAAGGCATCCATCACTGCTTCATTTGACCTTGATAAGAAATTTTCCAGATTTCTGTGTATCAAATGAGCGTTGATAAACGCTTTATACTAAAATGTACAAGTCAATCCTACGATTGACATCGCAAAAATAATTACTTTTCCTAAATCAAGCAAATATCTTCACAGAAGAATGTTAATGGTGGACTGGGGCGGTTGGCGGTCCACGAAAGCTCGGCGTGCTTTTCTCAATATAACTATGCCGCAGATAGTATGATTGAGCGCATGGGGTGATAGCCATCGCATATAGCTGTACCATGGCACAGCCCAGAGGCCAGCATGTTAGGATGTTATGCGGCTGAACCGTGGTTCAGCCCTACTTTTGGGGAGGTCATTGGGCAGTTGTGCTCGGAGAGGCAGTAGCTCCGCATCGCAGGGCGTTAGTGGTAGCCTATGGTAAGCTCCGCGTTAGCGAGCGCAACCATAGGATTAAGCATACATCACTATATAATTGCTCGGCGTAGTCGGGCGCCCCGCTCCGCGGCTTAAACCCTCAAAACTCTTTGACATAGGCACAAAAAAAATTGATTGTCATCCCGACAACCAATCTTAGTTAACCTTAAATCTAATACCATGAAAAACACGATGCAAAGATATAGCTATTTTTTCAGGTTCCAAACGTTTTAGTGGATTTTTGTCAATATTTTAACATATTTTAGTATTCATACGCCACATTGCCACTGATTTTACTATCACATTGCGCATAGTCGCATAAACTTCTACATATCGTTGGCGTTTTGCAAAATATCAGCAAGTGCCTCACGAGAGTTGATACGAATCTCATTCTGCGTGAATGTAAGTATGTTGCGCTCGCGCAGCGACTCCAGTGTTGCTATCAGCGAGGTGCGTTGCACTCCGAAGAGTGAATACAGATCACGCTGACGACAACTAAGGGTGATGTCGGTGCCGCGGCGTTGTGTCAATGCAACAATCCAGAAGGCGATACGGTCAGCAAGGTTGCCGGTAGTGACGGCAAGAATACCCTGCGTGGCCTTTTGGGCATTCATCGACAGAACATTGAGATAATTGAACAGAAAAATCTGATCGAGATTAAGTATCTTCAGGTAATCGGCCTTAGTAATCTGCAGAATGCCCGTAGGTGCGAGAGCCACACCGCTGCACGGGTATTGGGTGACCGTACCGAAAAGACATTCAGGAGCTATGACCTCGGGAGCTGCCAACGTCTGCGACACAACAAAGCGTCCATCATGGTTGGCTATTGTAAAACGAGCCTCGCCCGATATGATAAACTTGATATGCGTGCACTGATCACCGGCATTGACAATAGTCTCACCCGGTAGATATTTCAGGAAGTGAAACTTGGTCATCCCCACCACCTGCGACAATCGCTCATGGCTCACCCCTCTGAACAGAGGTAAACCGAGCAATATTTCATACATACTTTCCATCTGGTTAACTAATTTTGATATTAACAACTGAACAGACAGATTAGTTGGATCAAAATGCCCGCAGCTACTATTGGCAAAATTAATGATTTTTCCTTAATTTTGTGCCTTGAAACACATATATATAAAGTCAATGCCATTAACAGCAGCATATCACACCTTAGGATGCAAGCTCAACTTTGCCGAAACAGCCTCCATAGCACGATCGCTTGAAAGCAAGGGGGTGCGGCGAGTCAAACCCGGCGAACATCCCGACCTGGTGATAGTCAACACATGCTCTGTTACCGAGCTTGCCGATAAGAAAAGCCGCCAGTACATCCGATCAATGGCCAAGCGCCATCCCGATGCTAAGATTATTGTAACCGGATGCTACTCACAGCTCAAGAGCGACGAGGCAATTACGCTCCCCGGCGTGTCAATAATAGCCGGAAACGACCAGAAGGACCGTATCGCAGATTTTATCGACCGCCTTATCACCGAGGGCACGCCCCAGGTCAACGTCGTGTCAAGCCGCGAATTACGTCGATTTGTGCCATCATGTTCACGCGGCGACCGCACACGATACTTTCTCAAGGTGCAAGACGGCTGCGACTATTATTGCACCTATTGCACCATACCGATCGCCCGAGGCCGCAGCCGGTCAGGCACGATTGAGCAGATCGTGGGGCAAGCGCGCGACGCAGCCGCCGATGGCGCACGCGAAATAGTGATAACAGGAGTCAACATCGGCGACTTCGGCAAAGAGCGCAGCGACTCGTTCATTGATCTGATACGTGAGCTCGACCGCGTGGATGGCATCTCGCGCTATCGCATATCATCAATAGAGCCCAACCTGCTCACCGACGAGATTATCGACTTTGTGGCCAGTTCCCGGGCATTTATGCCCCACTTCCACATACCGCTCCAAAGCGGCTCCGACACCGTGCTTCAGTTGATGCGCCGACATTACGACACAGCGCTGTTCAAGCGGAGAATAGATCGGATACGTTATGCCATCCCTGATGCATTTATCGGTGTCGACCTGATAACCGGAGCGCGAGGCGAGACCCGCGATGAGTTTGAACGTTCGCGCGATTTCATTGCATCGCTTGATATCACAAAGCTGCACATCTTCCCCTACTCCGAGCGCCCTGGCACACGCGCCCTGGGCATTGATCACGTAGTGAGCCAAGAAGAAAAGCACCTGCGTGCCAAGGAGATGGCTCAGATATCTGACACTAAGCTTGATGCCTTCACACGGCATTTCGCCGGCTCACAGCGCCCAGTGCTCCTTGAACATCCCATCAAGGGGAAGCCAATGAGCGGTTTTACCGATAATTACATCAAAGTATACATCGAGCCGGCCCAGCCAAGCCTCGATAACCATATTGTCAACGTCAATCTGCTGTCGCCGGTATCCGGCGGAGAGATGAAAGGAGAAATCGCATTATGACGAAAGTAGAAGGATCCTGGAAATACTGGCCAGTGCAAGCACTGCTATGGTGCGCATCAAGGCTTCCACTAAGGGTGCTATATGCGATCTCCGATGTTCTTTACTTTCTCATTTACCATGTGTTACGCTATCGCCGTAAAGTAGTTGACCGCCATATTGACGCATCTTTTCCCGAGCTCTCCCCCGACGAAAAACGGAAAATAACCAGGCAATTCTACCGCAACTTCGCCGACTATATAGTAGAAACCATCAAGCTGATGAACATCAGCGATGAGCAGATGCGAAGCCGCTTCACATTCGAGGGCATGGAGATTGTTGACAAAATATTGGGTGAAGGACGATCCATTGCCGCATACTTCGCCCACACAGGCAACTGGGAGTGGGCGCCATCGATTACTCTTTGGAGCCAGCACCGGCCACACATCGATGCCGAATTCTGCCAGGTATACCGACCATTGCGCAATAAATGGTTTGATTCACTGATGCTCAAGCTCCGCGGTAGATTTCAGCCACTATCGTTCGCTAAAAATAATGTGCTGCGACACCTCGTGGAACTGCGACGAAGCAACATGCCCTCTATCACCGGATTTATGAGCGACCAGAAGCCAAGTTCAGGCGACCCCACTCGTCCTCTCATGTTTCTCAACCGGCCAACCGCGTTCATCACCGGCACCGAGGTTCTGGCCCGTAAGCTCAAAATGGCCGTGGTGTATTGGGACATGCATAAGCCAAGCCGCGGCCACTACCACATAGTGATGCGACTCATTACCCCCGATGCATCGCAGGAACCACCGATGTCTATCACCGACACCTACGCACATCTGCTCGAACAGACAATACGGCGCGAGCCCTCAATATGGCTTTGGAGCCACAAGCGTTGGAAGCGACCTGTTGATTCACCCGTGGCTACCCCCACTATCCTATCCACCACGAAATGAAACCGATAGCAGTAATAATATTAAACTGGAACGGAGCTACGCTACTGCGTGAGTTTCTGCCGGTGGTAGCTGCCAACACCAACGCCACACTGGCCGATGTGATAGTTGCCGACAACGGTAGCACCGACACATCTATCAAAGTGCTCCGCGACGAGTTTCCTGACGTAAAGGTCATAGCATACCCTGAGAATTATGGATTTGCCGAGGGTTATAATCGCGCCATCGCAGATACCAACTACCAATACACCATACTTCTGAATTCCGATGTTGCGCCGTCCCCCGGATGGATTGAGCCACTGTATCAATTCATGGAATCACACCCCCAACATGCGGCCTGTCAGCCCAAAATATTAAGCTACCGGGCGCCAACGCTATTTGAATATGCCGGAGCAAGTGGTGGGTTCATTGACCGCAACGGCTACCCCTATTGCCGTGGCCGCATATTCGACGTGGTTGAACCCGACCAAGGTCAGTACGACACCATCATCGACATCGATTGGGCCACCGGAGCCGCCCTAATGGTTCGCTCGCAAATTTACATCGATCTCGGAGGGCTCGACCGCGACTTTTTCGCCCACATGGAGGAAATCGACCTTTGCTGGCGAATGCGGCGCAATGGTCAGCATCGTATTGCCGTTGTACCTCAAAGTATTGTATATCACCTGGGGGGAGGAAGCCTGCCTGCATCCAACCCCAAGAAAACATACCTCAACTTCCGCAACAATCTATTGCTGCTCCACAAGAATCTACCACCAAAGCAAGGGAAACGCACGCTACTGAAGCGACGTCTACTTGATGCCATAGCCTTTACAAAATTCACCCTTACACTGGAATGGGGTAATGCCAGGGCTATCATCCAAGCTCACAACGACTTCCGACGCATGCGCCGCAATTATACCCCAACACTCATTCCTGGCGAAACGAACCCGCTGAAACTACGGCCCGACATATTGACACAGTTTTATCTGCGGCGACATCGCACATTCTCATCACTATAACTGACATCATCGTAAAATCCACACACTATATCATATGCTCAACCGACATGTACT
Source organism: uncultured Muribaculaceae bacterium (assembly GCA_964517875.1). GTDB lineage: Bacteria > Bacteroidota > Bacteroidia > Bacteroidales > Muribaculaceae > JAJPXC01. The sequence continues at coordinate 7,853 of CAZFEU010000005.1, read as the reverse complement.
CGTCACAGGAGCCGACGGATTTATCGGCTCACATCTGGTAGAAGCCCTATTGGCCGTAGGAGCCAAGGTGCGAGCCCTCGCCTACTACAACTCATTTAACAATTGGGGATGGCTCGAAGATATTCATCATCCCCAGCTTGAGGTGGTGTGTGGCGATGTGCGTGACCCCAACTTTTGCCGTCACATCACTCAAGGTATTGACACAGTATTTCACCTCGCCGCCCTTATAGCCATCCCTTACAGCTATATCGCCCCCGACAGCTACGTCGACACCAACATCAAGGGCACACTCAATATGTGCCAGGCAGCACGCGACTGTGGGGTGCGCCGCATTATCGTCACCTCCACAAGCGAGGTCTACGGCACAGCCCAATATGTACCAATCGACGAGAAGCACCCCCGCCAACCCCAATCACCCTACTCCGCCACCAAGATAGGCGCCGATGCCATAGCTCAGAGCTTTTACAACGCCTTTGACTTGCCGGTTGTAACAGCCCGTCCGTTCAACACCTACGGTCCCAGACAGAGCGCACGAGCCATAATACCTACCATCATTACCCAGATAGCCAACGGAGCGCGTGAAATCAAGGTAGGCGACCTCACACCCACACGCGACTTCAACTTCGTGAACGATACATGCCGCGGATTCATAGCCTTGGCAAAAGCCGATGGCATAGAGGGGCGCGACATCAATATCGCTACCGGCACTGAGGTGTCGATGGGCGACACTCTCCGCACCATAGCGCAACTAATGGATGCCGATGTCAACTACGTCACCGACCCTCAGCGCATACGTCCGTCAAAGAGTGAAGTTTTCCGTTTATGTGGCGACAATACCCTGATCACCACCCTTACCGACTGGCGACCCCAATATTCACTGGAGCAGGGTCTGAAAGAAACAATCGACTGGTTTACAAAGCCCGAGAATCTCGCGAAATACAAATCGAACATATACAACCAATGAACCGACCACTGATACTAATAGGGGGTGGCGGACATTGCAAAAGCGTCATCGAGGTATGCCATCAGCTTAAGCTGGCCATCAAAGGTATTATTGACCCCAGCTATCCCGATGGAGAGCCAGTGTCGGGGGTGCCCATTATTGGTAATGACGACGACATCTACCGCTTCGTTGATCAATTTGACTTTATCATCACCCTCGGATTTATTAAAAATCCCGATAGGCGTATCAGCTTGTTCAAACACATTACATCTTTAAACGGCCGTTTGGCCACGATAATAGCGCCCAGCGCCACTGTGGCCTCCTCAGCCACAATCGGTGAAGGGACCGTGATACTGTCGGGAGCCTGCGTCAACGCTGGCGCACAAATCGGACGAAACGTCATAATCAACACCCTGAGCGCAATAGAACATGATGCCGTGGTAAGCGACCACTGCCATGTATCCACCGGAGCAATGGTCAACGGCGATTGCCACATAGGCTCAGCCACATTTATCGGCAGCAACGCCACAATAGTCAACGGTGTAGCTGTAGGTCGCAACATCACAATAGGTGCCGGATCAACCGTCACCACCGACATCGCCGAGCCTGGAACATATGTAGGTTCACCCGCCCGAATCGTAAAGAATTAAGCTCATGAAGCGCACTATTATCATAGCAGAAGCCGGAGTAAACCATAATGGTAACATCAATCTTGCCATGCGCATGATTGAGGCCGCAGCCGAGGCCGGAGCCGATTATGTGAAATTCCAGACTTTCAACCCCGCCAAGCTTGTTACAGCCACGGCATCGACCGCCGACTATCAGCGGCGCAACACTGCTGCCACCACACAGCTTGCAATGCTCGAAAAGCTGCAGCTTATCGAAAGCGACTATCCGCGTCTGATAGAGTGTTGCCAGCATCATGGCATAGGATTCCTGAGCACCCCTTTCGACCTCGAGTCGATTGACTTCCTCGCCTCCCTCAAAATGGACTACTGGAAGATACCGTCGGGAGAGATTACCAATCTCCCCTATCTGCGCCATATTGCCCACAAGCAAGGGAAGGTCATTATGTCGACCGGCATGTCGACCCTTACTGAGGTTAAGCAGGCCATGGATGTACTCACCTCCAACGGCATTCCTGCATCCCACATCACACTGCTGCACTGTACAACGCAATACCCCACCCCATACGATGCCGTAAACCTCCGTGCTATGCTCACGCTCAAGCAATTAAACCCCGGAGCCGTGGGTTACAGCGATCATACGCAAGGTATTATCGTGCCCCTGACGGCTGTGGCCATGGGCGCACGTGTGATTGAGAAGCATTTCACCCTTGATCGTTCGCTGCCAGGCCCCGACCATAAAGCGTCACTCACCTGCGACGAACTTGCAGAAATGGTGGACAAAATCGGTGTTGTGGAGGAGGTGATGGGACAGTCAGAAAAGATCGTCACAGATGTCGAAGCCTCAAATCGCGATGTAGCCCGCAAAAGCATAGTAGCCGCGCGGCCTATAAAAAAAGGGGAACTTTTAACTGCCGAAAACCTCACCGTCAAACGCCCCGGCACAGGTATTTCACCCATGGAGTGGGACAATCTTATTGGCACTCCGGCCAGCCGCGATTATGCCCCCGACCAGCTTATCTGACCACGGCAATGAATCCCAAGATAGTAGTGGCAAGCGACTCAATGAAAGGATCGCTAACGTCGGCACAAGTGGCAGCATCCATTGCCAATGGCATCCATTCGGTCATACCATCAGCCGATGTGTTAGAAGTGCCGATTGCCGATGGCGGTGAAGGCACTACCGAAGCGATTATCGGAGCAATGAATGGTCAACTGGTTGAGGTCAATGTGCAAGGACCTTTAGGCTACAGTGTCTTGGCTCATTACGGCATAGCAGCCGATACAGCCATCATCGAAATGGCTCAGGCTGCCGGACTGGAGCTCGTGCCTCCACATTTTCGCAACCCCATGAACACTTCGACATTCGGCGTAGGTGAAATGATTGTTGACGCACTCAACCGCGGATGCCGACATATAATAATGTGTATCGGCGGCAGCGCCACCAACGATGGAGGGTTGGGCATGCTCCGCGCCTTAGGTGCCCGCATCTACGACATCTACGGCAATGAGCTGCCTGGCTCAGGAAGCTCCCTGCCACAAGTGGCCAAAATCAACCTCGACAACTTCGACAAGCGACTTAGCCTATGCTCTGTCGATGTGGCTTGTGATGTAGACAACCCGCTTCATGGCCCTAACGGTGCAGCCCGAGTGTTTGCCAGGCAGAAAGGAGCCGATGATACAATGATAGAGGTCCTCGATGTCGGGTTGCAAAATTACGGTGAACTTCTCCGCACTATCACCGGGAGGGATATTGCTTCATTACCAGGAGCCGGAGCTGCCGGTGGACTTGGAGCGGCACTTGTAGCGATACTGCACGCCAATCTCAAGCGCGGAATTGATGTAGTACTCGACACAATCCACTTTGACACAATTATCCAGGGAGCACAGCTCATCATCACCGGGGAGGGGCATATCGACCTCCAGACACTCAGCGGCAAAGCCCCGTTAGGGGTGCTTCAACACGGACTAAAAGCCCATATACCAGTTATTGCCGTGGCCGGACAAACAGATCACCAGCAACAACTGCTCGAAGCAGGATTTACAGCCATCTACACTATCAGCGACCCCTCATTATCATTGGCCGACAACATGCGCAGCGACATTGCCATGTCGCATCTTTCGGCCACTTCCACCATGATCTCGCATGACTTTTTTAGACCATTGCACCAACCCGGTTAAAGTATAATCAGGCAATAGCACAAAAATTTCCGATTTTTGCTTTTTTTGGTTATTTTTGCACCATAAAACACAACAAACTTTATCTGAAAGATGAAAAAGCATAATTTCTACGCCGGTCCATCAATACTGAGCGACTACACCATCCGCAACACTGCCGATGCCGTGCTTAATTTCGCTGACACCGGCTTGTCAATCCTCGAAGTTTCACACCGCAGCAAGGAATTTCAGGCAGTAATCGACCAAGCCACATCACTTGTCAAGGAGCTTCTTGACATTCCTGAAGGATATAGTGTACTTTTCCTCGGCGGAGGAGCATCATTGCAATTCTGCATGATACCCTTCAACCTGATGAAGAAGAAAGCATCATATCTCGACACCGGCACATGGGCCAGCAACGCCATCAAGGAGGCCCGACTTTTTGGCGACGTAGACGTAGTAGCCTCTTCAAAGGAAGCCAACTACACATACATCCCCACAAGCTACACCGTGCCCGACGACTCCGACTACTTCCATATCACCACCAACAACACAATCTATGGCACCGAGATGCGCTATGACCCTGATGTAAACGTGCCCCTGGTGGCCGATATGTCATCTGACATCTTCTCGCGACCCATCGATTTCAGCAAATACATCGCTGTATACGCCGGAGCTCAGAAGAACCTCGCCCCCGCCGGAGTAACCATCGTCATAGTAAAGGATGACGCACTTGGCCATGTTGACCGCCCAATACCCACGATGCTCAACTATCAGACCCACGTAAATAAGGGCTCGATGTTCAACACCCCTCCCGTGCTACCCATCTACTCCGCACTCCAGACACTCAACTACTACAAGCAGCTCGGTGGCATCAAAGAGCTTGAGCGCCGCGACCTCGCCAAGGCCAATGCCCTTTACGACGCTATCGACAACTCAAAGATGTTCGTGGGAACTGTTACCAATCCCGCCGACCGCTCTATAATGAACGTATGCTTCGTGATGCGACCCGAATACAAGGAGCTTGAGAGCAAATTCGTGGAATTTGCCTCGCAGCGCGGCATTGTAGGCATCAAGGGGCACCGATCAGTGGGTGGCTTCCGCGCATCGCTCTACAATGCACTGCCCATGGAGAGTGTCCAGGTTCTCATCCAGGCCATGAAAGACTTCGAAGAGACACATTGATACTGCTCCGGCAGACTCATCCATTAAATTTACCTCTGAAAAATCATCACCCTTGAAAATATTAGTAGCAACCGAGAAACCCTTCGCAGCAGTTGCTGTTGAAGGGATACGCCGGGAGGTAGAGCAGGCAGGCTATACCCTCGAGCTCCTTGAAAAGTACACCGACAAGTCACAGCTGCTTGCCGCCGTGGCCGATGCCGACGCTCTGATAGTGCGCTCCGACAAGGTCGACAAAGAAGTACTCGACGCCGCCAAGAACCTTAAGATCGTGGTGCGCGCCGGAGCAGGATACGACAATATAGACCTGTCTGAAGCCACCGCACATAATGTGGTGGTTCAGAACACACCCGGCCAAAATTCCAACGCTGTAGCCGAACTCGTGTTTGGCATCACCGTCATGGCCGTTCGCAATATGTACGACGGCACTTCGGGCACCGAGCTAAAGGATAAAACACTCGGAATCCACGCCTTCGGACAGGTAGGACGCAATGTGGCACGAATAGCCGAGGGGTTTGGCATGAATGTCAGCGCCCTCGACCCCTATTGCCCCGACCAGGTGATGATTGACTCAGGAGTGAAGCCCATCCACTCTGTAAAGGACCTTTACAGCGACAACAAATTTGTATCGCTGCATATACCCGCCACCGAGGAGACACGCCGTTCGGTAGGATATGACCTGATCACACTTATGCCCAAAGGTGGAGTGCTCATCAACACCGCCCGCAAGGAAGTGATTGACGAAGATGGCTTGGCCAAAGCTCTGGCCGATCGCCCTGACCTTAAATATGTGGCCGACATCCGCCCCGACAACGCCGATCTGCTGCTTGATAGATTCGCCGGGCGAGTATTCTTTACGCCCAAAAAGATGGGTGCGCAGACCGCTGAGGCCAACATTAACGCCGGCATAGCCGCCGCCAACCAGATCGTAGCCTTCCTACGCGACGGCGTAAATCGATTCCAGGTTAACCGCGCCAAATGATACGGATTGATGTCGATGAGGTGCTACGTAAGAAGCTACCGCGCCACTATCGATACATACCACGCTTTGCCATCCGCAAATTGTCGAGCATCGTGTGTGAGGACCGCCTCAATGAAATGCTGTGCGTCAACGATGGCAAGGAGGGCTCCGACTTCTGTCATGGCGTAATCGACCATCTGCGCATCACTCTCAGGGAGTATGGCGTTGAAAACCTCGACCCCACAAACCCGCGCATAGTGATAGTGTGCAACCATCCATTGGGTGGACTCGACGGCATGGCCATGATTGACATTGTGGCACGCCGCATGGGTTGTGAACCATGGTTTGTGGTCAACGACCTGCTTATGGCAATTAGCCCCCTACGCCCGGTTTTTCTGCCGGTCAACAAATTTGGCAGCCAGGGACGCGACGCCATCCGCAAGCTCGACGAGGCCCTTGCCGGCGATCGCCCCCTTATCATCTTCCCTGCCGGACTCGTATCGCGCAAGGGAAAGAAAGGTGTCATCGCCGACTTGCCCTGGCAACGGTCGATTGTCAACAAGTGCATCGAGCATCAACGAGATATAGTACCAGCTTATTTTGACGGACAGAACTCCGCATTCTTCTACAACTTCGCACGCAACCGCATGCGCTTGGGGTTGAAATTCAACATCGAGATGATTCGACTACCGCGCGAGGTTTTTATCAAGGAAGGGGAAAACCTCAACGCCATCTTCGGCTCACCTATACCTTGGCAAGAGCTTAAAGGGGGCCGCGAAGCCCAATCAACCATCGACATGCTGCGCCAGCGCTGCTACTCACTGCGAAGCGAAATACCCGCTGAAGCACTCTATAAATCCACCAAGAAAAGATGAACCAACGCGTTATTGACCCTGTGCCTGAAGAGCTGATCTTAGCCGAGCTCACCCCGGAACGCCTGTTGCGCACCACCAACAAGGGGGGAAATGACATATACGTGGTAAACGCCCACAACGCCCCCTACACAATGAAAGAGATAGGGCGTCTGCGCGAAATCGCATTCCGCGCAGCCGGTGGTGGCACCGGCAAGGACTGTGATATCGACCGTTACGACCTTATGGATCCTCCATGCGAACAGCTGATAGTATGGGATCCCCAAGCACATCTTATACTCGGAGGCTACCGCTTCATCATAGGCCCCAACATCAAAAAGGAGAATGGCGTACCTCGCATCGCCACATCACACATGTTCAGGTTCTCCGACCTGTTTCTCAAGGACTATCTCCCCTACACCATTGAATTGGGTCGTTCATTCGTACGCCTTGAGTACCAATCGTCGCGGGCAGGCGCCAAAGCCCTATATGCCCTTGACAATTTGTGGGATGGACTTGGGGCACTCACAGTAGTATATCCCGAAATCAAGTATCTTTTCGGCAAGGTCACAATGTATCCCAACTACTCCACCGAGTGCCGGAACATGATACTTTACTTCCTCCACAAGCACTTTCCCGACCATCAGGAGCTTGTACGCCCTATCACCCCCATGGGACTCAACATCAACCTTGACGCTATGCAATCCCTGTTTGTGGGAGAAAACTTCAAGGAAGACTACAAAATTCTTAACACAGCCATTCGTGCGTGCGGTTTTAACATACCCCCGCTGGTCAACGCTTACATGAGCCTTTCGCCCACGATGAAAATGTTTGGCACCGCAATCAACGATGAGTTTGGCGATGTGGAAGAGAGCGGTATATTCTTTGCCATCGACGAAATCTTCGAGGAGAAAAAACAGCGCCATATCGGCACGTACACCAGCCATCGTCCCTGATAAGCTAACTGCGTCTATCCTCTTGGTAAATGCCTCAGTAGTTGCATCTCACTTAACCCCCCAAACACATCTATCAGAACTATAAAAAAACAGTCGGCTGTCATCGCGACAGCCGACTGTTTTTTAACCTTAAATCTAATACCATGAAAAACACAGTGCAAATATAGTAATTATACA
>CAZFEU010000004.1:0-58278 GCA_964517875.1 uncultured Muribaculaceae bacterium | reverse complement strand
GTGAAATACTCAAGATGTTCTTCGGTATAGGATGCCAGGAGATGACCCTTGAGGAGATAGGCGCCAAGTTTGACCTTACCCGCGAGCGTGTACGTCAGATCAAGGAGAAGGCTATTCGTCGACTCAAAGGTCAGAAGAGCCGTCTGCTCAAATCGTACCTCGGTCAATAATTGCGATATAAATCGCTTAGAATGATAAGTCCCGCAACGGCTCGGATGCCGATGCGGGACATTCTTTTGATATATGGCTTTGAGAATGGGAGATTTACTCCCTGATAATTAACATTCAATATATAGAAACACATTATAATGGCATAATCATCGCTGCTACGTCGGTGTCGCCCCAAAGGTCGGCCATTGTGAGCCATACCAGCAAGAGAACTATTAAGACGATTGCACCGATTCCTACCCACAGGTTGGTGCGACGATTTTTATTGCTACGCTCGAGATATTCTTTACGGTTCATAAGTGTGAATTATTTTTTGTTAATGTGATGTTGTTTGTTTAATGTTTTAAAATTTAACAAATATTTGTTGTCGGTTGTTCACCGTGAAGGAATCAAAATTATCAAAAGATTTTTAAACTTGTGATATGTTAAGGGGTTAGGCGTTGTGGATTGACGCGGTTTTTTGTAATTTTGCGGCATGGATTTTGAGCTACAAGCTACATCGCCGGGCACCGATGCTCGTGCCGGCAAGATTACAACCGATCATGGCGAAGTGCTCACACCGATCTTTATGCCGGTGGGTACTGTTGGCTCGGTTAAGGCTGTGCATATACCCGAGTTAACCACTGAGGTGCACGCACAGATTATATTGGGCAATACATATCATCTGTACTTGCGCCCGGGGCTTGAAGTGCTGCGCGAGGCCGGGGGATTGCACAAGTTCAACGGCTGGAACGGGCCGATTCTCACCGACAGTGGTGGTTTCCAGGTTTTTTCACTGGCAGAAAACCGTAAGCTCACTGAGGAGGGAGCTCATTTCCGCTCGCACATCGACGGCTCAAAGCACCTGTTCACCCCGGAGCGTGTGGTTGACATTCAACGAGTGATAGGAGCCGACATAATGATGGCGCTCGACGAATGCCCCCCCGGTACAGCCGACTACAACTACGCCCGTAAATCGCTCGACCTTACATTGCGATGGCTCGACCGCGGATGGAGGCGCTACAATGACACAACCGGATTATACGGCTACCGACAGACATTCTTCCCGATAGTGCAGGGTGTGACTTATCCTGACTTGCGTCGTGAGTCGGCGCAATTTGTGGCCGACCTCGGAGCCGAAGGCAACGCCATCGGAGGGCTCGCTGTGGGTGAGCCAGCCGAAAAGATGTATGAAATGATTGAGGTAGTCAATGATATACTGCCTCAGGACAAGCCCCGCTACCTTATGGGTGTCGGCACGCCGGCCAACATCATTGAGGCCATTGACCGCGGAGTGGATATGATGGACTGCGTGATGCCCACCCGCAACGGGCGTAATGGTATGCTCTTCACCTCGCATGGTGTGATGAATATGCGCAACAAAAAGTGGGCCAACGACTTCTCTCCAATTCAAGAGGATGGACCATCGACAGTTGATCGTATATATTCGCGCGCGTATCTGCGTCACTTGTTTATAGCTAACGAGCTGCTGGCATTGCAAATTGCTTCAATCCACAACCTATCGTTCTATCTATGGCTCGTGGGTGAGGCACGCAAACATATCATAGCCGGTGATTTCGCACAGTGGAAGCCTGAAATACTCGAACAAGTCACCCGCCGATTGTGAAACCCGTATTGAGCATATTGGACCGATATATCATCCGCAAATTTTTGGGGACATATATCTTCGCCATTATTTTGATTTTGGCGATTACAATCATGTTTGATGTCAATGAAAAGCTCGATGCTTTTCTCAAGGCACCCCTGCACGACACAGTATTTGACTACTTTGTCAACTTCCTCCCATATTTTGCCAACCAGTTCAGTCCGCTGTTCGTATTCATAGCCGTTATATTCTTCACTTCCAAACTTGCCTCTAATTCCGAGATTATAGCGATGCTCTCCACGGGCATGAGCTTTAAGCGACTGCTTAAACCATACCTTGTGTCGGCTACTGTCATCGCCTTGGTGACCTACCTTTTGGCCGCATATGTGATACCCCCTGCCAACGTGAAGCGTATCAATTACACCAACACATATGTGAAGAATAAGGCTATAGTGCAAGGCAACAACATCATGCTCCAGGTGGCACCCGGCGAAATAGCCTATATGACCACTTACAACCGCACAGCCAAAACAGGACACCGCTTTTCGTTGGAAAAATACGAGGACAAACAGCTGGTGTCGCGACTTACAGCCAACGTGATTAAGTGGGATACTCTCTATCAATGGCAGGTGCAGGACTATACCATACGTACATTCCATGAGAATCGGGAGGAGATTCGTACGGGCAAGGTGCTCGATACCGTGATACCGTTTGAACCCCGCGACTTCCTTATATCCAAGAACGACCATGAGACGCTAACCACGCCTGAGCTCAATGAATATATCGACCGCCAGAAAGCGCGTGGGGTGGCTAATATCAAAGATTTTGAAATCGAATATCACCGCCGCTTTGCTATGACCGCCGCTGCCTTTATACTCACGGTAATAGGTATGTCGCTGTCCTCGCGCAAGGTAAAGGGTGGCATGGGATTGAATATAGGTATCGGCCTGGTGCTGAGCTTTAGCTACATATTGTTTATGACTGTGACGTCGAGTTTCGCAGTGTCGGGTATGACTTCCCCCCTTGTGGCTATGTGGATTCCTAATATCATATACCTGTTGATCGCCATCTACCTTTATCGACGCGCCTCTGTGAGTTGAGCCCTGACATCATCTCCTTAACCCTTTTTAACCACTGAGCGAAGGGAAATTGCGCTATCTTTGCGTAAAATTAAACCAATCGATATCATGTTGAAATACATCAGGATTGCCTTGGCGTGGATATTTATACTCGCCATCATGTGGCTTTTTCTCGACTTCACGGGTATTGCCCGAGCATGGTTTGGGTGGATGGCCAAGATTCAGCTTGTGCCCGCCATTCTTGCCCTCAATCTACTGGCAATAGTGATAGTAGTGGGAATCACATTGCTTATGGGGCGCATTTACTGTTCGGTAATCTGTCCGTTGGGAGTGATGCAGGACGGATTTAACTGGCTTCGCGGGCTTTTCGGGAAAAAGAGTCGTCGCAAAAACCGTTTCAAATACGCTAATCCGCACACACGCATACGTTTAGCTATATTGGTCGTATTCATGGCCCTGCTCATGGCCGGTGGTGTATGGGCATTCGCAGCCAAGGTAATTGCTCCTTATAGCGCTTTCGGACGAATTGTAAGCACGATAGTGGCACCTGTCTACGATTGGGGCAATAATCTGCTTGCTGCACAGTCGGAGGTGTCTGAAACTTACACCTTCTACCGTGTTAACGGGGCAAATGCATGGAGCATGATAGTTGCCGGCGTGGCCATTGTCACACTGCTGATTCTGGCGGTTTGGAGTTTTGTTCGCGGCCGTGAGTATTGCAACACCGTATGTCCTGTTGGCACCGTGCTTGGACTGCTGTCGCGATGGTCGGTATTCGGTATCGTGATCGATACCGACAAATGCGTCAATTGCGGTAAGTGTGGCAAGCGTTGCAAGGCATCATGCATAGATACCAAAAACCATTGGGTTGACAATACACGTTGCGTTGACTGTATGGACTGCATCGGCAACTGCTCAACGGGTGCTATCTCTTTCACACGTCGTCCGGCTCATGTGAAAGTAGCGTCAATCGGCATTAAATCCGATAAAGATAGTGGCGCTAAGAAGGATGTGCGCAAGGTACAACCCAATGAGGAGAGCCGCCGCCAGTTTCTCGTTACCGGAGCTTTAATAGCCGGTACTGCGGCCGTGGCAACCGCGCAACACATGGCTGATGGAGGTCTGGCCAAACTCGATGTGAAAACCGACCCAAACCGAAAGGCGAAAATTACACCTCCGGGTTCAAAAAGCTGGGATAATTTCGCCAACCATTGCACAGCTTGTCAGCTATGCATCAACCAATGCCCGAATATGGTACTAAGTCCGTCGACCGAGCTTGACACACTGATGATGCCAACCATGAGTTATCTCAACGGATATTGCAGGCCTGAGTGTAACGTGTGTTCCACAGTATGCCCTACGGGTTCGATAGTGACACTATTGCCCGAAGAGCGCACAATGGTATCAGTAGGGCTTGCCGAGGTGGATTACGACCACTGTCTGGCTGCTGCTTTTGGCACATCATGTGGCAACTGCGCGCGTCACTGCCCGGTTGATGCCATCACTATGGTAGCCGTCGACCCGCAACGTCCGCATGGCCGTCAGCGACCTGTAGTCAATCCAGCTAAGTGTATCGGATGCGGGGCATGTGAGCACCTGTGTCCCGTGGCACCAATCAGCGCTATTACTGTAAATGGACGTGCACAGCACGCCGAACTTTAAATGACCATGAACCGACGCACATTTCTTAAGATATTCGGCGCATCTACGGCGCTTGTAGCACTCCCCGGGTGTAATACCACTGAGGCCAAGACACAGAAGAAGGCCCTGGGGCCTATGACTTTGCGTACCAATCCAACAACCGGCGACAAGGTGTCGATACTCGGATATGGATGTATGCGACTTCCCAAAATCGAAGGGAGCGATGAGTACGACCAGGATGAGGTGAACCGTCAGGTTGACTTCGCCCTTAAGTCGGGCGTAAATTACTATGACACATCACCCCGCTATTGTGAGGGTAAGTCAGAAACCATAATGGGTAAAGCATTGAGCCGACACCCGCGCGACTCATACTTCATCGCTACCAAGCTATCCAACTTCGACCCATCAACATGGTCGCACGAGGCATCGGTTCAGATGTTTGAGGATTCCCTTAAGAACCTGCAGACTGACTATATTGACTATCTGCTACTCCATGCCGTAGGTGGCGACCGCCCAGAGGATGGACTCGACTCAATGGGGCTGTTCAACGCCCGGTTTATCGATAATGGTATGCTCGAATATCTCAAGAAGGAGCGTGACGGCGGTCGTATACGCAATCTGGGCTTCTCTTACCATGGCGATGTCAAGGTGTTTGATCATCTTCTTAAAATGCATGACGAAGGTGAGGTGCAGTGGGATTTCGTACAGATTCAGCTAAATTATCTTGATTGGAAAGATGCCAAGAAGAGCAATGAGCGTAACACCGACGCTGAGTACCTTTACAACGAGCTGGCTAAGCGCAACATACCCTCAGTGATAATGGAGCCCCTGCTTGGAGGCCGTTTAGCTAAGGTTGACAACCATGTGCTTGGGCAAATGAAACAGCGAAGGCCCGACGACACTCCGGCAGCATGGGCTTTCCGCTTTGCCGCCACGCCACCACAAGTGCTCACCGTGTTAAGCGGCATGACCAAGATGGAGAATATTGAGGAGAATGTGGCTACTTACTCGTCGCTTGAGCCACTTACCGATGATGAGACTGCGTTTCTGCAGGAAGTTGCCCAGCATCTACTCAACTACCCGTCAGTGCCATGTACCGAATGTAAATATTGTATGCCATGCCCCTTCGGAGTGGATATTCCCACCATTTTCGCTCATTACAACAAAGCTCTGCTCGATGGCAACATTGTGGAATCGCCCAACGCTCCGGGATACGAAAAGGCTAAACGCGCATTTCTGGTAGGGTATGAACGCAAAGTGGAGCCGCGTCGTCAGGCCGACCATTGCATAGGTTGCGGTGGTTGTCTGTCAGACTGCGCACAGCATATTAATATACCTTCGGAGCTGCACAAGATTGACGCTTATGTCGACCACCTCAAGCGCAATTGACAGGCTCTTAACTGCGTGGTAGGGTCCAGGTGTAGTTGTCACGGTTGTTGCGTATGGATGCAATGCGGTAACACAGATTATACACGGGCTGTGTAAGCACCATCCATGGAATGGCAATCCACATTGACCGCCCCGTGAGGGCGTAGATTGCTTGCCGCCATGTGTTGCAAATCAAAATCCACACGGCGATTCCGACAACCGACATCGATATTGCGGGTATGAAATTGTAAGGTAGGGTAATGGCAATCGAAGCAACAGCGCTGAGGGTGCCAACCCAAATCATTGATGAATAAAATCCCATCATCATGCGCGAGCGCTTCATAACCTTTCGCCCGGTGAACATGTGTGACCGCTTCCAGCGGCGGTGATGATTACGCGGCTTGGAGGTGTCAACCGTGACCTGGGTAGCCTCACTCAGCTCAACACCACAGTTGTCAGGGGTGACAATGCTACTGATAAACATGTCATCCTCACCTGAATGAAGGTTGAGCGACCGTGAAAAACCCTTGGTGTTGAAAAATAGCTGGCGAGCAAAACCAATATTGGATGCGTGGCCGCGATACGGATGCCCCGTAAGCGCAGCAGATAAGTAGGTTACTCCCTCCGATGCCATGTCGAAGGCACGTCGCTGCGCGCCTACACCGCAGTCATCCTCAGGGTCGTAATGAGCCTGACCGATCACTACGTCCTTCCCTTGGGCAAAGTGGCGAGCCATGCCACTGAGCCATCTATCGCCATTAAGGTGCGATGATGCATCGAGAATAAGAACATAATCGTGTCGGGCGCTTTTCACGCCTAACGTGATCGCCAATTTGCGATGGCTCAGATAGTGAGCGTCCTGTGGGATGAAAGTGAGGTTGCAGTTCTTGTGATTTGACGACAGCAGATTGTACACATCTTTTACATCTTCATTTGAACCGTCGTTGACTATTGTCACTTCATATTCACCGTCGTATTTTTGTTCCAGCAGCTGTGTGAGCAGCGATTTAAGTGCCTGAGCCTCACCGTTACAGTACACTATCACTGATACCCCTGGTGATGTTGCTTGGCTCTCTGTGGCATATGTCTCGCAAGTTAAGAAATATCGATATACACGTGCTATCTTGCGTCGGTAAAAAATCATAATTACCAATGCCGCAAAAAGCGCAATGCCCATTAAGACCCACGTAATCGGTGTGAGATCGAGTGAAAATTCAGCCATTTTGTGTAGTGGATGATGTGACGGTGTATTATGAAACGATTGTGCCGATCAGAGTTGCCGATGTGGCCTTGTCGATATGCACTTTGACAGTCTGACCCACATTGGCATTGCCGCGACCCACCACTACGGCTTTGTTCTGCTCGGTGCGTCCTACCATCTGGTCGTTGCTGCGCTTGGCCACTCCTTCGATGAGCACGTCGACCGTGCGCCCCACTTCTCGCTGATTGGATGCGAGCGACAGCTCATTTTGTAGCGCTATCATGCGGTTGAGTCGGTCGATCTTCACTTCCTCGGGCACATTGTCAGGCATCGTTTTTGCTGCCAGTGTTCCAGGGCGTTCGGAGTATTTAAACATGAAGGCGGCGTCAAATCCCACCTCGCGCATAAGGTCGAGGGTGAGTTGGAAATCTTCCTCAGTCTCGTTGTGAAATCCGGTGAACATGTCGGTGGTGATGGAGCATTGAGGCAGTCGCTGTCGGATAGCACGTATGCGGTCGAGATACCACTCGCGGGTATATTTTCGGTTCATGGCTTTGAGTACCGAGTTGCTCCCCGACTGCACCGGGAGGTGAATGTGCTTGCAGATGTTGGGGTATTGCGCCATCACCTCGATGGTGCGGTCGCTCATATCCTTGGGGTGGGAGGTGGTGAATCGTATGCGCATCTCTGGAGCTTCCTTTGCCACCATTTCCAGCAGCGCGGGGAAATCAACTTCGTTGTGCTTATATGAGTTGACGTTCTGCCCTAAGAGCGTTACCTCTTTAAAGCCGCGTGAACGCAGGTCGGCCACCTCGTTGAGTATGCTTTGTGGCTCGCGCGAGCGCTCGCGTCCGCGGGTGTAGGGCACTATACAATAGGAGCAGAAGTTGTTGCATCCGCGCATAATGCTTACGAAACCACTCACCTTGGCACCCCCCAAACGGCGTGGCAGCACGTCGCGGTAAGTCTCGGTGGTGCTTAGGTCGATATTGATGGCTTTCTCCCCGGCCTCGGCTGCTGCGAATAGCTCGGGTAGCGAGAGGTATGCGTCGGGACCCGCCACAAGGTCAACACCATGGTCATTGATTAGTGAATCGCGTACACGCTCGGCCATGCACCCTATCACGCCGATGATAAGGCGAGACTTCTTTCCACGCTTGCGTCGTAAAGAAGCAAGATATTCAAGGCGTGAAATGATTTTCTGCTCGGCATTGTCGCGTATTGAGCAGGTATTGAGCAGCACGGCATCGGCTCGTTCGATAGAATCGGTGATGTCGTAGCCCGCCACACCCATTATCGATGCTACCACTTCTGAATCGGCTACATTCATCTGGCAACCGTAGGTTTCGATATACAGCAAGCGGTTAGGCTCCGTTGACTCAGTATGTTGTATATTAATTTCTGACATATTGCATTAAGAATGCACAATCGTGTTGAGTTTGTGAAAAAACTGCCTACAAGCATTGTGGCAATTCAAGAAAAATACTTAATTTTGCACAAAATTACTCAAAAGCGAGTAACCGACAAAGAAAAATCAACCAATCATAACCCATTTTTCTATACCAATGGCATTTAACTATATCACAGCCGAAGAGGCAGCCGCCATGATCTACAATGGCGATACCCTTGGCTTGTCGGGGTTTACAGCCCCCGGCACTCCCAAAGCAATCACTGAGGCACTGGCCAAGAAGGCTGAAAAAGAACATGCTGAAGGTCGCCCCTTCAAGGTAAACATTTTCACAGGCGCCTCGACGAGCGACCACGTTGACGGCGTATTGTCGCGCGCCAACGCCATCGATCGCCGCGCGCCTTATCAGAATGTACCCGATCTGCGTAAGCGCATCAACTCTCACGACGCTCACTACACCGACCGTCACCTGTCGGAGATGGCACAGGAATTTCGATATGGATTCTATGGCGACATGGATTACGCCATTATCGAGGCCGCCGAGATCACACCCGACGGCGAGGTGATACTTGGCACAGGCGTGGGCAATGTACCCACCTACGCGAAACTCGCAAAGAAAATATTTATTGAGCTCAATGAAGCTCTTCCCACTGCTCTCCACGGAATGCACGACATATATATGCCACTCGATCCCCCTTACCGCCGCGAGATACCCATCTACAGCCCCAAGGATCGTGTGGGTTCTCCGGTGCTGAAAGTTGACCCCAGCAAAGTGGTGGGCATTGTGAAAACCCGCTCACTCGATGGCGTGAAGTCGTTCACCGCACCCGATGAGGTGTCAAAGCAGATTGGCGCAAATGTGGTAGCTTTCTTGCTCAACGAGTATCGCAAAGGTGGTATACCCAAAGAGTTCCTACCTCTGCAGTCGGGTGTGGGCAATGTGGCCAACGCAGTTCTTTACGACCTTGGCGAGAATCCCGAGATACCCCCCTTCATGATGTACACCGAGGTGATGCAGGACGCTGTGCTTGAGCTGATGCGTAAAGGCAAATGTGTGTTTGCTTCCACTTGCTCTATGACACTGAGCGACGACACTGAGAAGGAATTCTTCCCCAACATGAGTGAGTTTGCCGACAAAATCCTGATGCGTCCCGCCGAGCTGTCCAACAATCCTGAGGTAATACGTCGTCTTGGCGTGATTGCCATGAATACTGCGCTTGAGGCCGACATCTTCGGCTCAGTCAACTCTACCCACGTGCTTGGCACAAAGATGATGAACGGTATCGGTGGCTCAGGCGATTTCACACGCAACGCTTACATTTCAATATTCTCATGCCCCTCAGTCACTAAGGGTGGACTGATAAGCAATATCGTGCCTATGGTGGCTCACCCCGACCACTCCGAGCACTCGGTTGACGTGATTGTCACCGACCAGGGTATCGCCGACGTTCGCGGCCTTGACCCAGTGGATCGCGCAAAGAAGATTATCGAAAATTGCGCTCACCCCATGTACAAAGAGCTGCTGATGGATTATCTCAAGCTCGGCAAGGGTGGCCAGACACCTCACACCCTCGAGGCTGCTTTCGCATTCCACAACGCCTTCAACGAAACCGGCGACATGCGCAACGCCGATTACGCCCGCTACGTGAAATAACCACAACTGATATAATTTGAATATAATACATCGGGATGATTGGCTTTACGGCCAATCATCTCGCTTTTGTTCGTTCCTATATTAAAAAGGGAGTAGAAAAGAGAGAGTGCATAGACCCAAGGCAATTAAGGAAATAATAATAATAATAATCAAAATACCCCATCTGATTATGAATGATGGTGGAGTGTTTATTATTTTTTGCATTTTCTCAGAATGTTTGGAATCATCACAAGTATTATTCATTGATTAATGTCGAGTTGGTTTTTGACTAGATTATAATATACTCCTTTTAGATTAATTAATTCGTCATGTGTTCCAGATTCCACTACTGTTCCTTTGTTTAAAACTATTATTTGATCTGCATTTCTAACTGTTGAAAGCCTATGTGCGGCAATAACAACTGTTCTATCTTTGAAAAAAACTTGTAAATTTCGCATAATTTTTATTTCATTTTCTGCATCTAACGAATTGGTCGCTTCATCAAAGAAAATTACTGATGGATTCTTGTATATAGCTCTGGCAATTAAAATCCGCTGTTTCTGCCCCTGACTAAGACCTAAACCATCTTGTCCAATGAGTGTGTTGAAACCTAGAGGGAGAGACTCGATGAATTCCTTAATACATGCAATAGATGCAGCATATAGAAGTCTATCTTTATCTAGAGTCTCTTTGCTAATTGCAATATTATTTGCAATTGTGTCTGAAAATATACAACTTTCTTGCATTACTACACCGCAAAGGCTTCTCCATTTACGGTGGTTGGTATTATTAATTGAAGTGTTATTGATTAAGATATCACCGTTAGTGATATTATAATACCCCAACATTAATTTAATTAGTGTTGACTTTCCACTTCCACTCTCACCTACGATTGCAGTAATTTGTGATGGGCGAATTTTGATATTTATATTTTGTAAAATATTAGTAATGCTATGCGGGTCATATTTGAAATCTATATTGAAGAAAGTAATTTCAGGTGATGAATTAGGTACAAGATCTATTTTACTAATACCATCTTCATCTCGTCTACGATGAATTTCGTCTATGCGATCCAATGAAATTTTAACATCTTGAAAGGCATATAAAAAACCCATGAGTTGTTCTATAGGGGAATTCAATTGCCCCACTATATATTGTATAGCCATCATGACTCCAAGACTAATATCTCCTTCGATTACAGAGTAAGCTGCGATTACAGTAATAAAAATATTTTTAGTCTCATTAATAAAAATACTACCGGCCTCTTGTGTTTGTTGAAGCTTAAGTGCACGCATTTGGATCTCATAGAGATTGGCTTGAGTATTCTCCCAATCCCATCTTCGTCTATCTTCACAATTATGTAGTTTAATTTCAATAAGTGAGGATATGAATTGATAAGTTTTACTTTTATTTATTGCAAACTGTTCAAATATTTCATAATCAATAATCTTCCTTTTATGCAGAAAAGTAAGGGCCCATATAGCATAAATTGTACTTCCAGCTATGAAAATAGAAAATATGATTAAGTTATAGGACAAAAGTAGAAAGCTAAGAAATGTAAGAGACACAACGGAGAACATGGTACCTAAAAGTTGCCCCGTTAAAAAATTTTGTATTCTAGTGTGATCAGAAATGCGTTGCATTAAATCTCCGATTTGTCGCGAATCGAAGAAATGCATTGGCAATTTAAGGAGTTTTACAAAGAAATCACTGATTAAGGTTATATTTATACGCATAGAAATATGAAGGGTGATCCAGCGACGTATGAAATCTGTTGATGTTCGCCCAAATAAAATGACAACTTCACCGATTAAAATTATCCATATCAACTTTATGTTAGCTTCTCCGATGCCCTTATCTACGATAAGCTGTGTTAAATAAGGAAAGAGCATTTGTAGTACGCACCCAAGAGACAATGCAAGTAATATTTGGATAAAATAGTGTTTGTATCTAATAATATATTTCCAAAGGAATTTTAATCCTTGATTCGGATTTGAAAGACTGAAAAATGTTCTTTGTTGATGGTCAAAAGAATTGTCGAAGGAATTTAAAAAGAATATTGCAATGCCAGCAGCGTTGTTGTTTACTGTTGTTGATATCCAATGTGATTGAAGTTGGTCCGCTGATATCTTGTATTTCCCCTTAGCTGGGTCCGCTATCCAAAAACGTGTGCCATTTTTATCAATATGATATAAAACTACAAAATGCTTTTGGTCCCAATGTAATACACAAGGCGTATCCATTTCAACTAAATGGTTGATAGATGATTTAGTAGAAATAGTCTTTAAACCTAATGATTTAGCCCCATCTGCGATTGCTTTTAATGAAACTCCCTCAGATGATGCAACACAAATTTCTTCAACATCCTCTAAGGTACAATGGATGCCAAATTTTAGAGCAATCATTGTAAGACAGGCGACACCACATTGCATGGCATCACGTTGTCGGATAAATGGAAAAGATTTTGATTTTACAGGCATTAAAAGCTTATCTTTTGTTGCTTTGAATGAGGTTTACTCAAGGATAGCGGAAGATGTCCCATATTGAGCACCAACTTCGTTGTTGCGTTTCACCTGTTTGCCATAACCAAAAGTATAAGTGGCAGAAAGAGAGAGTGAAGCTCGATAATTACCATTGTATGACACAACTTGTCGATTATACAATGGTGTAGTCAATACGCTCCAACCCCCGTCATAACGTGTTCGGAAGATATTATTACCCGTTAGTCTTAAATTCCAGTCGGCGTTCGCCCATCCGACTTGCAGACTATAGTTGCTGCGATTCGTGAAATATTCTCCTGATGAAGCGTTGAAGGCATGGGTACGAGTAATATAAGAGGCATAAAAGTTAAATGCGCCGATATAATATTGCCATGATAATTTGCAGCTAAACATGTTGCGAGTATCAGATAGATATCCCGTTGAATGACAATTGGAATATGTGGGAGCCACTTGTAATGACATTGAGTTTTTCAACAGTCTCAAAGCAAACTGTGCGCCTGCATCAACTTTCGAATAGTTTCCATTGTTGATGTATGATTGTATTATCCCATATCCATCTTCATTAATATCATATTTTGAAATACTTCTGTCAAATTCTTTGTAATATTGACTGAAGATTGTTGCCATAAATTTATTAACTGGCATCAATGTATATCCTAAATATAAAGTTGTATGCCGCGCGTTTTCGATAAAAGGATTTCCAGCGGTATAAAGAAATTCATTGGATTGAATCATACCTGGAGTACGCATTGAGGCTCCGGGAGAACTCGTGGCGTATTGAGCCCAAATCTGTGCTTGGTTTTTTCGATTCCAAGCGTATGAAGCCGATAAATGAGCAAAAGGATACCAGTCATCATATTTTATGCCATTTGTACGCTGGAACTCACCTAATAAACCGCCATCGGCATTAATATATACTTTGTTAAGATTAAGTGCATAGCCAATCGAGGGTCCAAAAAACGAATTTGAAAATTTTGTTTGGAAGGAATTAGAACCCCAATAATCAATTTTGTTAATTATAGATCCTGCAGTAATGTTAAGGTTGATGTTGTGACGTTGTAATTGCTTTGCAATCTTTGTATTGAGTCGCATTTGATACGCGTTCTCTTTAGCATTATTTATTATGGGGATGCTGTTTGGTAGGGTAGAAGAGTAGTTGCTATAGGAATTATTGTGGTTGTATGCTAAGTGTGGGTCTATGGTCAGTTGACAATCCTTAGGTAGTGCAAAATAGTAGTTTCCATACCACGACAATGAGGATGTGCGATAAGGAGATGACCTACGATAGTTATAATCTGTACTTAATTCAGGTGAAAAATTCAACTGTCCTGATTGCTCGTAAGTGTGACGGTTCATTAAGGAGAATCCTATGGTATTGCGGACTTGCACTTTATCTGAAGTATATGTAGCACGTAAAGTGAAGGGAACGGAATAATAAGCAAATTGTGAGGACAACGGACACTGAGTGCGTGTGATTGTTCCTGAGGGAAGATTGAATGAAGAGCTGCTGGCCGAAGCCACATGTTTTGAGTCAACGCGATCCAAAGCTGCGAATGCATCGTAAGTCATGTGCTTATATACAAATTTTGAGTAGGCCGAACCTTTGGTTGTGCTTGAACCCAATAGCCACTGCGAGGCAGCAAGCTTTGTGTAACCTCCATACACATAATCCGTAACTATAATATTAACAGCGTGCTGTGCATTTCGAAATCTTGGGTCTGTAGGGAAATCGAGGTACTCTATACGTCGCACATCCTTAGTACGAAGTCCTTGAATGTCTTCATTTGTAGCCGGCATGTAGTTTATAAATATATCAACGGTTTGCCCACTTATTGTAGAAACACTCTCTCCATTTATGACAATCTGGGGAATTGCTGATAACCTAAGTAGGTCAATGGCATTTTGTGCTGCAGCTTTCACTCGTTTATCGGGTATATACGAGGTCTCTGTGGGAGAAGTGTGTTGCATTGAAGCCTCGACCGACACCTCGTTAAGCTCAACTCTCATCGAATCAAGTCTGGTGGCTCCAACATCTTGGAGAGTTGATGCACTAAAACATATAAATGATATGATGATATTATTTGCGTTAATTAATCTAATCATATCAATCTTAGTTATTTTTTATATATTCAATTATTGCGCGTCGAATGCTTACACTTTCTTCTTCGTGTTTGCATTTAAAGTGTCCTTTAAGATGTTCTCGAGGGCACTGTCCCATGCAAATTGGCAGTAAATTGCATTCCAAACATTGCTTTCGGTTAAATGTACATTGAGTGTATAATTTATCTAATGGTTCAATCCATTCGATTTCTCCGTTTTCAAGTAGTATGCCCTTTGGCCGTTTGCTATAAAGGTCATCACAAGCAGTACACTTAACTATATCCCCATTATAATTTATAGCATTATAATATTTTTTATTTGCATAACATGGTAAGTAATCCTCAACAATGTCAAGTTTTTGAGTTTTAAACCCCAATTTATCGAATTTTTGAAGCCAACTATAAAATCTATCATCAATAGAATGATTTATTTGGACTTGCCACACCTGTTTTGGGGTAATAGTGATTCGATATCGTAGACTCTCATCAATTATAGAGGCAATCTGATCTGCTAACTCATCTTGAATGGTTTCCAGGGAATAGTTGATCCTAAGAATTATTTCAGCATGTTCGTAATATTTAAGTAAATTGTTGATATTGGTTAAAACTTGAGAGAACGCTGAAGGGCAATTATGTTGAAATTTTATACTGTCATGAAGTGCTTGGGGACCATCTAGAGTTATTTGATATCTTTTGCAGTTTAAACCGCTTAAGATTTGGATATTATGTTGTGACAGAAAGTATCCGTTTGTTGTTGCCGAATGAAAGAATGGGATATTATGTTTTGCACAAATGTCTTGTGCATATGAGGCTATCGGTTCAATTATTTTTTTTACATACATTAAAGGTTCCCCTCCAAACCATTCGATATGTAAGAAAGAGATTTGTTCTTTTTCCACCATATATGAAATATGAGCGCATACTTTTCTAATGGTGCTATATTCCATAACGGAGGGTTTATGGTCTTGTATGCAATACCAGCAATTAAAATTACAGTTAAGCGTCGGTAGAATTACAAGAAAATAATTTCTCGAAAGTACCGATTCTTGATATTTTTTTTTTAATACTTCTAACTCGTTAATTTCCTGGGGGACTAAAAAACCATTTATTGCAAGTTTGTCAATAAAGGTATCTGGTAGCGAACTAAGATTGGATTTAGATTGAATTGCCTCTAAAACCTTACTGCTTAAGGTTCTGGTAATTGTGAAGAATCTACGCGAAAAAGTATTATACCAGTAAGCAGTATCTTTTTCATTGATTACAACGTTATATAGACTAGGTTTTAGCATTTTTGTATTTATAATAATGCTACGATACATTAATTATATAATGCTTCAGCTCGTATCTTGTCCAAGAATATAGAAGAGTTTTGATTACGCATGTATATATTTAATTTAATTAATTTCCGCAAACTCCATCTTGAACAGGGCATGAAATGCCTGAACCCGGGCATTTGCCTTGTTCGGGTGTTATTGGGCATAATAATTCATTAATCCAGCATTTTTTACTATTTAAAGGACATACGTCATTAGTTGGGCAAGATGTGTTGTCCGTGCAGCTGCTTTGTGTACATCCATCCTGAGAGCATCCATTATTCGTGTCCAGTGGCGAGGAAAAGCCACCTTTAATTTCTAGCGATTCAAGGATGCTTAGTTCTTTAAAGCTCAAATCCATACCTGTTAATTTAAAGTAATTTATATTGAAGTTATTCTAGGAGTTTACATACTCAATGCAAATAATAAATATTTTTGGCTAATTACCAAGTAATTTTATGAATGTTATATTTTTTTAATAAATATTATATAAAATATCGAGTAAAATCGGTGTTGTTAGATTCCGATTTTATAAGTACTCAGACTTTTGAGGGTATATATGGGAAAGTGTATAAAAACATTATTACGTCCCAAAATGTGTTATAATTGTTTGAATTTTAATGTTAAAAAGAAAAATCAACGAGTCTGGCTCTACTGGGAATTGGCGCGACGTCTTAGAGCATGACGGAGGGCGGGGAGGTAGATGTAGTGGGGGCCGCTGCCGGCGTTGAGGGGGAACACAAGGCGCTTGCGCTGCATGGCTGCATCACATTCGGGGGAGTGCCAATTGGAGTCGGGAAGCAGCTCGGTGGGTATGTCGTGAAGGGTCACTTTTTTTACCGTGGCTACGGGTGGGTAGCCCAGAGCTGTCCACATAATACATTCGAGTGGGTTATCGCCGGGATTTACTCCCTCAATCGCTACTGAGGCTGAGGTGGAGCGGCGAGGTATGAAGTCTTGGTCAACAATCCATTGGCTGGTGGTGTCGGCAAGGATGTTTTCGCCGAGCAGCGAATGATAGAATGAGCAAGACAGCTCGTCGGTGAAGGTGGATGGGGTGATGTCGGCTGACAGGATATGCGGGCGCAGCAGATGGGATGCATTGTCGTAGCGGATGTAGCCCATACCTTCCCCCTCGGCTCCCGACTCCGAGAAGTTGGTGCGTATGAGCACTCCGGTTTCTGCATCGTCGAGTGAGTAGAAACGATAGCTCATATCGTCGACCTCGAAGTAGCCGCCTCCCCCTAAAGCGTCGATGACACCGAAATTGGCCTGTACGCCCATTGGTCGTGGTAAGGTGTCGAGTAGTGAGGCGAAGTCGGCTGTGGTGCGGCATTGCCTGAGTGCCTGTGACATGACCACTCCCTCGCGGTCGCGTAGCTTGGCGGTGTCGGGGGCGAGATTGTAGCTGGCGGTATTCATTATGGCAAATCCACGGTTGTTCATGCCAATCCAGGCTTCGCTAAGTGTGGAGTCGCCGGCGTTGTAGAGTGCTATGTATTCATAATCGCGGGGCGACTTTGGGGCGACGCGCGCCACGAAGTTGTCGAGTGTGCCGGTGTCGCGGTTTTTCCATAGCAGCGGACGGCCACTTTTGGTGACTTTGGCCGACACGATGGCCGAAGTACAAGCTATGGCGCCCTGGAGCGCCATAGCAATTGTGATGAGTGAGAGTAAAATACGTCGCATTTTAGAATAGATAGGCGGCGGTTACAGTCCAGCAACGGTTCTTACCGTCATACACTTCCTGGCCTCCACCACCTAATTTGCGCTCAACAGCCGAATTAAGGCCGATGCCGTATGATGCGGATACTTGCAAATGGCGTACAAACTCAACGCCAAGGCCGAAGTTCCATGCGATGTCGCACGATTTACGCTTCATGTCCTGCCATGTCTTGCTTGAGCATAGGAATGCGAAACTTGGGCCGGTGAAGATGAACGGAGATATGATTTTGCCCACAACAGGCAGGCCAAGCTTATATTTAAGGTTGACAGGTATCTCGATGTAAGATGAACGTTGCTTGTTTTCGACGGTGGTACCTGCGGCTAAATTATCGCCAGCTACAACTATGGGGTCGTTGACACCACGGTTGACATACATCACCGATGCGTCGAATCCAATACCGATAATGGGTGCGGTAAATTCAACTTCCAAACCGCCGGTAAAGCCGGTCATGTTCTTGGTGTCATAATCTGTTTTGTCGAAGTGAAGTTTGGATGTGTTAAAACCTACACGGGGACCCCACTTAAACTGGGCAGATGCGTTGGCTGTGCCGATGATGGCCAATAGAGCCACGATAACAATTGTTTTAATCGATTTCATAATACAATGATTTATGGTTAGTTGTAATTCATTAGCTGGTATAATGTGCCACAAAGTTAATAATTTTGTCAAAAAATGACTAAATTTGCCAAAATTTTATACATCACCTCACACAACTTCTAAAAATGACAGCAGATAATGCGAAAAAGTTATTGAGCGACTCGCCGGCCATACGCTGGATGGCGCTGTTGCTTCTGGCGCTTGCAATGTTTTGCAGCTACATCTTCATGGATGTCCTGTCGCCTATTAAGGACTTGCTACAGAGTACCCGCGGATGGGACTCCACGGCGTTCGGTACGATGCAGGGAGCTGAGACCTTCCTTAACGTATTTATTTTCTTCCTGATATTTGCGGGTATTATTCTCGACAAGATGGGCGTGAGATTCACGGCTCTGCTGTCGGGAGCGGTGATGCTCATAGGTGCCTGTATGCAGTATGTGGCGCTTGAGGAGAGCTTCCCCGGCACACCGCTGGGTATCTGGTTTACCAATCACCTTAATTACATACCGGTGTTCGATGAACTTGGGGTGTCGCCATTCTATGAAGGCATGCCCGCTTCGGCCAAGTTTGCCGCCGTTGGCTTTATGATATTCGGCTGTGGCGTTGAGATGGCGGGTATCACCGTGTCGCGCGGCATCGTCAAGTGGTTCCGCGGCCATGAGATGGCAATGGCGATGGGCTCAGAGATGGCATTGGCCCGTCTTGGTGTAGCAACCTGTATGATATTTTCCCCATTCTTCGCTTTGCTCGGAGGCGAGGTCAATGTGTCGCGTTCGGTGGCATTTGGCGTGGTGCTTCTGATGATAGCCTTGATAATGTTTATCGTATACTTCTTCATGGATGCTAAGCTCGATAAGCAGAGTGGCTTGGAGGAGGAGAAGGATGAGCCATTTAAGATAAGCGACGTTGGCGCAATACTGCGCAGCCGTGGCTTCTGGTTGGTGTCATTGCTTTGTGTGCTGTATTACTCAGCTATCTTCCCATTCCAGAAGTATGCGGTGAATATGCTGCAGTGCAACCTCACCCTTGAGGAACCATCAGCCGGATCGTTCTGGGCGAGCGAAGCCGTCACCTGGATTTCTTACGTGATAATGCTCGTGGCTGCTGTGACGGCCTTCGTGAGCAATTTCCAGAAGAATAAGACACTCCGTATATTCTTGCTTGTAATCTCGGTGATTGCACTTGTCACTTTCTGCTACTTCGGCTATATGCAGCAGTCGGCCGCATCGATATTCTCAGTATTCCCGTTGCTTGCCGTGGGTATCACGCCTATTCTTGGAAAAGTTGTGGATTACAAAGGTAAGGCGGCAACGATGCTCGTTTACGGCTCACTGCTGCTTGTGGCGTGCCACTTGACATTTGCATTTATATTGCCGCTGTTCAAGGGTAACGACCTTGGTGGCGTTGTGGTGGCATATGTCACTATCCTGGTGCTTGGCGCTTCATTCTCGCTCGTGCCGGCTTCGCTCTGGCCCAGCGTTCCGAAGCTTGTTGATGCCAAGGTGATAGGTTCGGCATATGCGTTGATTTTTTGGATTCAGAATATTGGATTGTGGCTATTCCCGTTGCTCATTGGCAAATTGCTAACCTCCACCAACGGCGATGTAGCTGCTCAGCTTGACGCACACCAGATCACCGAGGCGCAAGCTTCAACCATGTACGACTACACATGGCCGCTTGTGATGCTCGCTTGCCTGGGGGTAGCCGCATTCTTCATCGGCATATATCTGAAGGTAATCGACCGTAAGGAGAAACTCGGACTTGAGTTGCCTAATATCAAGGCCACATCGGCTGAAACTCTCGAAAGTGAGGTTGCCGATGCCGAGCTTTAATTTATCTACGTAATAACGAGGGAGCGTGTCGTTGTGATGACACGCTCCCTCGTCGTTTAATGTTATCACGATCTATGCTTTGGGCTGGTGAGCAGGGCGCAGTAGGTCGTTTACAGTCTTGACTGGGGTGAAGGTTGAGATCGGAACTTCAACAAATATTGTATTCCAATCGCTCATTGCACCATTCCACAATCCGGGGAGCTCAAGAGCACGCAGCTCCTGACCATGGAACGATTTGCTCGAAATGAACCCGGTGTTCTGATCGACATAATCGGGGAGATTGTAACGCTCCCCTGCTGAGTCGCGGGTCAGCCAGCATACAAGGTCTACCGGATTGAAGTGCGTGGCGTTTTTGGCCTTCGCCACTGCTTCGGGATTGTTTGGGTCGATTTGGGTGCTTTCGAGAATCTGAGGTGAAGCTGAACCATCGGTGTTGTAGGCTATGAACGGGCCACCCCCGGGCTCACCCTCGTTGCGTACCATGCCGCAAACACGCAGAGGACGATCGAGTTTCTGACGAATAAGCTCGGCAAGCTCTATATCGCTTGAATTGTCGAGACGCGGGTCGTGGATACATAGCTCCTTCTTCAGGAATTGTGCCATTTCGTCGAGGCGCGGGCGTGTGTAGTTGCCCAATGCGAGATCGTTGAGATATTCTGCAATGCGGTCGTGAGTCTGTACGAGCACGCCGGCGAGGACTTGCTTATACTGCACTGTATCGCAGCGCAGATGGTCGGGTGTAACGTTGTCCACGTTCTTGATCATCACCACCTCGCCATCAACATCGTTGAGGTTTTCAATCAGAGCGCCATGACCACCGGGGCGGAACACGAGCTTATCTTCGTAGCGGAAGGGAGTGCCGTCGGGATTGGCGGCGATGGTATCGGTCGATAGCTTCTGCTCGCTGAGCGACACTTCATATTTTACATTTTTGTTTCTCTCAAGCTGGGGTATCACCTGATCAAGCTTGTTGAGGAAGAGGTTGTGATGCTGAGGTGACACGGTGAAGTGCAGGTGCACGGTGCCATCGGCGCGGCGAGCCACTTCCGACCCTTCAACAAGCTGCTCCTCAAGGGGTGTACGCACCGAGCCGTCGGGATAAGTGTGAAATGACAGTAATCCCTTGGGGAGGGCACCATAGTTCATGCCCTCGGGGGCTATAATTGCGCGTATCACATCCTTGTTGCGCCCGGCTTGACGTAGCGACTTCACATCCATGCCGTAGAGCTTAAGTGTGGTGTTGTTGAGCTCGTTGTAGAAAGGCATCTTCTCTATGTTGTCGAGCACTTCGGTTACAGCTCCCTTTGGCTCGTCGTTGGCTGAGTCAACGTATTCAAATAGCGACTTGAACATGCGTGACGCTGCACCTGATGCGGGTTGAAACTTCACAACTTTACCACCATCGGCAAGATAGCGCTGCCAGCGGGCAATGGCTTCCTGTTGCTGTGCGGGAGTAAGGCTCTTGATTCCGTTGCCCACTGTGGCCGCGGCATCAATGCGCAAATAAGGGAAACCTTGACGGTGACGCTCAAGCTGAGCGAGCACACCCTCCGAGGTCATGCCCAGTGATTTGATTTGGGCTAAATCCTTTTCGGTTAACATATTTGAATCGGTTATTTAGGTTGATAATATTAAGCGTGTATTTATTGTGAGATAGTTGGGCAAATGTAGTGAATTTTATGTGAAATTGGTTATTTTTGTAGCGGAAAATAGTAACACATAGCTATGATTGAATATATTTCGGGTAGACTGGATAGCATTAACCCTGCCTATGCGGTGATTGATTGCAATGGAGTAGGGTATCTGCTCAACATTACACTGCCCACTTACGATAAGTTGCAAGGCGCCGAGTCGGCAAAATTGCTTGTCTATGAGTCTATAAGAGAAGATGCACATACTTTGTACGGATTTATTGATGACCGGGAACGGCAACTCTTTCTGGCTCTCATAGGAGTGTCGGGCGTAGGTGCCAACACTGCGAGGATGATACTTTCATCGATTCCTGCTGCTGAGCTTGAAGCAGTGATTGCGTGTGGTGACCACACGCGGCTCAAAAATGTGAAAGGAATAGGGCTGAAAACCGCCCAACGTATAATTGTTGACCTCAAAGATAAAATAAAACCCAACGAAGCTACGTTATTATTGCAGCCTACACAGTCATCTGATGAATTTGAGGAGGCCCTTGCCGCGCTTGTGATACTGGGATTTCCCAAACAAGCTGCCCACAAGGTGCTCACAAAGATATACAAAGCGGCTCCCGATACCAAGGTTGATGCCGCCATACGCCAAGCTTTATCGATGCTATGATAGGTCGTTAAACGATAGATGTTTAGCGTCAACTAAAGTTTATCGTATATTGGCATAGTGCAATGAGTAATAGTAACCGGTCGGTAATAAAATCAATTGTGGCGATGTGCGGGCTTTTATTTACGCTCGCTATTTGCTCATTGGTGGCTACTGCTCAATATTATACAAGCGAACTTAACCCACCCCCACCAGTATATCCAGCACCTCCGGCCAATCCCGCCGATTCAATAATGATGCCGTTTGCCACGTCAAACATGATACCTCAGAGTTATCAGGATCTTGTGGCCGACGAGCTTGCCACCGACTTGGCTACCCCCTCGAATATCAAGACCGAAGCAGAGTACGACCCCGCTACGGGGTGCTATGTGATACGCACAAAAGTTGGTGATTATGAGGTGGCAACCCCTTTTATGCTGTCGGAAAAACAATACAATGACTGGCAGCTGCGCCGCTCCCTCCAGGAATATTACCGCGAGCGCAATATGGAGCTTGCCGAAGGGAAGGACAAGCAGCCGTTCAATGTGTTCGACATGAACTTTGCACTCGGACCGCTGGAGAAAATCTTTGGTCCCGGCGGCGTTTCGCTTAAAACCCAAGGAACGGTGCAGATAAAAATGGGCGTAAAGAGCAATAAGACCGACAACCCGGCACTCTCATTATCGGCCCGACGCAAAACTTACTTCGACTTTGATCAAAAGATTCAGGCCACAATTGCCGCCGGTGTTGGCGATCGTTTGAAATTCAACATGACATATAACACCGACGCAACCTTTGATTTCGACTCCAAAAACCTCAAACTTGCATACGAAGGTAAGGAGGATGACATCGTTAAGTCAATCGAGGCGGGCAATGTTTCGCTCACTACCGGTTCGTCGCTCATACGCGGTAGCACAGCTCTGTTTGGTATCAAAACCCAATTACAGTTCGGCAAACTCACAGCAACAGCATTGGTATCGCAGCAAAATTCCGAATCTAAAAGCGTAAGCTCAAAAGGTGGCGTGCAGACCACCGATTTTGAAATCAACGCCGACGAATATGACCAGAACCGCCATTACTTTCTGGCGCACTACTTCCGCGACAATTACGACCAGTTTGCCTCCAAACTTCCATATGTGGCCTCAGGTATCAGCATCACACGCGTGGAAGTGTGGGTGACAAATAAGAACAACAACTTCAATGAGTCGCGCAATATCGTGGCATTCATGGACCTTGGCGAAAATCGTAACCTGGCCAACTCTCACTGGACACCCAACACGAGCATTGATGTACCCTCCAACTCGTCAAACAACCTGCTGCAGGAGATTAAAACCAACTACCCTGGGGCACGTAATATTAATACAGTGACCCAGACGCTTGAGCCGCTGTCGGCCTACGGCATCGAGGGAGGAAAAGACTTTGAGAAGGTGGAGAGCGCCCGACTGCTCAGTTCTTCGGAATACACAGTCAACAGCACCTTGGGTTACATATCAATCAAGAGTCAGCTCAACGCCGATGAGGTGTTGGGTATTGCTTTTGAATACACATACGGCGGCAAAGTATATCAAGTAGGTGAATTTTCGTCAGATATCACATCTACATCCGATGCCCTGTTTGTAAAGATGCTCAAGAGTACGACCGTGGCACCGAAACTGCCAATGTGGGACCTGATGATGAAGAACGTATACTCGCTTGGAGCATATCAACTTCAAAAACAAAATTTCAGGCTGAACATCATGTATTTGAGCGACACTACGGGTACGCAGATCAACTATCTACCCGTGCCCGGGCTCAACAACCAGCCGCTGCTTCAGGTGATGAACCTTGACCGCATCGATTCAAATCAGGAGTCTAACCCCGACGGATTTTTTGATTACGTGGAGGGGTACACAGTGCAGTCGTCGACAGGTAAGATTATTTTCCCTGTAGTGGAGCCTTTTGGCGAGCATCTGGCAAGGAAAATAAATAACAATGCGCTTGCCCAGCAGTATTGCTATCAGGAGCTGTATGACTCAACGCTGGTAGTGGCACGGCAATTTGCCGACAAGAACAAATTTATTCTCAAGGGTAAATACCAGGCATCGTCGGGAGCGCAGATACGCCTCAATGCCATGAATGTGCCACGCGGCTCGGTGGTGGTTACAGCCGGTGGTGTGCAGCTCACCGAGAATAGCGACTATACAGTCGACTACTCTATGGGTATTGTCACCATTACCAACCAGAGCATCATCGACTCCGGGCAGAGTATCAATGTGACGCTTGAAAATCAGTCGCTTTTCTCCATGCAGCGAAAGACGTTGTTAGGACTTGATCTACAATATCAGTTTAATAAGAATTTTAATATTGGGGCTACGCTGTTGCACTTCTCCGAAAAGGCTCTCACTGAAAAAGTGAATATAGGCGATGAAATCATCAATAATTCAATGTGGGGTCTTAACCTGGCTTATCAGTCGGAGTTCATGTGGCTCACCAATCTCATCAACAAGCTCCCAACTGTCAACGCCATCCAGCCATCACGCTTCAACGTAACAGCCGAATTTGCACAGCTTGTGCCCCATAATCAGAAATCGGGCTCAGCCAAGGGAAGTTCATATATCGACGATTTTGAGACATCGCAGACCGGCATTGACCTACGCTCACCCTACTCATGGTTCCTTGCCTCAACACCTTATGAGAACGGTTCGAATGCACTTTTCCCCGAAGCCGGGTTGAGCAACAATGTTGATTATGGTAAGAACAGAGCTTTGCTCAACTGGTACTACATCGACCGAATGTTTACTCAGCGCAACTCATCGCTTTGCCCCGGATATATACGCAGCGACCTAAAGCAACTCTCAAATCCCTATGTGCGCGAGGTAACTACCTACGAGATTTTCCCCAACCGTGATCTGCAATACGGTGAATCAGCTATAATCCAGACTCTTAACCTCTCATACTACCCTACAGAACGAGGCCCCTATAACCTTGATGCCACAAATATCGACGAGCAGGGTAATCTGCTCAACCCCGAGAGACGCTGGGGCGGTATTATGCGCAAGATGGACAATACCAACTTTGAGCAGTCGAATATCGAGTATGTGCAATTCTGGCTGATGAACCCGTTTCTCGATCCTGATAATCCCAACTACGACGGTGGCGACCTGTACTTCAACTTTGGTGAAATCTCCGAGGATATTCTCAAGGATGGTAAAAAATCATATGAAAACGGAATACCCTATGACGGTAACGATCAATACCTCACAAACTCGGTGTGGGGTCGCACATCGCAGCAGAACTCGTTGACCTATTCATTTGATAACAATGCAGGGTCGCGCTCGGTGCAGGACGTGGGCCTTGATGGTCTCCCCAACAATATGGAGTTTGACTTTGACAGCTACAAGAATTATCTCGATGCCCTCCGTCAGAAGTTGTCGCCCGCTACCATCGAGACCATGCAGAATAATAAATTCTCGCCGTTCAACGACCCCGCCGGTGATAACTACCACTTCTTCCGCGGTGTGGATTATGACGAAGAGCGGCTTAGCGTGCTTGAGCGTTATAAACGATACAACGGAGTAGAAGGTAACTCACTCTCGCCCGAAGACGCTTCCGACCCCTATTATCAGGCTGCACGCAGCGTGCCTGATGTGGAGGATATCAACCAGGATAACACACTCAACGAGTATGAACGCTACTTCCAGTATAAAGTATCAATCCGTCCTGAAGACTTCGTGGTTGGAAAGAACTATATCACCGACAAGCAGGTGTCGCTGGTGCGCACGCGCGATGGCAGTGACCAGGAAGTAGAGTGGTATCAATTCAAGATTCCGTTGACCGATTACGAACGCGTGGTTGGGTCTATCAACGACCTCTCAACCGTACGTTTTGCCCGCATTTTCATGACTGGATTTAAGCAAGTTACACACTTGCGTTTTGCCACCCTCGAGCTGGTGCGCGGCGAGTGGCGACCCTACCAGTTCAACCTCAATCAGCGCGGCGATGCACCGGCCGAAGGTCAGCTCGACATTTCGGTGGTGAATATCGAAGAGAATGGTGCTCGACAGCCGGTTAACTACGTTCTCCCCCCTGGTGTGACTCGTATCACCGACCCGGGCCAGGCACAGATTACTCAACTCAACGAGCAGTCATTGTCGCTAAAGGTTGTTGGCCTACAGGCTGGCGATGCTCGCGGCGTGTACCGCAATACCCAGCAGGACCTGCGCAACTACAAGCGTATGCAGATGTGGATACACGCCGAAAGCCTCATTGACGACCTTACCAATCTTCAATCAGGTGAAATATCGCTTTTCGTACGCCTTGGCACAGATGTTAAAAGCAACTTCTATGAGTACGAAATACCTCTGACTCTTACACCTCATAACAGCAAGTACAGCAACGATTCACCCACCGACCGTGAAAAGGTGTGGCCGTTGAGCAACTTTATGGATCTTAACCTCCAGAACCTTGTGGCACTCAAGCGCGAACGCAATGTGGCAAAGGCTCAGGAAGGCTCCAATGTGGGTTATGCTACTTTATATACAGGCCGTGATCCCGACAATGAGAACAATCGCATGGCTGTGATGGGTAATCCATCATTGAGCGATATCCGTGTGATGCTTGTGGGTGTGCGCAATAACGCTTCTATCACAAAGGACGCTACTGTATGGGTCAATGAGTTGAAAGTTACTGACTTCAACAATGAAGGTGGTTGGGCAGCAAAGGCTAATGCCACCCTCAATGTATCGGATGTGGCGACACTTAATTTTGGCACTCACATCGAGACAGCCGGCTTCGGTAGCGTTGATCAAGCTCTCAACGACCGCCGAATGGATGACTACGAGCAATATAACTTCGCAGTACAGGGCGATGTAGGTCGCTTGCTCCCTGAAAAGGTAAAACTCAAAGCTCCCATCTATTACTCCGTGACCAAGGAGAAGACATCGCCTAAATACAACCCCCTCGACCAGGACGTGCTACTTAAGGACGCACTCGACGAAGCCACCACTAAGGCGGAGCGCGACTCGATCAACAACTATGCAATTGAGCATTCTACAATTAAGAATTTCAGTATATCGGGATTGAAATTTGACGTGCAGTCGAAGCGCCCCATGCCTTGGGATCCAGCCAACTTCACCCTCAATTTCTCGTTTAATAAGCAGACTAAGATGGATCCCACCACAGAATATGAGTATACCAACGACTACAGGGGTTCATTCCAGTATTCTTACTCACCATTTGTTCCGGGTCTGAAGCCTTTCAGTTGGATTAAGAGCAAGAACAAGAATTTGAAATTCATTAAGGAGTGGGAGCTCAATTACCTTCCCAACAACATTACATTCCTCACCACTATGTCGCGCTACTACTATGAGCAGCAGACACGATCGGAGACCGATGTAATGTTCCAGTTGCCTGTTTCAGTTAGCAAGAACTTCTTGTGGGATCGTCAGCTCAACCTCACCTGGAATCTCACCAAATCACTATCATTCACCTTCAACTCCAACACATCGGCACGTATCGAGGAAACCGTTGGCGCTGTCAATCGCAAACTCTTCCCCGATAAATACCGTGATTGGAAAGATACGGTGTGGACCAGCATTATGTCAATGGGTACACCGTGGGCCTACAATCAGACATTCACCGGTCAGTATAAGGCTCCGTTCAGCAAGATTCCTGCGCTCGACTTCCTCACCGGGTCGGTGACCTATAACGCTACCTATCGCTGGGACCGTGGCGCTACAGTAGATGGAGAATCGATGGGTAACACGATTGCCAATCAGGCATCATGGAGCGCTGACGGACGCCTCAATTTTGAATCAATCTACAATAAGTTTAACTACACTAAGGAAATCAACAAGCGTTTTGCCAATACCCGCAAGACGGCAGCACAAACAAGAAAAGCTAAAAAATTTGAGCGAACCTATTTGCTCAAACCCGATACCACACTCGTAATCAAGCATAACCTGCGTGCCAAAAAAGTGAAGGTTGATGCCGCCACAACTGATGGTACGATATTCCCGGTGAAGTTCAGGGTAATCGATCCTCAGTCGATTGAGATTCTCACACCAGGCGATAAGAACGTTAAGTTTACTGTGACTGAAATTCTCAAAGATGAAAAGAGCTTGTGGAGAGAAGTAGGTGAGTACGCCACTCGCCTGGTGATGAGTCCACGCTCTGCGTCGATACGCTGGAAACGCACCAACTCACTATCAATACCGCTATATCGCCCCGAAGTGGGCAATATCTTCGGCCAGAGCCGCAGTTATGGCCCGATGGCACCGGGCTTAGACTTCGCTTTTGGTTTCACCGACGAGAGTTATATCGACCGTATCAAGGCCCACGATTGGCTAATTACTGACGATGGCCAGACGTCGCCAGCTCTATGGTCGAAGGGCACTGAATTGAATATAGAGCTTAATCTTGAGCTGTTTAAAGGATTTAAGGTGCAGCTTACCACCAACCGTACTGATAATCGCACCAACCAGATACAATTCATGTATGCCGATATGCCTGTGAGTCGCACCGGTAGTTATACCAAGACCCACATCGCTATAGGCACGGCTCTTGGTTCGTCGAAAGCAGAGAATGGGTATGAAAGCGGGGCATTTAATCAATTCCTGTCCAACATACCTGTGATAAGGCAGCGCATTGAGCAAAAATATATGGGCATGAATTATCCCGAAGGTGGTTTCATGCAGGATAATATCCATGCAGGACGAGCATTTGATCCATCGGTAGGAACGATAAGCGAAACTTCAAGCGATGTGCTTATTCCGGCATTCCTGGCCGCTTACTCATCAGGCAACGCCCGTACTTATTACACTGACCCATTCCCATCATTTGCCTATGCGCTTCCCAACTGGCGCGTCACTTACGATGGTTTTGTCAACCTCGGGAATATGCGCAGCATATTCAAGACGTTCACCCTCACTCATGCCTACCAGTGTACCTACACCGTCGGCTCCTACACATCATATCTCAACTGGCTTGGTGTTGATGGAAACTACGGTTTCACCCTCGATGAGCTCACCGGAAACCCAATACCATCTTCGCCTTTCAATATCGCATCAGTATCAATCAATGAGAAATTCGCTCCTCTGATCGGATTGAACGTGACACTTAACAATGACATTACACTTAATGCCGAGTACCGCGACCAGCGAACACTTACGCTCAACTCGTCGGCAGGGCAGGTCGTAGAGGCCACTACCCGTGGTCTCACTTTTGGAGCAGGATACAAGATAATTGGATTCAATTCAGTGCTGAAGATGCGCGGATCGGGTACAGGTGTGAGCAACGACCTGACGCTCAACGCCGACTTCTCTTTGCAGACATCTCAGGCGCTTATACGCCGCATAGAGAGCAACTATACCCAAGCTACCAGCGGCACGCGCACACTTAGCATGAACTTTACAGCCAACTATATCCTGTCAAAGCGACTCACGGTGTCGGCATTCTTCGACCATCAGATAAACACACCGCTGGTGTCGAATGCAGCTTATCCTACCACCAATTCATCTTACGGTATATCGTTTAACCTCTCTCTCGCACGATAAATTGAGAACACATTAAATTATTCAACATATATCATATATCCAGATGATCGGAATAATTGTAGCAATGAATAAGGAGCTGAAGTTGCTCCTAAATCTTATCCAAGATCCGATGCAGCTCTCGCACGATGGCTTCAGCTTCACCACAGGATTCATAGGGGAACGCAAAGTAGTGGCCATGCAGTGTGGCATTGGCAAAGTCAATGCTGCGCTTGGAGCAACGGCGATGATCAATCATTTTCATCCATCGCTCATAATCAACACAGGAGTGGCCGGAGGTACAGGCCACACTCATCCGCTCGATGTGGTCATAGCCGACTCGAT
Organism: uncultured Muribaculaceae bacterium; assembly: GCA_964517875.1. GTDB lineage: Bacteria > Bacteroidota > Bacteroidia > Bacteroidales > Muribaculaceae > JAJPXC01. The sequence continues at coordinate 27,991 of CAZFEU010000004.1, read as the reverse complement.
AGCATATCATGACACCTATTGTGGTCCAGGCACAGAGTGGGGTGAGATGGCCGATTGCCCCCGATACTTCACTCCCGATGCTATTATGTTGGATAAAGTAACCAAAGCAGTACCCGATGCCCGCACCGGACTCGTAGCTTCAGGAGATATCTTTGTAAGCACACCTTCCGAAGTCAATCGTATTGTCACCCTGCATCCGCAAGTGATGGCTGTTGACATGGAATCGGCTGCCATAGCTCATGCCTGCTACAAACGTCAAGTGCCATTCTTGTGTGTGAGGGTTATCAGCGACACCCCCGGGCAGACCGACAATATCGCACAATATGAAAACTTCTGGGAAGATGCTCCGCTTAACACATTCCGCGCGCTCACTCATATCATCGACGCTTTATGAAAAAAATACCCAGTTTCACCATCAACCATGAGTGCCTTGACCGAGGCGTATTTGTGTCGCGACGCGATGTCACCCCTTCGGGCGATGACATCACAACATTTGATATTCGAATGACCCTACCTAACCGCGAGCCGGCGCTCGACGGAGCTACGATACATACCATAGAGCACCTCGCTGCTACATATCTGCGCAATCACTCGTATTGGGGACCTCGCACCATATATTGGGGCCCGATGGGATGCCTTACGGGTAATTATCTCATATTACAGGGGTATCTCGAACCAAAGGATATACTGCCGTTGCTACGCAAAGTATTCGGTTATATCGCTACATATGAAGGAGATGTGCCTGGAGCTACACCCCGCGACTGCGGCAATTATACCTATATGAATCTTCCAGAGGCGCGAGCAGCATCCCGGCGATATTTTGAGGAGGTACTTTCCAATCCCGCTGAATCCAATCTAAACTATCCAAAATAATGCATTTGCTTACTCAATTTTGGGTATTTCCTGCACTCTTTAAAGCGTGTATCTTTGTACCAGATAAAGATAATTATACGAAGAACGCTATTGAAATGGTTCTGGGGGTGCGTGAGCATCCCCTTTTCTTGTCTCCTCCCCTCACAATATTGGTGTAGAAAGTATGATAAATTGGCTGATTGGGTGAGATTGTTGTGATTTATGGGTAGCCTGAGGTGAAAATTGACTAAAAGTTGCTATCTTCGTGGATTAATTATTGATGTTATGAAGATTAGGGATATCGACTTGGGCTCGCGCCCGGTGATGCTGGCACCTATGGAGGACGTCACCGATCGCTCATTCCGCCTTATCTGCAAGGAGCAAGGGGCGGATATGACCTATTCTGAATTTGTTTCGGCCGATGCCCTGATTCGCAACATAGCCTCAACCACACGTAAGCTCACAATCGATGCTGGAGAACGCCCTACAGCTATTCAGATATATGGACGTGAAGTAGGGCCGATGGTGGAAGCGGCAAAAATAGTGGAAGCGGCCGGCCCTGATATACTCGACATCAATTTCGGTTGCCCGGTGAAGAAGGTGGCAGGCAAAGGTGCCGGTGCCGGATTGCTGCGCGATATACCCAAGATGCTCGAAATAACTCGTTCGGTAGTAGACGCGGTAAAGCTGCCGGTGACAGTGAAAACACGCCTTGGATGGGATCATAACTCCAAAATCATAGTCGATCTTGCCGAGCAGCTTCAGGATTGCGGCATAGAAGCATTGACAGTTCACGGACGCACACGGTCGCAGATGTACACCGGTGAGGCTGACTGGGAGATGATAGCGGACGTAAAGAATAATCCGAGGTTTACAATCCCACTGATAGGCAACGGTGACATACACGATGCCCAGGGGGTACGCGATGCCTTCGATAAATATGGTGTGGATGGCGTGATGGTGGGACGAGCTACTATTGGCGCTCCCTGGATATTCCGAGAGCTCAAGGGTGCAGCACTCGGTGAGAAAATCATAGAGCTTACAGTGGCTGAGAAATTTCGACTTATACGAAGGCAGATTCGTGAAAGTATCGATCGAATCGACGAGTATAGGGGTATTCTTCACATACGCCGTCACCTTGCAGCTTCTCCGTTGTTCAAGGGTATTCCAAACTTCCGTCCGATGCGTATCGCTATGCTGCAGGCCAATACATATGCCGATCTTGACAGTTTGCTGACGCAGATTGAAAACATTGTAAACGAATTATAATACAACATGAAACGATATATAACACTATTTTCGCTCATCATCTTGACTATTGCTTGTTGTGCGGCTCAGAATGATGGATCACAACGCGTTATTTTGAAAGCGGCCCGCCAGTTCGACAATATAGTGGTATCTGGTCCGGCCGTGGTAGAACTTAAATACGATACCCACCACGGTGGTTATATCTATTATAATACAAGTGACAACTCTGCGCCGCGAATCATGGCACAGAGCTTTGGGGGCGGAGTGCTACGCATCACAGCCGATTCTACGGCAAATGCCATCGCGACGCGTATTACCGTGCTCTATGATACACCGCTAACACAGGTGGAAGCTTCCGACAGAGCCGTCGTTGTATCGCGCAATCTTGTGACTGCCCCCGATGTGTTGCTGATTTCTGATACAAAGCAATCGCATAGCGGTATTTTCGCCAAGGAACTGAAAGCCGAAAACGTGATGCTCATTCTTAATGACGGGGATATGGGCATCAAAAAACTCTCCGCTAACATTATTGCTGTCAACGGCGATAATGATTCACGGCTTCGTGTGTTGAATTGTCGCGCTACCAATGTGGAGATAAATGCTGTGAACGAGAGTCAGATTACATTGGGGGGCAAAGTGCGTAACATGATGGTGGATGTCAAAAACGAATCGGCAGTACATACAGAGCAGCTTAAGTGTAAAACTCTCACCGCCAACCTCGCTGGAGACGGTACCATACATTCTGCCACACCCTGTAAGCTTACCGTAAACCAGCTCGGCAATGGCAAGATAACAATGAGGCGCTACCCGCGCGAGGTGGAATCGAACGTCGATTTCGATGTTATCGAAATTAAAAAATAGCAGGAATCTAACTCTTTATCTTATTTAATTACATCTTCATCACATGATTATCAGGTTTCTTTTGTCAATATGTTTTATTGTCCTATCGGCGTTTATGGCAATGGGAGAGGGGACGAACCGCTATGAACTCGATGTCGAGGACTTCTCTCAGCTCAAGGTCATAGAGGGTCTGAATGTTGACTATAAATGTGTGCCCGATTCAGCCGGTAAAGCTGTGTTCAACACTACACCCGACATAGCCTCGGTTCTGATGTTCAGCAATAAAAAGGGACGCCTTGATTTGCAGATTTCGACCGATGGTATTGACTATCATCATCTACCCACCATCACCGTATACTCCAATTTTCTCACAGCAGTGGAGAATAGCGGAGACTCAACGGTTAGGGTGCTTTCTGTGGCTCCTGGCCCGGCTTTCAAGGCCAATCTTATAGGCAACGGAAGGATAGTGGCTCACGATGTCAACTCTACACGAATAGATGCGGCGATTAAAACCGGCAACGGTCAGCTTGTAATTGATGGCAAGTGTGTGAATGCACAATTCAGCGTGATAGGAACAGGCACCATCCAGGCTGATGGGCTCCATGCACAAGAAGTGAAGTGTCGCATTGTCGGTACCGGATCTATTGGATGTGATGCCGCCAACGACTTAATCATTCTCGGTGGCTCGGTAGGTCCCGGCAAGATTTACTACGGAGGGTCGCCATCCATTACAACCAAACCTTTCGCACGCTCCACAGCAGTGCCACTTACATCGATTGGCAAGAAAGAAAGTGAGTGATAATCAGCCTAATCTTAAGATTCTCACTGCGCGGTCTATAAAATGGAATTTGATTGATCGTGTGGCAACCCAGGTGCTCTACGGAGTAACCGGCATAATACTTGCGCGCCTTCTGAGTCAGGAAGATTTTGGCTTGGTGGGTGCTGTGCTCGTATTCCAGGCTTTTGCGTCATTGTTTGTCGACAGTGGTTTCTCGTCGGCCCTGATTCAGCGTAAGTCGCCTACGCGGCTTGATTACTCAACGGTGATGTGGTTTAATATCGGAATGGCCACAATGCTGTATGTGGCACTCTGGTTTTTGGCACCGCTGATAGCCGACTGGTTTCAGGGAGATAGGAGGCTGGTGCCTCTATCAAGGGTGATGTTTGTGACGTTTATACTTTCAGCTACTGCGATTGTGCAGACCAACCGCCTGATGAAACAGATGAATGTGCGCCTTATTGCTGCAACAAATGCTATCGGCCTTACTGCAGGTGCTATAGTAGGCATCACGCTGGCAGTAATGGGGTATGGTGCGTGGGCACTGGTTTGGCAGACGTTGGTGCTTACAGCAGTGAAGTCGCTCTCTTTGTGGATGTCTACCCGTTGGGTGCCTTTGATGCAGTTCTCATGGAAATCACTCAAGTCGTTTCTTTCGGTCGGTTCGGGGGTGATGTTCACATCATTTCTCAACACCCTTTTTCAGAATATCTACTCTTTTTTTATAGGCAACCGAGTAGGCATGGTTTCGCTGGGATATTATACTCAGTCGGATAAGTGGAGCAAGATGGGTATTATGTCGATCAATCAGGTGCTCACTTCCTCTTTCCTGCCCCTGCTCTCGGAGGTGCAGGACGATCGCGAACGCTTTGCACGTGTGGCTGCCAAGACATCACGTTTCACGTCTTATCTTGCAATCCCGGCTATGGGCTTCTGCATAGTGATGGCAACGCCGATATTTCACGCCCTGTTTGGCTCTAAGTGGGATGCTTCAATTGTGCTGTTTCAATTGTTGCTTGTTCGTGGTGTGTTTTACCTGTTCACTTCACTTTATTCCAACTATTTGTTGGCATTGGGTAGGGCAAAGCTCATAGTGGCCATGGAATCGCTGCGCGATGGGGTAGCTCTGGTGGCATTGCTGATTACATTGCCTATGATTGGATGGACAGCTCCGGGCGATCCGGTATATGGTATTGAGATATTGCTGTGGGGGCAGGTTGTGGCTGCGGGTATCACCTGGGTAGCCACAATGATAACAGCCACACGCCTTATTGATAGGAATGTGGCTGACTTTCTGCTTGATATGACGCCATATTTGCTTACTACAGGCGCATCGTTGATGGCAATGTGGGCACTGGCGTTGCTCATTGATAACGCATGGCTGCTTCTTGCCTCCCAAGGATGTCTTGGCCTGGCCATTTATGTTGGTGTCAACTGGATTGCAAAGTCTAAAATTCAAGCTGACGCACTTGAGTATATTTTAGGACGTTTTCACCGACATTAGTCAAAAATCATATCCCAGTCTTTCCATACCGGGTCGTAGCCAAGAGCGGTGATTTCAGCAGCCACTTCGAGTGGTGTTCGCTCGTCGCTCACGTGGAATTGCTCAAGAGCCTCAGGGGTGGATACATATCCTCCGGGCTCCGTTTTGCTTCCGGCGCTCATTGAAGTAACTCCGAGCTTCATCATATTGGCTCTGAACTCTGGGCGCTCGCGGGTTGAGTAGCTAATATCCACATCGTTGTCGAAGATGCGGAATGCGAATGTGAGCTGAGCCAATTCTTTATCGGTCATCACCACACGCGGCTGGTACCCACCCTCGGCCGGACACATACGGGGAAAATTGATGGAATAGCGGGTGCGCCAATAGTTGCGACGCAGATAGCTCAGATGTCGTGCCATCATTGTCACGTCGGCACGCCAGTCCTCCAGCCCGATGAGTACGCCCATGCCTATTTTATGCACACCGGCTTGTCCCATGCGGTCAAAGCCGTCAAGTCGCCACTCGTATATTGACTTCATGCCTCGTGGATGGTACACGCCATATCGGGCTGCATTGTATGTCTCCTGAAAGCATACCACCCCATTGAGACCTGAGTGGGTGAGACGCTCATAGTCGGTGGCTTTCATGGGCATTACCTCTATAGTGAGGTTGTTGAAATACGGGCGTGCTACTTGGAGCACTTGCTCAAGATAATCAACACCATTGAGCGTGGGGTACTCTCCTGAAACAATCAGTAGATTTTCAAAGGGCCCAAGGCGACGTATGGCTTCACATTCGGCTTTTACTTGCTCCATGCTCAGTGTGGTGCGTGTCAATGGATTATGATGGTTGAAGCCGCAATACACGCAGTGGTTGGTGCAAGCATTCGACACATACATTGGGATGTACAGTGATATGGTCTTTCCAAACCGTCGCATTGTGATGTCGCGCGACAGCTTGGCCATATCCTCAATGTAAGGGACGGCCGCCGGTGATATCAGGGCCATGAAATCCTCGACACTTGGATGCTCGGCTGTGAGAGCATCTTCGACATCCCGGGCTCTACGCGACTGGATGAAGCGTAGGGTGTCATCCCAGTCATACTGCCTGATTTCGTCAGAAAACATGCTTGTCGCAGTCGTTGATTAGGTTTTGTGAGATACGCATGGCGCAGAAGTTAGGGCCGCACATGGTGCAGTAATGCTCGTCATGTTCTTGAGATGTCACGTAGTAGGACTTGGCGCGCTCAGGGTCGAGCGACAGGTTGAACTGATCTCTCCACCTGAACTCAAATCGCGCTTTCGACATGGCATCATCGCGCACCTCAGCTCCGGGTAGCCGCTTGGCTATGTCGGCTGCGTGGGCTGCGATCTTATATGTTATCACACCCACTCTTACATCTTCGAGCTCAGGAAGCGCAAGGTGTTCCTTGGGCGTAACGTAGCAAATCATTGCGGTGCCGAGCCAAGCAATCCGGGCAGCGCCGATAGCCGAAGTAATATGGTCGTAGCCGGGGGCAATGTCAGTGACGAGCGGACCGAGGGTATAAAATGGCGCCTCAGCGCATTTACGAATCTGGCGATCCATATTCTCTTCGATTTTGTGCATGGGTACGTGTCCAGGGCCCTCGATCAGTACCTGCACGTTATGACGCCATGCAATCTGGGTGAGTTGTCCGAGCACATCAAGCTCGAGGAATTGTGAGCGGTCGTTGGCATCATGTATTGATCCCGGACGAAGGCCGTCGCCAAGTGAAACTGCTACATCGTACTGCTCGAGAATCTCGCAAATTTCATCGAAGTGGGTGTAGAGGAAATTTTCCTCATTGTGCAGCACTGCCCATCGGGTCATAATCGAGCCACCGCGGCTCACGATGCCCGTGAGGCGTTCTCCTACCATTTCGGCGTGTGCTTTTAAGGCTCCGGCATGGATCGTAAAGTAGTCTACGCCTTGTTCGGCTTGTTCAATTAGTGTGTCGCGGTAGATTTCCCACGTAAGATCTTCTACCCGACCGTTAACTTTTTCAAGGGCTTGGTAAACAGGAACAGTACCCACCGGTACAGGGCAGTTGCGTATAATCCACTCGCGTGTTTCATGTATGTTGTCGCCGGTTGAGAGATCCATCAGTGTGTCACCTCCCCAATAGCAGCTCCATACGGCTTTCTTTATTTCCTCCTCAATGCTCGACGATAGGGCTGAATTGCCGATGTTGGTGTTGAGCTTCACGGCAAATTTACGTCCTATTATCATCGGTTCGGCTTCGGGATGGTTGATATTTGCTGGTATGATGGCACGCCCGGCGGCTATTTCGCTGCGCACAAACTCAGGGGTGATATATGTAGGTATTCCGAGCTGGGCATTATTGAGATTTTCGCGGATGGCTACATATTCCATTTCAGGGGTTATGATACCTTGCAATGCCTTGGCCATTTGAGTGATATGTTTTCCCTGGCGGGCGCGGCGCGGTGCGTGACGATTAGGGAATCTGATAGCGTCAAGGCTTTTATCGGCCTCACGCATGCGCCCGTATTCGCTTGTGATAGCGGGAAGTTGCTCAAGGTCTGAATCAGCGTTGAGCCATTGGTCGCGCATTCTCGGTAATCCCTTATTGATGTCGATTTTATAATCTGGATCGGTGTATGGGCCGCTGGTGTCGTACACTACCACAGGGTCATTGGGTGTTGTGATTTTTTGGCCGTCTTTACCGATTTTCACTGTTGGAGTAAGGTTGATTTGACGCATACCCACCCGTATTTGCGGGTTAATTGTTCCGTTAACGTAGATTTTTTGTGAGCCAGGATAAGACTGAACGTCAATATTGTCGATTTGCATGATTAGTCAAGAAAAGATGTTAGAGGTGATGTGGCTTGTGCGTGTGAATATTGGCGACCTAAGCCGGCTTCATAGGCACGGCGACCTGCGATGACACCCTCGCGGAATGCAATGGCCATCTCAACGGGGTTTCGGGCTATGGCAATTGCGGTGTTGACCAGTACGGCATCGGCACCCATCTCCATGGCCTCGGCGGCGTGTGATGGAGCTCCAAGACCTGCATCAATTACTACAGGCACTCGGCTCTCAGCAATGATAATTTCAAGCAACTCCTTGGTCTTGAGCCCCTTGTTTGTGCCAATAGGAGCACCTAAGGGCATCACTGCTGCTGTGCCGACATCCTCAAGGCGTTTGCACAGCACCGGGTCGGCCTGAATGTAGGGTAGCACCTTGAAACCCATCTTGGCAAGAGCCTCGGTGGCTTTGAGAGTTTCCACCGGGTCAGGGAGCAGATATTTGGGGTCGGGGTGGATTTCGAGCTTTAAGAAGTCGGTGCCAAAACAATCACGCGCCAGTTGGGCGGCAAGAACTGCTTCTTCGGCGTTGCGTACACCCGATGTGTTGGGGAGGAATTGTACGTGTTCGCGGTTAATATGGGTGAGCATCTGGTCGGTTTCCTCATGCTGCATGTCGATGCGCTTCATCGCTACGGTGATCATCTCCGAGCCCGAGGCTATGATTGACTCGAGCATGAGCTGAGGTGATGAGAACTTCCCGGTACCCACAAACAGGCGTGAGTGGAACTCTCGCCCGCCAATGATAAGAGGAGTCATGTTTAATTGCTATATAAATACTTTGATACGTTTAGATTCTTCGCTGGAACTCATGAGTTAAGGGCTTCCAGTACACGTGCGGTATATTCTACGGGGTCATTGGCGTTGAGTATCGCTCCTGACATTGCTACGCCGTTTACTCCTGTCGACATGATGGCTGGGATATCGTCGAGTGTGATACCGCCGATGGCTACTATCGGTAGCTCTACGCCGGCTTTGCGCACTGTGCTGATGATGTCGCGGTAGCCTTCAATACCAATGACAGGTGAAAGATTGGCTTTGGTTGTGGTAAATCGCATCGGCCCAAGCCCTACATAATCGACATCCATCCCTATGAACTTGATAATCTGTTCGGCTGTGTTAGCCGTGACACCTATAATGGCTTCAGGACCTAATATTTCGCGAGCTTCCATAGGGGGCATGTCGTGTTGGCCTAAGTGTACTCCATGAATATGCAGCTCGTTGGTGAGCTCCACGTGGTCGTTGAGCACCAGAAATGCTTCATATTCTTTGCACAGCGGTATCAATTCCATAGCCACTGCGCGAATTTCCTCGATTGGGGATTCTTTCATGCGCAGTTGTATCCAGCGGCAACCTCCCTCAAGCACCATTTGTGCCTGCTCTGGAATTGAATATTTCTCTGATTGATTAGTAATATATTGTAACATAGTGTTTAAATGTATTCTGATAAGCGTTCTGACAATTGTTGTGGCGATGATGCATTGGCAAGATATCCTAAAACGGCATAACCGGCGAAGTTGTAATTGCTAAGCTCGGGGATGCGTTGGGGTGTTATGCCACCGAGAGCTATCACTCTTGGGTTGGATGGTATTTGGACAAGTTGATCAGCATTAAAATTGCTACAATACCCCTCTTTGGATACTGAATCGTACACTGGGCTGAGAGTGACATAATCAAATGCGGCATTTTCAGGTGACAGTAGCTCGACAACTGAGTGACATGACCGTGAAATGGAGTAGTGCTCAGGGTCTAATGCGGCAACTGGCATCCTGGCGTTGAGATGCACACCGCCGAGCCGGTAATTCTCAACAAGGGTAGGGTAGGAGTGCAATTTTATTCTGGAGTAATATTTGGGATCGATTGTTTCTATGATTTTGCGCAATGCCTCTTCCGATAGGGAGGGGTGTCGTAGGTGCACCCAATCCCAACCGGCTTCGAGCACTTGCGATACGTAAATCCGTTCATCGCTTAAGGGAAGCTGAGGAGTTATCGCTATTTTTATCATCCTCCGCAGAATGCCTTAATTATCAGTATTTTGTCGCCATCATTGAGCTGTGTGGTAGCTCTGAGGTCGGCTTTTATCACCTTGGCATTGACTGCGGTGGCTATACCTTGCTGAGGTATCGAGGCCGCTGTGAGTGCGTCGGCAAGTGTTGCATGCTCGCAGAGTTCCAGAGGCTTATTGTTGATCTCAACTTTCATCGGAATGTAGTTTTGGGATTAATATCGGAGTCAATATAATGGTTTACGGGACCATGTCCATGACCAATGTGCCACTGAGCGGCGGCTTCGATTGCGTTGTAAATATATTGTTTGCCCTGTTTTACGGACTGGACAATATCTTTGCCCAATGCTATGTATGAGGCAATCGCCGACGATAGGGTGCATCCTGTGCCGTGGGTGTTGACTGTGTCTAATCGCGCAGTTGCGAACCTTGTTGGTTTAGTGTCACCTTTTATCCATAGTAGGTCGGCACTCTCGTGGCCGCTACGGTCGCCACCTTTTAGCAATACGGCTTGTGGCCCGGAGTTGAGTAGTATACTGGCCTGCACTTCAGGATCATCGCAGCCTGTGAGGCGTTGGGCCTCATTAACGTTGGGTGTGATGAGAGTGGCCAATGGGAAAAGTCGGGTCACAATGGTATCGATTGCTTCATCGTCGATAAGCTGGTCGCCCGATGTGGCCACCATCACAGGGTCAACTACTAATTGAATGTGAGGAAAGCGTGAGAGCGTGTCGCAAATTGCATCGACAATGGGTGCTGTGGCCAGCATACCTGTCTTAATGGCCAGTGGTGGTATGTCGGTGATCACCATTTCAAGTTGATCGCGCACCATCTCCGGCTCAAGGCTTGTGAATCGGCGCACACCTGTAGTGTTTTGCGCTGTAATGGCTGTGATAACCGACATGCCATAAACCCCTAATGCCGACATTGTCTTAAGGTCGGCTTGGATTCCGGCGCCACCTGAAGGGTCGCTTCCGGCGATGGTGAGAACGGGTATAGGTGTCATTGGCTACTATAAATGCGATTGCCAATGGGGGTGAGATGGGACAATTCCTACGCGGGTGCTAACCCGTATCAGGTTCGAAGGGTGTAATCTCAGCTTCGACGTGTTGACGAAGCACCCCTTTGTCAATCATTACCGCGAATTTACAAAAATATTGAAAAGAAGTGTTACCTTTGTGTCACTTTTTTACCTCTGTAATCAGCATTTGCGCAATGTCGAACAGCAACATCGAATCATCCGAAATAAATAGCAAAGCATCCAGCCGAATTTGGCTTAAGGTGCTCACGCCGGTCCTAATTGGTGTGGCGGTGGTGGTGTGGCTGTTTCAACGTGAGTTTACAGCAGATACGTGGTCGCTGATTGATTTCACACCCAAAGTAATAGGGTGCATTTTTCTTGCGTGGCTTTGCATGGTAGGGCGCGACTTCGGCTTGACCTGGCGTTTCCATGAACTTACAGCCGGTGAGCTCACGTGGCGGCAAGCGCTGAAGGTGGATATGCTGTGCGAATTTACTTCCTGTGTTACACCAACAGCAGTTGGTGGTAGTGCTTTCAGCATGATATACCTTAATCGCGAAGGTGTAGCACTTGGCAAAGCTACGATGCTGATGATGACAACACTACTGCTCGATGAGGCATTTCTTGTAGTAGCTTGCCCTATTATTGTGATGTTGATGCCGTTTGACGAGCTTTTCGGTTTCAGCACCGGAGGTTATGCCTTTACGCTCGGACTCAAAACGGTATTCTGGGTGGTGTACGGCTTCCTTGTGATGTACACAACGATTTTGATTCTTGGCATCCTCGTCAAACCCGAAGCAGTGGGAAATTTTCTTCGCAAAGTATTCTCATGGCGTTGGCTGCGCCGTTGGCAAAAATCGGTAGATGTGATGGTAGGTGATATGATCACCACCTCGGCCCAGCTACGCAACAAAGGCTTACGATGGTGGCTCAGAGCATTTGTAGCAACAGCAGTGTCATGGAGCAGCCGTTTTCTTATGGTTAATGCGCTGTTCCTGGGATTTGTGCCAGCGGCCGACCAGCTCGTAGTGTTTGGCCGGCAGTTTGTGATATGGGTAGTGCTGATGGCAGCTCCGACCCCCGGAGGTTCGGGTGTAAGTGAGTGGCTGTTCACGGAGTACTATGGTGACATGATAGCCGCAGGAGCCGCCGGATTGGCAATAGCACTTGTAATAGCTCTTTTCTGGCGTCTTCTTTCCTATTACATATACTTATTAATAGGTGTGTGCCTATTGCCCGGATTTTTCTCGCATAAACGTAAGAACAATGGATAAACTCAAATTTGCCGGACTCATTCCGGCTCGCTATGCATCATCCCGATTCCCGGGCAAACCGTTGGCCGACATAGGAGGCATGACCATGATAGAGCGTGTATATCGTCAGGTGTCAAAAGCTATCGACACGGTGGCTGTAGCTACTGATGATGAACGTATAGCGCAGGTTGTAAGAGGGTTTGGCGGAACGGTAGTGATGACCTCCGACAAGCATCGGTCGGGCACCGACCGAATCTGCGAGGCATACCATAACTTAGGACTTGATGCCGATGTGGTGATTAACATTCAGGGTGACGAGCCATTTATTGATCCGCGCCAAATCAATGCGCTGAAGGAATGTTTTGACGATCCGGCCACCGATATAGCCACGCTGGCTCGCATTTACGATAAAGAAGGTGGCTTTGAAGGGCTTTTCGACCCCAACTTGGTGAAATTGGTGCGCGACGATGATGGGAATGCATTATATTTCAGCCGCTCTATCATCCCCTACGTCAGGGGATATGAGTGGCAACAATGGCTCGACCATGCTACATTCCTTACACATGTGGGCATGTATGCATATCGGGCGCACGTGCTCGACGAAATCACCCGGTTGCCACAATCCACGTTGGAGCTTGCCGAATCGCTCGAGCAGCTCCGCTGGCTCCAGAATGGCTACCGTATCAAGGTGGCGTTGACGGATATACCCACCATCGGTATTGATACGCCCGAGGATATTCAGAATGCTTTACAGCTTGTGAAAAATGGTTGACCGTAGTATTCCACCCGTTGTTGCTGATTTTGCCGACCTACATCTGCCGGCAGTGAAGCATCGTAAGCTATCGAATGGGGCACAGCTCGCATTAATAGCCGATGGCACTCAGCCAGTGGCACAGCTTACAATGAATTGGGCAGGAGGTACAGCCGAGGCCCCTTCAATTGCGACAGCCAAATTGGTGAGTGCCGGTCTACGCGAGGGTTCGGCGGCTGCTTCGGCTGACGAGCTGGAGGAGATACTTGATTACAACGGCGCACAGCTGCGTGCTACTACCAACGGTCATTACTCTACGGTGTCATTGGCAGCTACGAGCGGCAATATCGCTACAGTGCTTCCTACTGTACTTGATGCTGTTTATCAACCCACATTCCCTGCCGATCGTATCGACCGTGTGCGTCAACGCATAGTAGCCAGTCGAAACGTTGAGTTGGAGCGGGTGGAAGTGCTTGCTGGCGAGGAGGCTATGCGTCATATAGCTGGCCCAGGACACTATGGTGGCCGTACTATCGTGTGCGAAGATGTGCTTGATATTCCTGTCGATGAGATGAGGCAATGGCATAAACGGGTGTATAATCCGGCTACGATGACAGCTTATCTATCGGGCGATATTACCGAAGCACTTGAAAATCAGGTGTCGCAGATGCTTGAGATGATGCCAGCTTCAACTCCAGTGATTGAGACTAATGTACGTAAATTCAATTCCATACCCACTGCGCAGCCGGTGTTTATCGAGAAGGCTGGAGCGCAACAATGTGGTGTAAATATTTCGATTCCTACCATCGACCGCCAACATCCTGATTACGCTAATCTGCGGCTGGCCATTTACGCCTTGGGTGGATATTTCGGCAGTAGATTGATGACGAATATCCGTGAGGAGCGCGGCCTTACCTACGGAATCAACGCCCTGCTTTATGGCTATCGTGAGGGTGGAGTGGTAGAGATTACGGCCTCAACCTCGCCTGAGTCGGTCGATGAGCTCATAAGCGAAACAATTGCTGAAATCAGACGAATGGTTGATACTCCGTTGAGCGAGGATGAGATGCAGCGAGTGCGCCGCGGATATTTCACCCGACTGGCGGCTACACTCGATACGCCGTTTGGCATCTCCGACTTCATTATGTCAGCACAGCTCAACGACTCTCCGGCCGACTATTTCGACCTGCAAATCAATGCAGTGCGCAATGCTTCGCCCGCTTTAATATCCTCACTTATCGCCCGCTATGTCGACCCCTCACAAGCTGTAATTGCCGTTGCAGGAGTCAAGGCGTGCCGCTGCAAGCGCGGATTGTAGCCTCAATGGCTAACCATTTTACTATCCGTATCAAAATTTTTTAGAATAAAAAAGTGGCTGAAAAATTGCATGGGTCGAAAATAGTACTTACCTTTGCACCGTTCAAAACCAACAGATGGTGAATATAGTTCAGCTGGTTAGAATGTCGGATTGTGGTTCCGAAGGTCGTGGGTTCGAACCCCACTATTCACCCATACTTTGATTTATGTCGGCTGCCTTTAGGTGGCCGATTTTTTTATAATTATTGTCATAGCCTTGAACAAGTCGCTACCACAACTCAACTTACCTCCTGCGCAATTGCAGATACGCGATTGCGACGATGGTGTGACTCGGGTGTACGACCGACTGCGGCGTAAGTATGTGGCACTAACGCCTGAGGAGTGGGTGAGGCAACATTTTACGGCCTACATGATTGACCATCGGTGTTATCCCGCCGGATTGATGGCCAATGAGATGTCAATCAAGCTCAATGACACACAGAAGCGTTGCGACACGGTGGTGTTCGACATGTCGCGTCGGCCTATGGTGATTGTGGAGTACAAGGCGCCACACATATCCATCTCTCAACGAGTGTTCGACCAGATAGTGCGCTACAACATGGTGCTGAAAGCCAGGATAGTTGTGGTGTCAAATGGTATTGATCATTATTGCTGCGAGATAGATTATGACAACCATAGTTATCGTTTCTTGCCTCAGTTGCCGCTGTGGCAGGAGTTGACCGAGCAATAATTTGCGCATAATGCCGTTATTATTAGGGCGTTTATGTGATTGACCCAATTAATCCTAAAACCGTTTTTTTTGACATAATATGAAACAACTACTGAAAAAACTGCTTCTTCCGTTGATGATACTTCCCATGTGTGCAGTAACCAGTGCGTGCTCAGATGACGATGACCCCACACCACAATATGAAACGGTGAAAATCGGCGAGGAAGTGTCGCGGGTATCTGTGCCGCTCAACAATACCGAAGGCATCCTCTCCAACCCCAATATGGGCGTAGAGGCATGGATGTGCAGTAGTGCAGAGCAAGTTAAGGCCACGCTCTCTGAGAAGTTTTTGCAAAGTAATCCTGAAATACTTGATGTTGATTTCGCACAGTATACCGTGGTGTTCTATCGCACATTAGTGCTCAACTATAGCCAGCTCGACCACGTAGACTATGGATTTTATCGCTGTGTGGCCAAGCGCGATGAGCCCGGTTACGGCACTTACCGCGTAAACTCAACTTTGGTTTACAACAATAATAACAATTGGGAGGTCGACGACAACGATTCCTACATCATGCAGATCGCCTTCACCGTGCCCCGCATCCCCGTCGCCGCCCCCGTCACCGTCGTCGAAGCCGTCCAATCCCTCTAATTTTGAAACTTATTAGAGTTTTGAAAGTTTTGAAAGTATTTACTGCTGTGCGGCTATGCGGCAGTAACTATGCTGTCGTGCCACGGCGAGGTCTAACCATGGTGGCAGAGACGCCCCGCGATGCGGAGCATTTTTGATAGGAGGGCAACGCTAACCCACGGTTACGCTCGCTACGCTGAGCTTACCGTGGGCTAACACACGCACCCGGCTACGCCGAGCCCATCGCGGCTACGCCGTCCAACCATTTCCAACTTGCCGAGCCCATCGCGGCTACGCCGTCCAACCATATCCAACTTGCCGAGCCATCGCGGCTACGCCGATCACCATAAATGTGTACGCCCGAACTGTAGGGACATACGGCTCGTATGTCCGCATAATTCGCTGAAATGCTGTTTTTCGGCGGCACCGGGGTACAGCCCTACCGTTTGGATGCGTTTCAATGTTGGGGAATGCAAACGGTGAAAGTAATCAAGGCAGGCCCGCGAGGGGGTCTGCCTTGATTGGTATAGGGGATGGATGGTTGTTAGAGGTTGAGGGGGTCGGGGGTTGTGTCGTCGACGGGGATGTCGTTGTTTACGTTCTTTGAGCCGAGGCATCCGTAATAGAGCAGATAGAAGAGCATCGCTACAACGAGCCAATAGGAGTTCATGTAGCCTACCAGGCCTGAGAGCCAATTCTGAATCAGAGGCATCACGCCGCCACCTACTACCATCATCATGAAGATGCCTGAAGCTTTGGCGGTGTATTTGCCAAGTCCCTCAACGGCGAGGTTGAATATGCCGCCCCACATCACTGAGGTGCAAAGTCCGCAGAGCACGAGCAGGAGTGCGCTCAAGGGGATGGTGGCCGATGTCAGGCCCTCTTCAACGCTGTAGCCGAAGAAACCCACGCGTGTGGTGGAGGGGATGTAGATGGCAAGCAGTACGAGCAGCAGGGCTACAGATGCTACGGTGATGAGCTGTGTACGGCTCGATACCCATTTGGAAATCACGCTCGAGGCAAGACGACCCACAAGCATCAGCAACCAATAAACAGCGGCCACCGACCCGGCCACTGCGGCAGCGTTCTGTGTAATGCCTGAAACGGCAGAATCGGAGAGGTAGAATATCAATGTGGCAGGGATGCCTACCTCAGTACCTACATAGAAGAATATGCCTATTACGCCGAAGGTGAAGTGACGGAAGCTCCAAGGGCTGTACTTATCTTTTTTAGCGGCTACCTTAGTCCCTTTTTTGGCCAAATGGGGCTCGGGAATCTTAACGGCTGCCACTACTATGAGTGCGAACACGAATACGCCGATAGCGATCCAAAGCAGGGGTTGCACCTGAATCATGTTGGCCTTTGTGGCCTCGCCAATGAGCATGCCAACGAGGAATGGGGTAAGGGTGCCTGCAAGTGAGTTGAGTGAGCCGCCCATCTGTATCAGCTGGTTGCCGCGGTTACCTCCACCTCCAAGGAGGTTGAGCATGGGGTTGACAACGGTGTTGAGCATACATACGCAGAAGCCGCATACGAATGCGCCGCAAAGGTAAATAATGAGGTTGACCATCGACACCTCACCTCCGCCGATAACGCTCGACATATATTGAAGGACAAGACCTACGATACCGATAATGATGGCATTTAGGGCTGTCTTTTTGTATCCTATTTTCATCAGCATATTGCCGGCGGGGATTCCCATGAAGAGGTATGCCAGGAAGTTCATCATGTTGCCTAACATTCCCGACCAATCGTAGTGGTTTTTCCATATTGTGCCCAATGGCGCAGCCAGGTTGGTCACAAATGAAATCATTGCAAAGAGGAAGAACATAGCCACGATGGCTATTAAGTTTCCCTTGTTTTGTTCTTTTGTGCTCATAAGTTTTTTTGGTTATTAAAGTGTGGTATTATTCTCCTATAGAGATGGTTGATAGTTTAAGGAATTTTTTAGTATTGTCGCTCACCGAAGATATCGGTACCGATTCTCACCATAGTTGAGCCACAGTCGATGGCGAGGGGGTAATCGTGACTCATGCCCATCGAAACGATATTGAAGTCTCTGAGGCCCAGCGTGGGGTCGTTGCGAAGCGTCTCGAATGTGGAGCGTATTAGCTTGAAGTCATTGGCAATGCGGTGAGTGTCATCGGTGTTAGAGGCCATGCCCATCACGCCACAAACATGTGTGGCAGTGAGGGAGTTGAAGCCACCTGAACGCACAAAGTCAAGCAGCTCATCGGGTGCGAAGCCAAATTTAGTTTCTTCCTGGGCCACATGTATCTGAAGCAGAACGCGGGTTGTGACCCCGGCGCTTGCCGAAAGTCGGTCGATGAGATAAAGCAACTTGGGTGTATCGACGCTTTCTATAAGTGAAACCTGCCCTATGAGGTGCTTCACCTTGTTGGTCTGCAGATGGCCGATAAAGTGCCAGCGTGTGTCGGCGGGCATCTGTTCGATCTTGCCAGTCAACTCCTGCACGCGACTCTCGCCAAACACACGTTGACCGGCATTGTATGCCTCTTGAAGTGCCTCAACAGGGTGGAATTTTGAAACAGCTACCAGCTCCACCCCCTGGGGGAGGGTGGAGCGGATGGCTTCGAGATTTTGTGCGATCTGTGTCATTAATGTAGATGCCTTATTCAGCCGTTGAGGCTACTTTGGGCTTTGAACCGTCGAGATTTACCTTGTACACGTCCATTATCTTAGTCTCGGCGATTGATGTGATTTCAAAGTCCATCAACGTGCCCTTCATCCCCTCCATGAAATTGTCGAGGGCGCCGCGGAAGTCGTTGGCGGCTACCATTGCGGTGACAACCGAGCGTTTTTCAACGGCCGATTTTTCATCAATGGTGATGATGGCATATTTCACCTGATACCATTTGTCGGCTGAGTCGTCCCAGAATATTTCATAGATTCTGGTGCGTTTCACGCTTTCAACGGTGAGTTCGCCCGACACGAATGGGGTGAGCTCTTCGATGATACGTGCCTCAGCCTCGGTGAACGAAAGGGCGTCTACAAGATAGATCTCAGGAGTTGACTTCACGGAGCCGTTCTCCTGCACTTTGTCGTATTTAGCTTTACATTCAAACCAATTAGCCATTTCCTTCAGCGGTATTAGAGTATTGAAGAAAGGTTGTAGTTAACAAATTCTATGTCGGTGCGAGCACGGTTGGCCAACTCTGGATTCATCCTTACGGCCTGACGCAGGTTGGTGCGTACCATTGAGTCGTTGTTGGTGCGTGCGCCTACCACGGCCATCAGGTAGTATGTGGTGGCGTCGGGAGCAGTGATGCCCGACAGGGTCTGCTTAGCTTTCGAGTAATCCTTTGTGAGAATTTGAGCTACAGCCGCATTGTTGCTCTTTGTGTTGCCGAATGCGGTGGCTGCAGCGGCGTTGTTGCCTTTAAGCAGATTGTAAGTTCCGAGGGCATCGGGTAGCATGTCGGCTCCGGCAGCTTCGCCAAGAAGTGAATTGGCGTTGTTAAGGTCGCCATTGATCATCTTGATGATTGCCTCGTTGGCTTTTGCCTCGGGGTTTGAGCGGTTTAGGCGATTTGCCTCGGCGAAGTTGGCGCGGGCTGCACTGAGATCGCCGGCGGCCAGCTGAATGGCACCAAGGTTGTTGTAAGCGCGGTAGTCGTTGGGATACAGACGGGCGGTTGTATCGTAGATGAGGGTGCGCTTGCCGTTATCATCGGTGAGGGTGGCGTAGTAAAGAAGCTCGTCAGCGGTGAGTTTAGTGGGGTCTGTGGCATAGAGATTGGCTATTTCTTCGTCTGATTTACCGATAACGCTCACAGTGGCTGTGATGCGTGAATAGCGCAGCTGCGGCAGGATCTCGTCGGCAAGTTGGTCGAAAACTGACGACAGGTTACGGATTTCGCGCTCACGCTGCTCGGGGTCTTTGTACATCGACAGTATACTAATAATCAAGTCTTTGTCCTGGATATTGCTTTCAGACACAAGGCGCTGGAAGCCTTCCCAATCCTGTGCTGTGAAGTTGGCGGTCAGTTCACCGAAATCGGTGATCTTGTCGCGCTTGAGCTGGTTTTTAAGATATGCTGATGTATTGGCCTCGCGGTTGGCTGCAAGTCGCTCGTTGAGCTCAACACCACCTTCGGGCGATGCGTACGACGATATGTTGATCTCCTCAATACGACGGGCGGTGTCGTTGGCAGCTGCTTTGACATCGGCGTTGAATTTGCGCATATCATCACTGCGGAGCTGGTTGTCGCGGATATTGGCCTGGTTGATGAGGAACATAATATCAGCGTCATATTTCTCTGTGATCACTTTCTGGAACTTATCGGGAGCGATCGAGGGGTTGATGCCGGCAGGCGTGGCGAGCAATGCGGTAGTGTTGATGCCGTGTCCTATGGTCACTGGGTTGAGTGCATATGTCTTGCTGCCGTTGCGGCCCTGGAACTGAAGCACCACGTCGGCTTGCTCCATACCGGGCTCATAGTCAAAGAGCAGGGGCACATTGATGGTGCCTCCGTATTCGTAATTGACTACAGGGTTGTTGCCGCGCACTTTCTCACCCTGGTAGATTGAAGCAGGTGCTTTTACTTCCTTGCCGTTAAAACTAAGCACAGGGGTGATAACGAGTTGGGCGTTGCGCTGGAAGTAGTTGGCCGGTATTTTGCCTACTACTGTGCCAGGCACTTGGCTTGCGGATGCTTCAAGAGGTGAGGGATTCAGGTTGAAATACTCGGCCTTGGGTTGGGCCAGCTTTTTCGAACAGCCTGTGGCGAGGACTCCCAGAGCCAGAGCTGCGATTGCGAGACTTGATTTGGTTCTCATTGCTATTTGAATTTTGTGATGAATTAGTCTGTTGATATTCCACACGGTATTAACGCTCGAGTGCGCATTGCTTGGGCGATGTTGGACCGTGCCGCTATTTATCGGCAAATATAACGATTTTATCCGAAACGTCAATAAAAATCACGTGCCGGATTCAGTTGGGATGTATAAAAGGTTCTACTGGCTGATCGGGTCGGTGTCGGCTCCGGGCACAAGGTGTGCCGAGCACTCCCAGAGCAAATAAATGGGAAGAAATACTACGAGCAGGGTGAATGGGTCGCCGGTGGGGGTGATAAGGGCGGCAACTATTAGCAGAACTACTATAGCGTGGCGGCGGTAACGGTCGAAGAATGTGCGTGTCAGCACCCCTATGCGGCCAAGGAGCCATGCCAATAATGGTAGCTCAAAAGTGATGCCCATCGCCAGTGTCAGAACTATGAAGTTGTCCATATACGAGTCGATAGTGATGACATTGGGAATCATCTCGCTGAGCTGATACGTGGCAAGGAATCGGAGCGTGAGTGGGAACACAAGGAAGTAGCCTACAGCTACCCCGAGGTAGAACATCAGGCACCCCCAGAAGAATGCGCTCCCTGCGTTGCGGCGTTCCGAAGGATAAAGCCCGGGGCTGATAAACCGCCAAAGCTGATATATGACAAACGGGAACCCCAGCACGAGGGCCAGCCATCCGGACGTTGATACGTGTAGGAAAAACTGTGAGGCGAGCTCAGTGTTGATTAGATCTACATGAAAATGCTGCAATCCGGAGGGAAACTCCACCATGCCGGACTTGCGTTCGATTAAGTCAAGAAGCCGATACAACGGGAAGTCACTGCGGCAGGGAGCTAATATTACACTGTCATATATATCATCCATAAAGGCAAAAAGCACAGCCCCAATGCCGACAATGATGGCTGCAATACGCAACAGTGTGCCACGCAACTGCTCGGCATGGTCCCAAAATGTCATGGATGATTGGCTCATCAGTGCTTATCGGGTGACTGTGACTCCTTGGTGTTTTCGGCGTTGGTGCTTTCGGGGTCTTTCTTGATTTCCTCCTGCATGTCGCGCATCCCTTGCTTGAACGAATTGATGCCTTTGCCGATATTGCGCATCATCGACGGTATCTTTTTCGCTCCGAAAAGCAGAAGGATGGCAAGGATGATTATCACGATCTCGAGCGGGCGAAGGTTGCCGAGGAAGAGTGGTGCTAACATTATATATAGTGTTGATAATGACATGACGTTGTAGTTTATCGCCACGAAGATAGCGATAATTTGCTGAATAACTACATTGACCCCTCTTAAAATTAGTTATTGAAGAGTTTCTGCCGAGTTTTGCGAATAATGGGTTTGGTGAATTTAAAATATGTTGTGTATATTTGTGGCAACTATCTATCGCAACCGTATGCTCTATCGAAGCACCAACCATATATCACCTTCAGTCTCACTCAGGCAGGCCATTAGGGAGGGAATGGCTCCCGACGGCGGAGGGTATGAGCCCGAGTCGATTCGCCGATTGCCGGTTGCTTTGTTCCGCAATATGCCCGAGATGTCGATACCTGACATAGCTTATGTGGTGGGTAACACCCTCCTCGGCGATGAAGTAAACTCAATGGTGGTGAAAGAACTCGTGAGCCGCATATTCACATTTGATATGCCTGTTCAATGGGTCGAGGAAGCTCCGGGACATATAACTGTCGATCTCACCCAGGGTCCTACACACAGCTACAAGGATATTGGCGCAAGAGCGCTTGTGGAGGTGTTGCATTATTTTTCATCGATTGATGGCCGGCCTGCGCCATCGCTGCTCGTGGCCTCATCAGGGCCATCGGCAAGAGCTGTGGTCAATGCTGTAGGACAATATGACAACATGCATCTTATGATGCTTGTGCCACAATCACTGCCAACAGGCATGGATCCATACCCTCGCAACCCTAATGCGCCGCTACTCGCCAACGGACATTTACTAAGGGTAAAAGGTAGCGTAGAACAGTGCCGCCGACTTGTGAGCGAAGCATTGCAAGATTCACAGCTCCGCAGCATTATGGCTATGACTACTGCCAATTCACTTAATGTGGGCTCATATCTTGCGGAAGTTGTGATACATTTCCATATATATGCGCGCATAACAGCCATGGGGCTTGACCCCGACCGTGTGGTGATAGTGCTCCCGGCCGAATTTCCGTCGCTGTCCAGAGCGGCCAAAGTAGCGCAGCTGATGGGCTTGCCAATGCGTAGATTCATCCTTGGCACACCTGATGTTACCCCTGCTTCAGGTGATGCGGTGATATCACTTATCACCGATAAAACGGTATTGCCACCATATCAGCTGAGACATACGCTAATTTCTCCTACTGTTGCCGCACTTCGCAAAGCTCTCATTACACAACAACTTTGACACAGACTTGTTATAAATATAATCAAAATTATAATTATCATGGCAAACAAACGTAACCTCAAAAAGCAAATCCGCAATATATGCGGCGACCTCGCGGCTGAATGTGCGATGGCAATCCAATTTGTGCCTATGGTCGATAAAGAAAAAATGAGTGAAATCATTTCGCGTGTTGCTGGGCTTCAGGAGAACACATTGGCCCGTGTGTCATTCTCATTCGACAAATCAGTGCGCGATTTTGCAAACAATCACGAATATATCAAGGCAAAAAAAGCTTACAATAAGATAGCCTACCGCAAGCTGGTGGCTGATTTCAACAACACCGTCGAGAAGGTGGTTGACGACATGAACGCCGCTGTGCCTAAGGTGGCTGATAAGTAATCATGAATCTTGCAGGCTGGATACTGCGCTTGGCGGGCTGGCGGGTAGAGGTAACTGTACCCGACTGCCCCAAGTGCGTGATCTGTGTCGCTCCACATACAAGCAACTGGGATTTCATACTTGGCAAGCTGGCATATTGGAGTGTAAAGCGTAAAGCCAATTTCCTGATGAAGGAGTCTTGGTTTGTATGGCCGTTGGGCTACTTCTTCAGGGCGTTGGGTGGAATTCCTGTGCCGCGGCGGCGCGGGTCGTCGCTCACTGAGCATCTGGTAAAACTTATGTGCGAGAGGAGTCAGATGAACCTGGCCGTCACGCCCGAAGGTACCCGCAGCCTTACATCGCAATGGCGCAGCGGATTTCTTCACATCGCTTACAAGGCCCAGGTGCCCATCGAACTCGGTAAAATAGATTATGCCAAGAAGCTGATTACAATTACCGATACATTCAAGCCAACAGGCGACATCGAGGCTGATATGAGGGCTGTTAAGCAATACTACGCTGACGCTACGGCCCTGTATCCGCAGAAGTTCTCAACCCAATAATATTCAAGCCATCATCTTCCTATCACAGTGCAATTAGACCATCTCCACATCGCTGCTATACCACTTGACATTGCGCTTGCCGACAAGCAGGCCAACCTCAATGCTGTTGAGAATGCTCTCAGCGGGCTCGAAGCACACACCGACCTTGTGGTGCTCCCAGAACTGTTCTCAACAGGATATATCAATGACCATGACACGCTTATCGAGTTGTCAGAGACCACATCGGGCCCCACAATTTCACGACTCAAGGAATTGGCGCATAGTTATGGCACTGCTATTGCCGGCTCGTATCTGACACGACTTGGTGGAGAGCTCCGCAATCGTGCTTTTTTCATCGAACCTTCGGGCGAGGAAGCGTACTATGACAAGGCTCACCTGTTTGGCATCAGCCGGGAGTCAAAGGATCTGCACGGCGGTGAAGATCGGTCGCCAATAGTGCGTTATCGAGGGTGGAATATTTCGATGATAGTGTGCTATGACCTCCGTTTTCCCGTATGGTGCCGTAATGTGGATAATCACTATGATCTGCTGATAGTGCCCTCCAACTGGCCTGAGAGCCGTGACTATGCCTGGCATCAGCTGCTGATAGCCCGAGCCATCGAGAACCAAGCATACGTAGTGGGCGCAAACCGCGGCGGGATGGACCAATTCGGAGTCTACCCTCAGAGCATGACCCAGATTTATGATTATACAGGGAAACCTGTAGGCACGTCAACACAGGACGGGACAGTAACCGCAACGATTGATCGCCAAGCCATGAATGAGGCGCGGCGTAAGATGCCGGTGATTAACGATGCCGACACCTTCACAATTGACCGCCGCAACTCCTTGAAACTATGAGTAAGTGCGTCACTATACTTATTCCCGTGCATAACGAACAGGAGTCAGTACCCGAGCTTGTTAACCGCATAAACCGAGTAATTGACTCACTACCTCAATACGACTGGGAGGTGCTGATGGTCAATGATGGAAGCACTGACAACTCTTTATTGCTGATGCGTCAGCTCCACGCCGACAATGCCCGATACCGTTACATAGATCTGTCGAGGAATTATGGCAAGGAGGTGGCAATGCTCGCCGGTATGGATCATGCTCAAGGTGACGCCGTGGTGATTATGGATGCCGACCTTCAGGATCCCCCTGAAATCATACCGCAGATGATTGAGGCGTGGGAGAGGGGTTTTGACGATATATATGCCCGGCGACTTGACCGTGGCAAGGAGTCGCTAATGCGAAGAATGCTCTCCAAGTCTTACTACAAGCTGTTGTCGCGGCTTTCGTCAACGCCGGTGCTCCAGAATGTCGGTGATTTCAGACTACTTGACCGTAGGTGTGTCGACGCACTGTGCTCAATGCGTGAGACTCAGCGCTACACCAAAGGTTTGTATTCATGGATAGGATTTAATAAGAAGGAGATAACATTTGACCGTCATGACCGTGTGGCCGGAAGCAGTAAGTGGTCGTTGTTAAAGTTATTCAGTCTTGCCTTAGAGGGTATTACTTCGTCAACTACCCGTCCACTCAAGTTAGCGTCACTGATGGGCTTCACTATTTCAATCCTTGCGGCTATCTACATATTGTGGATTGTGATTAAGACACTTGCGTTTGGCGAGACGGTTCAGGGTTTCCCGACCTTGATGGTGACAATACTTTTCCTGGGAGGAATACAGCTGCTTACCATTGGCATAATCGGTGAATATGTGGGGAGGATATTCAATGAAACCAAAAACCGGCCCACATATTTTGTAAGAGAAATCGATGGGATAAGCCGCGAAGGCGGAAAGAACTGATATGGCACGTATCCCCGATAAGATATATAATGTAATCATCGTAATCTTTGTGGCACTTAGTGGCACACTGCTGTGGTGGTCGTACTGTGACACATATTTCTCAGGTGATGAGATTATCTTTTGTCACAGAATCGACAGGGGCGTCGAAGGACTCATTATCGATGTTGGGAAAACGGCCGAAGAAGTGGGATATATCAACACCACGGGAGATGTGTTTAGATCGCAAGCGGCGATGTGGCGATATAATCATGGAAGAAATATTATAACCGGCGTAGAGCAACTGTTCTCTGGTGTCTTGGACACGGGGATTTTCTATGTAGTCAATGCGCTGGTGTGGATTTATTGCGTATGGCTCACAGTTTGGATAGGAGTAAAGGGGAGATGGCGGAAATCATTGTGGGTGTGGCTTTTGACCGTGTTTTGCTATCTGTTTCTTTTCCCGGGCGACCCTGACCTATTTACTTCCATCAACTTTTCTACTAATTATCTTTGGCCAATAGCCATGACACTCACGGCGTTAGCGTTGTGGCGCAGGGCTCGTGGCATGTCGTTTAGCGATCATCGTGCATCGGGTATAGCGGCAACTATTGCTATGATAGTGCTCGCATGGAGTCACGAAGCCTGGTGCTTGCCTCTGTCAGCTACGTTGGTGGTGTGGTATCTGTGGGTTAAGCCAAAGGAGCGTCGTTCATTGTCATTTTTGCTGACCATAGGTTATTGGTTGGGTTCATTGATATTGCTTTCTTCACCAGGCAATTTCCGACGTACATCAACTGACATAATGCCGCTTGTCAATTCTGGACTGATAAATAAATTGGCCGACATGATTGTAAGTGTCACCTACGCCAATATTTTCTGGCTACTGTTTGTGTCACTTGCCGCGTGGGGAATATGGAGGCCCAGAGTGATATGGGAATTTATCAAGGCTACGCGTTTTTGGTGGATATTAGGGGTGTTCAGTACATTGTTTGTGATGATGTTTCACACCACCGAGCGATCGTTGACAGCGGTTGATATGGTGTCGCTGGTAGTTCTGTTGCGGTTTATACCATATTGCTTCAACAAGTGTGCGGATATTGATGTAAACCGGTGGCCGTGGATCGCAATTATGCTTATGGCCGCTACAACAGGTATGATGTACTATGTGGCTCAGCTGCAACGAAAGGTTACAGCTGTTGAGAAGGATGCACTGACATATTATATGGACAGTCCTGAAGGGTTGTCGGTGGTTGATTACCCTGAGATACCCACATGGTGCGAAGCTTGGATAAGATTGAAGCTTAGTCCGGCGTTTATGCGCAAGACAATCAATTGGGAATATTCGGGGTATATGAAGCCCCAGACTGTGCTTAGCTCACATGAGTTGATGGTTTTGGGAGAAAAACCTGAGGAGCTGTTTACTCCTGAAAAGCGTATCGGTCGATCACCGTTTTATACCGACGAAGAGTCTTACTCGGCGTGGTCTACCGATTCAACAACCCACAACCAGGTGTGGCGTTGGGAACTTGCGCCTGCAAGTGTTGACGATCGCGTGAATCTGTTGCGTAAGATGGGCCGTTTGATTTTGAAGCCATTATATTTTACGCATACAGGAGGCGCTGCTGTAGAACAGGTGAATGTAAATGGTCGTACGTATTATCGCTTTGATAAAATACCGGGACGCGGACTGAAAGATGCACAACCAGTGGATTAACATTTTTTAGTTATAATTTTTTAGTTAGTGTAATTCGGCGAATGCTGTCTTTTTGCTAATATTAGGCTGTGATTTTATGGAAAATCCGCATGAATTTGCCAAAATGATAAAATTTGGCAAAAATATGTCGTAAAACATGTTTTTGGATTTTTGAACTCCTAAAACTTATTACTAACTTTGCAGTGCAAACGAAGGAAATAAACAATCTTGTTAACCATAAACCTAAAAGACCACTGAAATTCGCATCATAACTTTTTCATAATATATCGTTTTTAGACATATCAATTCAACATTAAGTACTATGTGTGTAAGCTAAACAAGGTTGACCGTGAGGTCAACCTTGTTTGCGTATGTCCAGTTTTGAAAGTTTACTGTAGCGGAGTCGCGGTGCGGAGAGGTTATATCGAACCCCGCACGACAGGAGCGGCAGCGGCCGCAACTGAGTGTGGTGGTGAGGTGACACCAACCTATAGGAGTGTCGGGGACACGATGTTGTGCAAACAACTGCACGCCAAACTCCACCTTATGCTCCACTACGTCGTACCTCAGGTACTCGGTGATGTATGTTGAGAATAGATCCTTACACTCGGTCGCTCCGCTCCCGTCGTGTAGGGTTCGGTACAATCTCGCCGCCCCACGGTTCCGTTACTGCAA
>CAZFEU010000003.1:0-59416 GCA_964517875.1 uncultured Muribaculaceae bacterium | reverse complement strand
CGAGGGTGGTGAGGGTAGCAACGATGGGGAGGTTCTGCTGGAGAGCGGGCATCTCCATTGCGGTGGCTTCCTCAACCTCCTTCTGGAGAGTAGCGATTTTCTGCTCTTTGGTGAGGACGGTGTTGGCATCCATCTCCTGATAGCGTACGAGAGCTGCGGCTACAACGGCAGCTACAGAGCCTTTCTGCTGCTTGCAGAGCTCCTGAGCGCCCTTGATGTCGTTCTTCTGAAGGCACTTCTTAACGCCGGCTACAAATTTAGTGATGTTGCCTTTACCTTTAGCGCTTGAGAGGGCGATCCAACGCTCTACTGAAAGCACGATAACGGTGAGAAGAAGGGTTTGGAGGATAGGCACGATGACACCACCTTTGAAGATTGTACCAACGAGATCGTGGGGGTGTGCGTTAACATCAGAGAAGAACATTGATGCGGGCTCCTGACCAGCGGGAATCAGACCTTCGAGCTGGAAGTGTGAGGGATGACCGAACACAAACAGGAAGAGGCATACTGCTACGATGAAGCATGCTAAGATAACCAAAGATGCGCTTTTGATACCGCGAACGTTAGAGTTGCCGGCTTTAGCTTTGGCTTTGGGTGCTTGGGGCTTTTGGGGTTGGGCTTGGGGCTTTTGAGCTTGAGCTTCCATAGTTGAAAAATTACTTTTTAAAAATTATTAAATTTGAGTTAATTGGTTAATGATCAGTTTGTTGTTGCTGTGTCCTCAAGCTGCTAATGATTTGATCCATGCGGGCGGTGTGTTGTCGGTTTGTCATGGCATTAACAGGAGTCGACGCTTCATAAGCTGTTTTTGTGCGTTGGAGCGGATTCCCCACTCTAAAACATAAACGCAAAATTATCGCGTTAATTTTAATTATCAAAATTTTTAAATGCCATTTTCTCAAAATTCTGTTTGTAGAGCCTCGAAGATGCTCGGTGGGGATGTGCTGTTGAAGAGTAATTTCAGTGAAATTGTATATAGAAATGTGAAAATTAAATATGACTGAGTGGTGGACGACGTGGTGTGACGCGACGTTGACGAGATGGGTGGCGATATTGACAAACTCTAAACATATCTGCAAATTAGCTGCGTTTTGTGCATAAATCTTACCGCTTTATTTATATTTAATGTGCAATTTCCTGACAAATCAGTTGAATGATTGACGATGAATGGTTAACTTTGCGGTCGTTAAAAATCTAAAATTTTATACATGAGTAGGAAATTGACACTCAAAAATGGGCTTAATCTCGACCTCGAGGGGGCTGCTCCGGTGGCAAAGCCCAAGAAGATTGAAGTGGCTACAGTGGCGATAGTGCCCGATGATTTTCCAGGTTTTACGCCCAAGCCCGATGTGGCTGAAGGTGATGCTGTGCTTCCCGGCACCCCGCTATTTCACGACAAGTGGGCTGAAGAGGTTAAGATAGTGTCGCCTGTTGGTGGCACCGTGAAGGGTATAGTGCGTGGCGCACGCCGCAAGATAGAACGCATTGAGGTGAGTGTTGACTCCGCTTCGGCAGGCTCAGCGGCCGTAGCTGCACCAAAGTCGCGTGAACAGGCACTCGACTTTCTCAAAAGCCAAGGTCTGTGGGCTATGATGCGTCTGCGTCCCTACGATATTGTGCCCGAAGGTGATGCCATACCACGCGATATATTCATAACGGCATTTGACTCCAATCCTCTTGCTCCCAACTTCGACTTCCTGCTTGAAGGGCATGCCATGTATATGGCCGAAGGGGTGAGGATTCTGAAGCTGATTACTGACGGACGAGTGTATGTGTCACGACGTGTAGGTCAAGCTATTGCCAATATCCCCGGGGCGGAGATGGTGGATATTGACGGTGCTCACCCTTCGGGCAACCCCGGAGTGCAAGCGGCCAATATTGCACCCGTCAATAAGGGGGAGGTAATCTTCACACTCGACGCTCTGACTTTGAGCCGTATCGGAGTGGTGTCGCTCACCGGGCACGAAGGAGCCTGGATGGCCACTGTGGCTGTAACGGGCCCGGAGGTGCGTATCCCGGAATATGTCGATGCTCCCATCGGAGCCCCTTTGGCTGCGATTTTACACAATAATATTAAGGATGATTCAGTGCATCACCGCATCATAGCCGGCAATGTGTTCACAGGCAAGAAAGAAAGTCTTGAGGGATATCTGCGCTACCCTTATACGCAGGTGACCGTGATAGCCGAAGGTGACGATGTGGCCGAATTCATGGGATGGGCATCGATGTCACCCGCCAAGGGTAGTGTGAGCCGCTCATTCCCCGGGCACTTCTTCAGTCGCCGTCAGGCTCCCGATGCCCGGCTGATGGGTGGTCGCAGAGCGATGATAATGTCGGGTGAGTATGACAAGGTGATACCGATGGACATTTTGCCCGAATACCTTATTAAAGCTATCATAGCGCGCGATATTGACAAGATGGAAGCGCTGGGTATATATGAAGTGGCACCCGAGGATTTTGCCGCGGCCGAGTATATCGACACTTCAAAGCTGCCCTTGCAGCAGATAGTGCGTGATGGGCTTGACTACCTGCGCAAGGAGTTAAGCTGAAACGCCTATCCATAAGCTAAAATTCAATAAAAACCAAAATTCACAAGATAGTGAAAGCATTAAGAAAATTGTTAGACAAGGCCAAGCCACACTTTGAGCCCGGAGGGCGTTTAAGCGCACTTCACTCGGTGTTTGACGGCTTCGAGTCATTTCTGTTCACGCCCAACACCACATCAAGCTCGGGTGTGCACATCCACGACCGCATGGACTCCAAGCGGGCTATGATTATCGTGGTGGTGGCATTGATGCCATGCTTATTGATGGGTATGTACAACACCGGCTATCAGCACTGGCTGGCCTGTGGAGAGAATACATTCCCGTTCTGGACCCTTATGCTCTACGGCTTCCTGGCCGTGCTGCCGCGCATTGTAGTGACCTACGTGGTTGGTCTGGGTATCGAGTTTATCGTGGCGCAATGGCGCAAAGAGGAGATACAGGAGGGATTTCTTGTCACCGGAATACTCATACCGCTGATATGCCCTGTAGAGACACCATTGTGGATGCTTGCCGTAGCCACAGCCTTCTCAGTGATATTCGTTAAGGAGGTGTTTGGCGGCACAGGTTATAATATATTTAATGTGGCACTTGTGACCCGCGCTTTCCTATTCTTCGCCTATCCGGCCAAGATGAGTGGCGACAAGGTATTTGTGGCCAATGACCCAATCATGGGTATTGGTGGTACTGTGCCCGACGGCTTTACAGCCGCAACACCGCTTGGGCAAATTGCTACGCAGGCTGGTGAAAGCGGAGTGCATCTTACCAACATCGTGGGTGATCCGATTACTACTTGGGATGCTTTCCTGGGCTTGATACCAGGCTCATTCGGTGAGACATCCACACTTTGCATACTCATTGGCGCCCTCATCCTGCTGGGTACGGGAATAGCAAGTTGGAGAATCATGCTGTCGGTATTCGCCGGCGGTGCGGTGATGTCGCTTATAGCCAATGGATTTGCCACACCTACATATCCGGCATCGTATCTTACAGTGGGTGATCAACTTTGCTTAGGAGGATTCGCATTCGCCGCTGTATTTATGGCCACTGATCCAGTCACAGCTGCCCGTACTACCCCCGGTAAGTATTTCTACGGCTTCATGGTGGGAGTGATAGCAGTGATAATCCGTACCTACAACAACGGTTATCCTGAGGGCGCAATGCTCGCTGTGCTCCTTATGAATGCCCTGGCTCCGCTGATCGACTATTGTGTTGTGCAGTCAAATATCAATCGACGCATCCGTCGAGTTAAAGTAAAGACGAATTGACCATGAATAAGCAAAGCAATAATTATACCATCATTTACATCATAGTATTGGTGGTAGTGGTGGGCGCGGCTCTTGCGTTCACGGCGATGACATTGCGTCCGCAACAGCAAGAGAACGCTGACGTCGACAAGATGAAGCAGATCCTGGCATCGGTGGGAGTTGTGCCCGAGGATGGCAAAGTGACCGAAGATTTCAATAAATATATTGTTGAATCTTTTGTGGTGAATGCTCAGGGTCAGCGCATAGACGGCAAAGCCTTTGATGTCAATGTTGAGAAGATGAGCAAGGATGCCGACATAGCTCAGCGACAGCTACCTGTGTATGTGTGCAGCCTCAATGGTGAGCGCAAGTACATACTCCCGGTATATGGCGCAGGACTTTGGGGCCCGATATGGGGCTATGTGTCGATCAATAGCGATGGCACTACCGTTTACGGCGCTTACTTCGCCCATCAGGGTGAGACCCCCGGACTTGGCGCTGAAATCGAAAAATCGACTTTCTCCGACCAGTTCAAGGGAAAACGTCTGTGGATTGATGGAAAATTTCATCCCATAGAGGTGGTAAAAGCCGGACAGAAACCAGCCGATGGGGCTGACTATGTCGATGGCGTGTCGGGAGGCACCATCACTTCGAAGGGCGTGGGTGCAATGCTCGACAATTGTCTCGCTCCTTATAAAACATATCTTGAAACCCTAAGGACCAAATAGCCATGGCTGACAAAATAAACTATAAGCAAGTGTTCTTCAACCCCCTGTCGAAGAACAATCCGGTGGTGGTACAGATATTGGGCATATGCTCCGTACTTGCTGTAACTGCCAAGTTGGAGCCGGCGATGGTGATGGGCATGTCGGTGATAGCCGTACTTGCCTTCGCCAATGTGATTATTTCATTGCTGAGAAGTACAATCCCCACCAATATCCGCATTATCGTACAGCTGGTGGTAGTGGCCGGGCTGGTG
Source organism: uncultured Muribaculaceae bacterium (assembly GCA_964517875.1). GTDB lineage: Bacteria > Bacteroidota > Bacteroidia > Bacteroidales > Muribaculaceae > JAJPXC01. The sequence goes on along the minus strand of CAZFEU010000003.1, from coordinate 54,647 downwards.
GTGATAGTCGATCAGCTGCTCAAGGCCTACGCTTATGATGTGTCAAAGCAACTTTCGGTATTCATTGGCTTGATAATCACCAACTGTATACTCATGGGACGTCTTGAGGCATTCGCAATGGCCAATCGCCCATGGCCATCATTTCTCGATGGTGTGGGCAATGGCATAGGCTATGCTATCATACTGGTGATAGTTGGATTCTTCCGCGAGCTACTTGGAAGCGGCACGCTTATGGGCTTCCAGGTGATACCCGACTCATGGTATGCCGCCGGGTATGTTAATAATGGCCTGATGATTCTCCCGCCCATGGCTCTGATTGTGGTGGCTTGCATCATCTGGGTACAACGTTCACTCAACAAAGAACTACAGGAGGACTAAGCAGATATGGAAAATTTCAACATATTCATACGGTCGATATTTGTCGACAACATGATATTTGCCTACTTCCTGGGCATGTGCTCATTCCTGGCAGTATCGAAAAATGTTAAAACAGCAGTGGGCCTCGGCGTAGCCGTGACCTTCATGTTGGTAATCACACTTCCCATCAACTATCTGTTGCAAACATATGTGCTGAGCAACGGCGCATTGTCGTGGCTTGGACCGGAATTTGCCGATGTCGATTTAAGCTTCCTATCACTGATCATGTTTATTGCCGTGATAGCATCGATGACTCAGCTGGTGGAGATGGCAGTAGAAAAATACTCACCGTCATTATACTCATCACTTGGCATATTCTTGCCGCTGATTGCCGTTAACTGTGCTATACTTGGCGGTTCGCTGTTCATGCAGCAACGCGATTTCCCCTCGGTGTGGACTGCCTTATGTGCCGGTGGCGGCTGGGGATTGGGTTGGTTACTCGCAATCGCCGCAATTGCCGCTATCCGTGAGCGTCTGGCTACATATTCCAATATACCCAAGCCATTGCGCGGAACAGGTATAACCTTTATCATCACTGCGCTGATGGGTATTGCCTTTATGAGCTTCCTCGGCATTAAAATCTAAAGAATCATGTACATGAACCTACTCGCAATAATATTTCTTTCAATGGCTCCGACACTGATAGCCGGAGTGGGCATTTTTCTGATCATCACATTGTTGCTGGTGATACTTTTGCTGGTTGCAAAGCACTTCCTTGTACACTCAGGAAAGGTGACCATCACACTCAACGACACTAAGGAGGTGATTGCCGATTCGGGGAAATCGCTTCTGTCAACTTTCGCTGACCAGAATATCTTTTTGCCATCGGCATGCGGTGGAAAGGGAAGCTGCGCTCAATGCAAGTGTCAGGTCTTTGAAGGAGGTGGTGAAATCCTTCCCACCGAGACTGTTCACTTCAGTCGTAAAGAGATTAAGGACCATTGGCGCCTTGGATGTCAGGTGAAGGTGAAATCAGATATGAAGGTTGGTGTGCCCGCTTCAGTGCTCGACATCAAGGAGTGGGAATGTGAGGTAATATCCAATAAGAATGTTGCCACATTCATCAAGGAGTTTATCGTGAAGTTGCCCGAGGGTCAGCACATGAACTTCGTACCAGGATCATATGCCCAAATCAAGATACCGCCATATGAGATGGACTACGACAAGGATATCGATAAATCGCTCATCGGCGAGGAATATCTGCCCGCATGGGAGAAATTCGGCCTTTTTACCCTAAAGTGCAAAAATACCGAAACAACAGTGCGCGCATATTCAATGGCTAATTATCCTGCCGAAGGTGACCGCATAATGCTCACCGTGCGCATCGCCACTCCACCTTTTAAACCGAAACCACAAGTTGGTTTCCAGGATGTGATGCCTGGTATCGCATCAAGCTACATATTCACTCTCAAACCTGGTGACAAGGTGGTAATGAGTGGCCCTTACGGAGATTTCCATCCGATTTTCGATTCAAAGAATGAGATGATGTGGATTGGTGGCGGTGCCGGCATGGCACCTCTGAGGTCGCAAATCATGCACATGACCAATACGTTGAAGACCACTGACCGTAAAATGAATTATTTCTATGGAGCCCGTGCTCTCAATGAGGTGTTCTATCTTGATGACTTCCTCAAGCTTGAGAAAGAGTTCCCCAACTTCAAATTCCATCTTGCGCTCGACCGTCCTGACCCCGCGGCCGATGCGGCTGGAGTGGCCTATACCCCCGGCTTTGTGCATCAGGTAATTTACGACACATATCTCAAAGATCATCCCAATCCCGAAGATATCGAGTACTACATGTGTGGCCCCGGCCCCATGAGCAATGCAGTGAATAATATGCTTGACTCACTTGGCGTGGATCCATCAAGTATCCACTATGACAACTTCGGCGGCTGACACACAGACTCTTAAATTTGCCCGGGAATTGAATAATCACGTTCAGTTTCCGGGCTTTTGGTTGTAAAAAGTGTGTGAACAAGGCTCGTTTAGATAAAATTGAGTATATTTGTGACAAACAACTCAAGTGCTATGAAGAAGAAATGGATGCCAATGGTGATATGGCTTACCGCGGCTGCGGTAGTAGTAATAGCTGTAATAGTGGCCCTCAATAATCTGTGGGGAGACAAGCCAGTAAAAACAGTTACGGCCAGTGAGGTGGCTGAGAATGAGATAGAGATTCCCAGAGGCAATAAAGGTGGATCAAAGCCTGCGAAAGAGAATGTTGTAGCCATTGAAATATTGATGGATTCGACAGGAGTGGTCAATCTTTCTCTTTTTCCTGACAATACATCTGCAGCAGGCGACTCGATGCGCCTGAGCGTTATTAAGGCGGCAATATCGCAGTATGCCGACATTACCGGTACCAAGGTCAATATAACTATAGCTGATGCAAAGCGACTAATGAATCAGCCGCTTGTTAACTATTCACTGGCACATCCGGGTGTAGCCAGCACAAGCGGTGTGCCGACTGTGAAGATAGCTGAAGACTCGTATAGCCAGTTGCAGGTTTGGGTTATGGCGCTGAATAAAGTGAATAACCCTTTGGTTCAGCAATCAATGAAAAATGGTACTGGCATCATTTTCAATTCCTCCATTGACACGAAATACACTGATGCTTATGTAGTGCTTGAACAGCTTAAGGAGATAGATTTTAACCGATTCACGGTGATGACACACTTGAAAAGTGAGGAGGTCAATTCAACATTAACAGTGGAATAGCAAAGAAAAAGAGGGCGTCTCACGACGACCTCCCCTTCCATTCATCACATTATGCTTGTTTCTATGCGTTGCTGATATGAGTATGAAAAATCTGTTTCGTAATTAATATATGGCTAATTAATATCTGCTTTCAACGACATCCCAGTCGATGATTGACCAAAGTGCTTCAAGAGCGTCCTTGCGTCGGTTCTGGTAGTCGAGGTAGTAAGCGTGCTCCCACACATCAAAAGTGAGTATTGGGGTCAGACCATCGGTGAGTGGGTTGCCGGCATTCGAGGTCGTGGTGATAAACAGACGGCCATCGTTGTCGCGTGAAAGCCATACCCAGCCTGAGCCGAAGATGCCTACACCTGCATCTACAAATTCTTGCTTAAACTTCTCAAATGAACCGAATTGTGCGCGAATGGCATCGCCAAGTTCACCTTCAGGTTCTCCCCCACCATCGGGCGAGAATGAGAAAAAGTAGAAAATGTGGTTCCAGGCTTGAGATGCGTTGTTGAACAACGGTCCCTTGGCGTGGCGGATTACTTCCTCAAGCTCCATGTCTTCAAACTCCGAGCCTTGAATGAGTCGGTTAAGGTTGTCGATATAGGCTTTCTCATGCTTTCCGTAGTGGAAATCGACAGTTTCTTTACTGATTGCCGGCGCAAGTGCATCGGTGGGATATGGTAATTGAGGTTGGGTGTAGATCATAAAAATATGCGTTTAATAAGTTATTTATACCTACTAAACGCATATCGGTGAGATAAGTTCGGAAATAATCGTTAAAACAGTTTAATGCCTAATTAACGGTTGTGGGGCGGCGTATCGGTTCAGCCGGTTGAGGCTGAGCTGGAAGTCGCGCTCGGTTGCTATCATCTTGATTTGGGCTTCGATGAAGAAATCAACCTCTTGCAGGTATTCCATCAACGTCATTTCACCACCGCTTAGAGCCATGTCGAGCAGACGTAGGATGCTGGTGTCATCAAGCACGTCATGATAGGCTTTGAGACGCCCTCGCAGCAAGTTGGTAGTAGTCCATAGCTGCTCCATTTCGGCAGTCGTACGCTTCATCGTGGCATCAAGGCTCACTTGCGACGCATTAAATTCAGCTATTGCGGCTTGAGTTTTGTGGCGATTGCCCCATAAGGGTAGGGCCACAGCAGCAGCGAAACCATGGAAGCTGTCTCCGATCTCGCGGTTGTATCGGTAGCCTAAGTTGAATGAGGGGAGATTTTCGCGGCGTTGTAATTCTACGCGTTCGCGTGCGGTGGCACTTTGTGCCTGGGCGAGGGTGATGGCCGGGTTGTATAAACAATTTAGCGACTCCAGGGGTGGCACGTCATCAGTGATGATGGTAAGTGAGTTGATCAGCTGGTTGATGTCGGCGGTGGGATTCAGTTGCTGTAGTTGTCCGATTATGCCGGCGCGCTCCACTTCGTATTCGTCCAGCATGGCATTGACGTAAAGCTGTTGGATCTGTATCTTTTTAACGTCGAGCTTTGTACCGTTGCCCATTTCATAACTACGCTGATATGCTGCGTTGAGACGTTCGAAATTTTGAAGCATCACCTTGAGCATGTCGATTGACCGCTGCTGGTAGTAGGCTTGTATCAGCAAGTCCTCAGCTTGCCAAAGGAGATGACGATAGTTGAGGTGGTTTTCCACTATGGCCTGATGGCGCATCGATGAGGCAACCTTTGACCGCTGAGAGTAAACACCGGGCCAGTCGAATGGCTGACTCACGCCGATGGTCATCTTATTGCCGGGCTTCCCCCACAGGTGCTCAAATTCTATTTCGGGATTGACAAGATTGGCCATCGGTGCGAGCGCTCGGACATTGGCATCCATTGTAGCTACTGATGCCTCCGTGATGGGAGAGGAGATGGCGATCGAGTGGGCGGCTTCACCAAGTGTAATACCATGGAGTGAGACGGCTGCAGCGCATAGGCAAGTGGTTATTGTTGCTTTAATTCTTTGCGACATGACAGATAATAAAGTATTGGTACGACAAACACATTGAGTATGGTTGACGATATAAGTCCACCAAGAATCACTACCGCCAGTGGCGACTGTATTTCATTGCCGGGCTCGCCACCCCGCAGAGCCAGAGGAATCAATGCTAAAGCCGAGGTGAGAGCGGTCATAATAATGGGATTAAGACGGTCGTGAGATCCACGCTTAATTCGCTCCATCAGTGGCAAGCCTTCAGCGTTGAGCTTGTTGTAGCGCGACATCAATAGCATACCGTTGCGGGTGGTGATACCCAGAAGCGATATGAATCCGATAATGGCCGGGATATTGAGCTCAGCGCCGGTGATTACAAGCATCAGCACACCTCCGATCATAGCCAATGGCATATTGACAAGGATGATAAGGGGTTGACGCACATTGTGAAATTCCTGATAGAGCAACATTATGATAATCAGTAATGCACCGAGTGATGTCCATACAAGTGTGCGGGAAGCAGCTGCTTCACTCTCAAACTGGCCACTATATTGCACATAATAACCTTCGGGAAGTTTTATTTGCTTGCTGACAAGGCCTTGGATAGCATTGACAGTACCACGTAGATCATTGCTTTCAACATTGGCCGATATGACGATGCGACGGCTCACGTTTTCACGGTTGATGGTATTTGGTCCGGTGGTTGATACAATGTCGGCTACCTCGCTCAGGGGTATTTTACCTTGATTTGTTTCAATCATCAGCATTCCGAGATCCTCGATAGTAGTGCGTTGCGTTGGGGCAACTTTGAGTGTCAGGTCGTAAGGCAGACCGTCGATATAGACAGCCGAAACCGGTTGACCGGCCAGCATCACTTCAATAAATCGGGTGAGTTGGGGCATCGTTACACCGTAGCGTGCCATCATTTCGCGTCGGGGACGAATATCAATTTGAGGCCGACCGATCTGCTGCTCAACGTTCACATCAACTACTCCGTCAACGGTGGTTGCAAGTTCTTTAATCTGCGACCCCAAGCGATAAAGCTGGTTCAGGTCATCGCCAAAAAGCTTTATGGCAATCTGAGCCTCGGTGCCTGAAAGCATTGCGTCAATGCGGTGACTGATCGGTTGACCTATCTCGATGTTGGTGCCGGGCAGTTGGGAAAGTTTATTGCGGAGTTCCTTCACCATCTCTCCCCGCGACCGATTGCCAAGAGCATAAGGAGCCTCTATTTCCGAGACGTTTACACCTAATGAATGTTCATCGAGCTCGGCACGGCCGGTTTTGCGTGCTACGGTTTTGATTTCGGGCATCGACATGATAATTTCCTCGGCTTTGCGCCCAATGGCGTCGCTCTCATCAAGAGAAATGCCCGGGAGCGTGCTGACGTTGATTGTGAGCGAGCCTTCGTTGAATGCAGGGAGGAAACTGCGACCAAGAGTAAATAGTAAAGCGGCAGACCCGACAAATAGAGTAGCTACCACCGTGAGCCATAACTTGCGGTGAACCAACGACCATGACAATGCTTTAGCGTAAATACGCCCCAGCTTACGAGATACCCACGACTCATTGTTTGCCAGTCGGTTGCTGTTCTTAGAGCCCCCCAGCAGATAGCTGCAAAGCACAGGCGTGACAGTCAGGGCCACTACGGTTGAAGCCAGAAGTGCCACGATGAATGAGATGCCCAGAGGTATGAGCATCCTCCCCTCAAGGCCGCTGAGGAAGAAAAGTGGCAGGAAACTGGCGATTATAATTAGTGATGAGTTGAAAATGGGCATACGCACCTCACGCGAAGCTTCGTAGACTACTTTAATAGTCGACTGTTGCTCGTCGGGAGGAAGTAGCCGGTTGGAGCGAAGTCGTTTATATACATTTTCCACATCCACGATGGCGTCATCAACGAGCGAACCTATGGCAATAGCAATACCACCAAGGCTCATAGTGTTGATGGTCATGCCCATGAAGTGGAGCACAATGACGGTTACGATGATTGACAGCGGCAGCGCTATAAGGGAAATCAAGGTGGTGCGGAGGTTCATCAGGAAGAAGAACAGCACAATTATCACCATGATCGCACCCTCAAACAATGATTGTTGGAGATTGCCGATGGAGTTGTCGATGAAGTCGGCCTGCCTGAATATATCTGTGGAGATATTCACATCAGGGGGCAGATTGGTTTTCATCGAGGCAAGGGCCTCTTCAATTTTCTCGGTGAGGGAGATTGTACCAGTTGCCGGTTGTTTTGTGACTGTGATGAGCACTGCGGGTTTACCACGCTCTGAAGCCACTCCCAGCCTGGGCTCTTGGGCGGCAACGGTTATGGTGGCAATGTCGGCGAGTGTTACAATACCGTCGGCGTTGGAGCGCACTACGGCCTGGGAGAGAAGAGCCGGATCAGTAGTCGACACATCGGCCTTGATGAGGTACTCATTACCGTAGTCGTACATCACTCCTCCCGAGGCATTGTTGTTCATGCCGTCAACTGCAGCAATTACTTCATCAATCCCTATGTCGTGGAAGCGCATCCGCTCCGGGTCAAGCTGTATCTGGTATTCTTTAACGTCACCTCCAATCACCGACACCTGAGCAACACCACCCACCGATAGAAGGCGCGGAGCAATTACTCGGTCGGCATAAGTGCGCAAGTCGATGAGCGAGGTAGTGTCGGCTGTCAACCCTATAATCATCATTTCTCCAAGAATTGATGACTGTGGGCCGAGAGTAGGGGATTTTACTCCGGGTGGTAGTTTGTCGGCTATAGTTGCCAATTTTTCTGATACAATCTGACGAGCTCGATAAGTGTCGGTGCCCCATTCAAATTCTACCCATACCACGGAGAATCCTGTGGCTGATGACGAACGGACACGCCGCACGTCGGTAGCACCGTTAACGGCCGTCTCAACCGGGAATGTTACGAGCTTTTCAACCTCCTCGGGGGCATATCCCGGAGCCTCGGTCATAACCACCACCGTGGGCGCATTGAGGTCGGGAAAGATGTCAACATCGGTGCGCATCAACAACACCATGCCGAGAATGAGCACCAATCCCGATAGAATGAGCACCACAACACGCTGGTTGAGCGATGCTCTGATAATACGGTTAAGCATATCGGCGGTGTGTTAATGATTGTGCGAGTGTCCCTCGGGTACTGCGCCCGACGACTCGGCAAGTTTCACAATTATGGCACCGGAAGTCACTACTTTATCACCGGGATTGAGCCCTGAAAGTATTTCTACATTGCTACCGTCAGAGTTGCCAAGGGTAACACGGCATTTGCGGTAGCAATCTTCGTCAAGTCTCACATATGCAAAGTATGTGCCTTGCTGCTCGGTGACTGCATCACGCGGTATTACAAGTGCGTCGTCGCGCAAGTGCCCTTTAAGATATACTTCTACGCTTGTGCCGGGTGTGAGTTGTCCGGTATTGGCGAGAGTGAAATAAACCGGGATGTATCCCCCCGAGGCTGCAGCTGTTGATGTGTTTATTAGCTGTCCTCCAACTTCGCTTAGTGATATCGTAGAATCGCTTCCGGGCACGACGATGTTGGCCGATGTGATTTTATCGATAAAGCTTCTCTGTTGCACCGGCACATCTGCACGAAGCACCAGCGACCGGCCATTACCGATAGAGGCTATAGTCTGTCCGGCCTCTACGTATTGCCCTGTTGTGGCATCGACCGATGTGATTACTCCAGAAGTAGGAGCTTTGGCTACACCTCCTGCAGGTGTGCCGCTGTAAGCAGCGCGTGCCGATTCGTAAGCAGCAAGTGCTGCGTTGTAGTCGCGGGTTGATACAATTCCCTCCTTGTGTAGGGGCGTAATGCGGTCGAGCTCGCGGCGTGCTGCATCAAGTGCTGTTTTTGCGGCCGCATTGGGGTCGCCACCTGTCATAGCGGTGGATGATACCGTGGCAATTATCTGTCCGGCGGTGACAGTGGCCCCCGGCACGATACCGGCCTTAAGCGTTAGTATGCCGGCCGATGTGGTGGCTGCCACCGATTCATCGGAGGTAGATAGGGTGAGCGTACCGCTCACTTTAAGCACTTCGGCAAATTCGCTTGGCTCGAGAGTGGTGGTGGCCACGCCGAGCTCCTTGGCGGTTTCGGGATTGATTACTATTTCATCGCTGTGATGCTCCTCATTTCCACCATCTTCATCGTGGTGATGCCCATCGGCGTGCTCATGGTGATGATTATGGTCGTGCCCCAGACCATCATCCTTGGGGGTGTGGCTACAACCTGTGAAGGTCATCGCTATGGCGGCGACCATCATAAATGTGAATCTACGATACATTGATATACAATAATAGGTGATGTGTTGATTGAAATTTAGCTGAGTTGATCAACACCCGATGGTGGCCCGCGGCGGGTTACATCGGCACACGGTTGTATATAATGCGTCAGTGGTTGATGTTTGTAGGAAATGTGCTGCGAGTAAGCTATATAGGACGCTACCTCTACTTGTGAAGTGATAGTTGCCGCATCAATATGGAGTAGGTGATAATCGTTAAAGTCAAAGTCGTGACGCAACTGGTCGGCTGCGTCGATGTGAAGCGCGCATTGATGCTCGTGAGAGGGTGAGCTGTGGTGATGGCATGAGCAGTGATGGTGATGCTGCACAATCGTAGTCATTACTATCAGCAGCATTACTGCTGCCGATAGTAGTGCTTTCATTATCGCTTTATGCTTACAAGCATTCAACATCGCCTGTGTCAGCTTATTTGCGTTGATATAGATAGCGCTTAATTGAGCGTTTAGGAGTCTTTTCGAATTCTTCGTGGTAAATTCTGAAGTTCTTGACTGCTGAATAAGCTGGAAGCTCGCGGTTGAGGTTTGTGATATTATCGCTCATGAGCTGGTCGAGAGCTTTTTCGTCGATACCTTGCTCGTCGGCGTTCTCGAAGTCGGGGTAGATCAAGGCCACGAGGGCTCCATCCTCATCGATTACGATTGACTCGTTGACGTAAGGCATGTTGTTGAGCTTCTGCTCTATTTCCTCGGGGTAGATGTTCTGGCCCGAGGGTCCGAGTATCATATTCTTGTCGCGGCCGCGCAGGTAGATATAATTGTCGGCATCTATAGTACATATATCGCCGGTGTTGAGCCATCCATCCACAATTGATGATTCGGTGGCCTCTGGATTTTTATAATACCCCAGCATCACATTGTCACCCTTGGTCCAAAGCACTCCTGGCACGGTGAACGGGTCGGGAGAATCCACTTTGATCTTCATGCGGTCGACAACACGTCCGCACGACAGGGCGCGTGAGGTGGCTGCCGAAGCGTAAGCAATCAGGGGGCCGCACTCGGTCATGCCATAGCCAACGGTGAATGGGAAGCCTATTCGGCGCAAGAAATTCTCAACCTCCTTGTTGAGGGCCGCACCACCAATAATCACCTCGCGCACTTGACCGCCGAATGTAATGGTAAGCTGTTCTTTTATTCGGTGTAGCAGACGGTCGTCGACGAAGGGGAGGTGGAGCAGGAGCTTCATCAGCGGCTTTTCGAGCAAGGGGAAAACCTTTGTTTTGATAATCTTCTCAATGATCAGTGGCACGGTGATGATGAGCTTAGGCTTTACCTGGGCAAATGCGTCCATGATGATCTTAGGCGACGGCACTCGGGTCAAGAAATATATGTGGCAACCAACAATCAACGGGAACATGATTTCAATGGTCAGGCCATACATGTGAGCCATCGGTAGCATTGATACCAGGCCGTCGCCAGGATTGAGGTAGGGAATGTTGTCGAGGCAGAAGCGCACGTTGGACAATAGCACACGGTAGGGTAGCATCACACCCTTGGAGAAGCCTGTTGAGCCCGATGTATAGTTGATCAGAACCAGCTCCTCCGGCTTGTCATCATAGAATTTGAGGCTGTCGGGGGTGAAGCGTTCGGGGTAACGTTGGCCGAAAATTTCGTTGAGGTGCGCACGAGTGTTGGTCAACTCCTCAGAACGGCTGAACAGCAGAGAGAAATCGCCAATCTGGAGTGCGCCAAGAATGTTGGGAATCTTCTGTGGGTCAAGATTTTCCCAAATGGCATTGTCAACATAAAATAATTTTGCCTCCGAATGGTTAACGAGGTGGTGGATATTGTCGCTCTTAAACTCATGTAGAATCGGCACTGCTACCGCTCCGTAGGTGATGGTGGCGACGAAGGCCACAGCCCATTGCGATGAGTTCTTGCCGCAGATGGCCACACGGTCGCCTGGCTTGATGCCGACATGCTCGTAGAGCAGATGGATTTTGGCGATTTTGCGTCCGAGGTCGCGGTATTGGAATGATGAGCCATTGAAGTCGGTAAGTGCCAGTCCGTTCCAGTTATTACGGATAGTTTCTAATATGAGTTTATTTAACGATTTATCCATGACAAATGGTTAATGAGGTTTAAAAACGGCACAAATTTAAGCAAAAAGTGCTGTTTTAATGTAAATAATATCCACTTTTTTACACCAAGAAGATAAATTGAACTGAAAAATCAGCTACCTTTGTTCCGACAATGACTCGTGTGCCCATAGTAGATGGCGAAGAGGTATATCTGTTAAAACACATCTATATTTTATGAAGAAATTTTTAATGCCCATAGCATCGGTTGTAATGACCCTGGCGGTTTCATGTGCTGCCAATGCCGCTCCTTCCAACTATACAGTGACAGTCGATGTTGATCCTGACGACGATGGCTCAACAGCGTTTATCGTAAATTACGATACCGGTGAAAAAATAGATTCCGCTGTTGTGGCCGATGGTAAAGCAAAATTTTCCGGGCAGCTCGAAAATCCGGCGTTAGTGCGACTACTTATCGATGGACAGAGAGCCGGCACCTTCATACTTGAGCAGGGTGATATCCGACTGGGTGAGAAGGTGGCTGCGGGCACTCCACTTAACCAAAAGATGGATGAGCTCAGTAGCAAGTTGTCGGCGATAGAGGCCGAGTATGCGGCTCTGCCGGGTGATGCCTCTGATGAAACGCGCCAGGCGCTTATAGACCGTTATGACGGTCTGATGGATGAGACAATGGAAGCCAATATGGATAACCCTATCGGATACTACCTTTTCTTGCAGAAGGGTATGGAACTAACACTACCCGAGCTCGAAGAGACATTGGCCAAATATCCTCAGATGGCCAAGTATCAACGTATGCAGAAGATGCTTGCTTCAGCTCGCATAAAAGAGGCTACATCCGAGGGAAAACCCTTTGTTGATTTCACTGTGGAGTCGCCCGACGGCATACATAAACTGAGCGACTATGTGGGAAAGGGTAAGCCTGTGCTTGTCGACTTCTGGGCAAGTTGGTGTGGCCCATGCCGCCGCGAGATGCCTACACTCAAGCGTATATATAATGAGTTTGGAGCTTCAAAGGGGCTTGAGGTGCTCGGAGTGGCTGTGTGGGATGAAGTGCCCAACACACTTAAGGCCATTGAAGAGCTGCAACTACCCTGGCCACAGATAATTGACGCAAAAACTGTGCCTACTGACGCTTATGGTATAGAGGGTATACCATGCATCATACTCTTTGGCCCTGACGGCACCATATTGGTGCGCGGCAAGCAAGGGGAGAATCTTTATAAGGCAGTGAGCGAGGCGCTCAATAACTGATGAAATAAGGGAACCAATCATAATCATAGCATAACATGAATAAATTCATCACTTCAATAATTATCGCTATCACTTTACTTGCGGCAGGAACGTCCCAGGCTCTTGCGCAGTTTAGATATGGAGCAACGTTGGGCGCCGACCTCTCAACACTTAAGTTTAAGCAAGACCTTATCACAATTGATCGATGTGTAGGCCCTGAAGTGGGAATAACTACTGAGATGATGTTTCCAGGCATAGGCTTCGGTCTTGGCTCGGGCATCTTCTATCAGATGAAGGGGGCTAACCTGCACTTGGGAGAGAAGAAGATTTGGGAGGGTTATGGCAACGAACGAGCCTATCTGCATTATCTGCATATCCCGGTAAATCTAAAATTCAAGTGGACCAGGATGAACGGATTTGAAGATTATGTGGCACCATTCGTTTATGGAGGCCCTTCTATAGGCTTCCTGTTGGGACATAGTCACATACCGGCTCTGGAGTATCCGTTGGCCGACATCGGCCTTGAAGTAGGCTTTGGTATAGAGGTGCTTAAGAGCTGGCAGATAACCGCTGTCCATAACTGGGGTATGACATATTGCACTAAAACTAAGCTGCTTGACGACTTTTCGGCCAAAAACCGTTCATGGTCGTTGAGGGTAGCTTACTTTTTCAATCGCAAGAAATAGCATTTTAATCGCAGACTTAATTCAGACAACCACAATTATACTATATGAAACTTAAATCTAATATTCTGATGCTGCTGATGGCTTCAATGAGCACATACGCAGCCAATGCACAGCAGGTGTGGCACGCTGTTGTGTCGGAGAGCGAGAAGGTGCCTATTGATGAGATAGAGTACATTGTAAGTCGTCCTGAGGCACGCTCACTCGACATTGTGCTCAATGATGGCGCTACCGTATACGAGGGTATACCTACCCTGCAGTTTGAGTACGGCGAACGTGCTGGCCTTACATCTCCGCGAAGCGATGACGAAACGATACTTGGCCCTTACGACAATATCATCACCGTCAAAGGCTTGGCCGAGGGTAGCCAAATCTGGGTGTATAACCCAACTGGGCAACTTGTAGATACCTATACGTCGTCAGGTAAGCAAAATGCGATAGAAGTTGATCTGAGCCAATATGAACCTGGCGTTTATGTGCTCAAAACCCGTAATTCAGTAGTAAAATTTGTAAAACGCTAATAACCCATGAAATCCACAAAATTGCTAATGGGCTTAGCGCTCGCTGCCCTCGCTGTAGCTCCAACCAGAGCCCAGTACCTGATTACCCTTAATGACATGACACGCATCACCCTCGATGAGTCCAATCTCACCTTTGTTGGTGAAGGGCAGGATGATGCAGCTATCCAGGTAGGTGAGGATATTGTGCCCCTGGCTCAAATCCAGTCAATCACACCAGCTGATCTTGATGTTCCCAAGCCCTATGTTATAGCCTATCACCCTTATTATGCAGGGTCAGACCAAATGCCTCCGGCCAATAAGATAACTCATGTTAACTTTAGCTTCGCCGAGGTGTGTGTAAGCGATGGTGTGTATAAGGGCTTTAAACTGCAAGGTAGTTTTGCCGCTCTGCGACGCACACTCAACCTGAAAAATGAAAATCCCGACTTGAAGGTCATGCTTTCGTTTACCCACACAGTGGTGCGCGCCGATAATAAGCAAGATGGAGGATTTTCGGCTATTGCTGCAAGCGAAGAGTATCGTAGGCAGTTTGCGCAGGATTGTGTGGACTATATGGAGGAGTATGGTATAGATGGAATTGATCTTGACTGGGAATTCCCCGGCCTGTCGTGGAGTGGTGCCGCTTGCGACCCTGCACACGATGTTGACAACTACACTCTGCTTGTAAAACAGATGCGCGAAACATTCGGCGATCGTTATCTGCTGACATTCGCAGGTTATTGCAAGGATGTGCAGGGATCTGGCTCAAATCGCAAATATATCGACATCAAGGCTGTGGAGCCTTACATGGATTTTGTAAATATAATGACTTATGACTTTGCGGCGGCTCCCGGATATCACAACGCTATCAAGCACTCAGCGTCATACTGGGATATTGAGCGCACTATAGCAGCATACCGAAAGGCCGGATTCCCCATGGAGAAAATAGTTCTCGGCGTGCCGTTCTATTTGCGCCACGACTGGAATTCAACCATGACTTACCCAAAGGTGAAAGCATTGAGCGAGGAAGACGGTTATAAGATTGACAACTGGAATGCTACAGCTCAGGTGCCTTACGTAACCCGTAATGGCAGCTTCTATGGATCGTACGATAATCCGCAATCAATAGAGTGCAAGGCCAAATATGCAGCCAAGCAGGGCCTGCGCGGATTGTTCTACTGGTGTACTTACGAGGACGATGCTGAACGCACACTCTCAAATGCGATGTGGAAATACTCAATGATGTATCTCCGATAATCCAAAACGGTAACTATTCATACCTATATAAACGATGCCAGCCAGGCTTAAGTCCGGCTGGCATCGTGCTGTTTGTTGTGGGTTTACTCAGGCAGTGCGGAGAGTATTGCTGTGCGTGTTGCTTCCATCGATTGAGCCAGCTGATGCTCATCGGTAGGAGCCGGCATAGGCTTATGGATAGTGAGGGTGATATGCCCCCAGTGCGGTAGTTTTTTAAAGCGTGGCATCACGGCAAATGAACCGTCGATTGTGATAGGCACCATGGGAAGGCCGAATTCGGCTGCGAGTTTGTAGGCCCCACGTTTGAAAGCTCGCATCTTTCCGTCCCAGGATCGTGCCCCCTCAGGAAAGACTACGAGCGACATACCTCCGCGTAGTTGACGCTCGGCAGTCTCCATGGTGTGGCGCACAGCCGATGGTGATGAGTTGTCGACATATATGTGCCCCGACACGCGGCAGCTGTAACCCACCAAGGGTATTTTCTCAAGACTTTTCTTCATCATCCAGCGAAACTGGTGGCCAAGAAATCCGTATATCGAGAATATGTCGTAGGCACCCTGATGGTTTGCTACAAACATATACGATGTGTTGGGGTCTATGTTCTCGCGCCCATTTACTGTGACCTTAACAAGTGTGAGCCAACAAATAATCTTGGCCCATATCACGGCGGGGTAGTAGCCGAATATGCGATAACCACCTAAGGCCGAGCCGATAATGGTGGTGACAGCGGCCAGTATCGTGACTACGATACCCAATGGTATCATAATGATACACTGGTAGATGCGATAAAGGATAATCATAGGATCAATATGCGAAAATGGGGTATTGTGCCATCGTCTCGTTCACTTTGCCACGCACTTTCTCGATTGTTGCCGGGTTGTCATAATCAGTAAGCACTGTGTCAATCATTTCAACGATTTCGCCCATCAGTGACTCCTTGGCTCCGCGAGTGGTGATGGCTGGGGTGCCGAAGCGCAATCCTGAGGTGAGGAAGGGTGAGCGTGAGTCGAAAGGCACCATATTCTTATTGGTGGTGATATCGGCCTCTACAAGCACACGCTCTGCCACTTTGCCTGTGAGATCGGGGAATTTGGTGCGCAGATCCACAAGCATACAGTGGTTGTCGGTGCCTCCTGAAATGATTTTGTACCCCTTGTCGACAAAGGCCTGTGCCATCGCTGCGGCATTGCGTTTGACTTGTTGCTGATATTCCTTATATGAGGGTTGGAGAGCTTCACCGAAGGCTACAGCTTTTGCGGCGATAACGTGTTCGAGCGGGCCACCTTGCACTCCAGGGAACACGGCAGAGTCAAGTATCGACGACATCATGCGTATTTCCCCCTTATTATTGGTGCGACCCATGGGGTTTGGGAAGTCCTCACCCATAAGGATAATGCCGCCGCGCGGTCCGCGAAGTGTTTTGTGGGTGGTAGAGGTGACGATATGGGCATGTTTCACCGGGTTATCCAATAGCCCGGCGGCAATGAGCCCGGCAGGGTGAGCCATGTCGACCATGAAAATTGCACCGATCTCGTCGGCAAGCCGGCGCATACGGGCATAGTCCCAGTCGCGCGAGTAGGCGCTTGCGCCACCTATGATAAGTTTGGGGCGCTCACGGCGTGCTACTTCCTCCATCTGCTCATAGTCAACGAGCCCTGTTTCGGCATCAACGTTATATTCCAGGGCATTAAACACTAATCCGGAAAAGTTTACGGGGCTGCCGTGCGACAGGTGCCCACCATGAGCAAGGTTAAGTCCAAGGAACTTGTCGCCGGGCTTCATTACTGCCATGAAAACAGCCATGTTGGCTTGTGCTCCCGAGTGGGGCTGGACGTTGGCGTATTGAGCACCAAACAATTCCTTGAGACGGTCGATGGCTATCTGCTCGGCCATGTCGACCACCTGGCAACCTCCATAATAGCGGTGTCCGGGATAACCTTCGGCGTACTTGTTGGTAAGGCATGAACCCATGGCACGCATCACTTGTTCGGATACAAAATTTTCTGAGGCGATGAGCTCTATGCCCTTGAGCTGGCGTTGGTGCTCAAGCTCGATGATGTCAAAAATCTGTTTGTCGGGAGTCATTGTATTGTTTGTGTTGATGTGATATTACTTTTTCTTTTTACGCACTGAGAATCCAAAGTGCCCGATTTTTTCTCCGCAAGAATAGTAGCCCCCATGGGTATAGCTGATAAGCCTTGCGGCGGCAAGATCAAATGCGCCTGTGTCAGGGTCGATGAGCGATGAATCGGCTCTAACATTGAGCACGTCGGCGATAAACATGTCGTGTGAACCAAGAGGCACTATTTCTCGCACGCGGCATTCAATCGACAGAGGTGATTCCTTAATCGATGGACAGCTTACTTTCACTCCCGGCTCGGGGGTTAAGCCGCTTTCGGCCCATTTGTCGTATTGCCTTCCTGAGCGCACCCCGCACCAGTCGGTGGCCTTGGCCATTGACTCGGTAGTGAGGTTAATGGTAAATTCCATGTTGCTGCGTATCAGATCGTGGGAGTAGCGCTCCGGGCGCACTGAGATGTAGCACATGGGTGGATTGGTGCAAATGGTGCCGGTCCATGCCACAGTGATCAGATTGCTGTGCTGGGCGTTGCCACAGCTCACAAGCACCGCCGGGAGCGGATATATCATGGTGCCGGGTTGCCAGTCGACTTTCATGTTTTATACGTTGGCTTTATCGTTGGTGGTGGTGTGGCCGCAGTAGTGGCAACGGATGGTTACGGGTTCGCGTGATATTACATTGAACCTCGACTTCATTGGTTCGTTGTTGGAAATGCACTTGGGGTTGTCGCATTTTACAATGCCCACTATTGTGTCGGGGAGCACCACCTGGCGTTTTTCAACTACGTTGAAGTCGCGGATTATGTTGACCACAGCAGTGGGAGCTATCAGGGCTATGCGATTGATGATTTCTTCGGGGAAGAACACATCGGCCACTTTAATAATTCCTTTGGTGCCAAGTCGTTTTGACTCGAGGTTATTGCCGATGGTGAGCTGTGTGTCCAGATTTTCTATGCCCAGTATTCTCACGGCCTTGAAAAGCATGTGTGATGGAATGTGGTCAATCACTGTACCTGAACGCAGAGCGGCTACGGCGAGTTCTTTTTTTGATGTGGTCATTGTGGGTCGGAAGGATTCTGGTTGTTGAGTACATCTATGTTGAGAGCGCGGCATATCAGTGCCTGACGTGCGTACAGTCCGTTGCGTGCCTGTTCGAAATAGTAGGCTTTGGGGTTGTCGTCGACATCAGGATTGATTTCGTTGACGCGGGGTAGGGGATGGAGTATACGCATGTTGGGGCGCGAGTCGCTGAGCATATCGTTGTGGAGCGAGTACAGATCCTTTACGCGCTCATACTCCATGATGTCGCTGAAACGCTCGCGCTGAACCCTGGTCATGTATAGGATATCGGTTGAGTTGATTACCTCAGGGGAGAAGTCGGTGTGTACTTCGTAGGGTATGTTGTAGTGCTCGCATATCTCCATGTATTCGCGGGGCATCATCAGGTCGTCGCAGGCTACAAACTTGAAGCGGGGGCTAAAATGGCGTAACGCCATCAGCAGCGAGTGAACTGTGCGCCCGTACTTCAAATCGCCTACCATGGTTATGTCGAGATTGTTAAGACGCCCTTGTGTCTTGTAGATGGAATAAAGGTCGAGCATCGTCTGCGATGGGTGCTGATTGGCTCCGTCACCGGCGTTGATTACCGGCACATCGGTGACTTCGGCGGCGTAGCGGGCTGCGCCCTCGAGATAGTGCCGCATGATGATGAGGTCAACATAGTTGCTCACCATTTTTATCGTGTCCTTGAGGGTCTCGCCTTTCGACGAGCTTGTGGTGGCTGCGTCGGAGAATCCTATCACGCGTCCTCCAAGGCGGTTTACGGCTGTCTCAAAGCTTAAGCGCGTGCGTGTCGATGGCTCAAAAAACAGTGTTGCCACTACCTTGCCGTCAAGAATTTTGTGGTTGGGGTTCTGCTCAAAATAGCGAGCCACCTCCAGCAGTCGGAGGATTTCATCCTTCGAGATGTCAGAGATGGCAACTAAGCTTTTAGGGTTCATTGCACTTATGTGTGGTAATTGCGGACACACCAGCGTATCCGCCCACAAAGGTACTATTTTTTTCGCTATCTCACCCCCATATCTTATAATTTTGCACTTGATTGTAGCACACGTTTTGAGTTGTATTTGTAAAAATGGGGCATGTAGCTTAACTTTGCGCAAGTGGATTTAACATCCCCATCCAAGATGATAGCATTGTTGTAGGCTCAATAAACGATGAAGAGCATATGAAATTTGAAACTATAGAGCGTGAGGGTGAAAAGGTGACAATACCGATTCCTCAATCAATAAAAGACTGTTATAAGCTATGTCAGAGCGATCTCTTCCGCCTATATGGGCGTGAGCCGTCGCTGGCAAAAGTACTTGGCCTTGCTTTGTTCTGTCCTTTTTCAGATAAGTCGTTGCTTATATGGTTCAGATTCTCATCGGCCAGAACCCGGTTTTGGTCAAAGTTTTTCCGGGTGATGTATAAGTGGAGCTCACACAAGCATAATATCGACATTCCATCAAGCACAAAGATTGGATACGGATTCTTCATTGGCCATAGCATTTGCATAATAATCAATAAAGAGACGGTGATTGGTAATAATGTCAACATCAGTCAGTTCCTGAGTATCGGCACCAACCATCGCACGCCGGCTCTCATCGGCGACAACGTATATATAGCGCCTATGTGCTGCGTGGTGGAGGATGTGGTGATAGGTCACGACAGCGTGATCGGTGCCGGAGCGGTTGTTACCAAAAGCGTGCCCCCATACACCACCGCCGCCGGAGTCCCCGCCAAGCCCATCAACACACATCCCCAGCGTTACATCACCCACCCCTGCCCCGTTACATCCCCCAATCCCTAACCACACTCAACTGCTCTATTACGGGAAATAGATAAACAGGCACTTCTTTTTGAATAACCATTTTGTAAAAAAAGGAAACTCTGTACTCATGAATAATGATGTTGGATTAACAAAACTTGTTGAGGATATTCGCGAAATATCACATCGCTTCCGAACTAAAGCCGTTGTTGAACTCAATTCTACAATCGTGGATGAACGTTGGGAAATTGGAAAAAGAATTGTAGAGGAAGAACAGAATGGTGAGATTAGGGCCGAATATGGAATCAATCTGTTGCAAGAACTTTCAGCACGTCTTTCTCTCGAGATGGGAAAGGGGTACAGCCCTCGAGCATTGGCTTATTATCGACAATTATATATATACTTTCCTGACAGAAAGATTTTGCAGACGCGTCTGCAAAATCTCACATGGTCACATATTCAGGCAATTCTCGGTGAAAAAAATGAGAAGGCGAGGTTCTGGTATATGAAGGAAGCGGCACAACAAATGTGGTCAGTAAAGACATTGGAAAGAAATGTCGGGTCGCAATACTATCACCGTTTGTTGGCATCACCTGACAAGGAGGCTGTGATAGGGGAAATGGAGAAGTTGACAGCTAAAGACAATGTGATAATTCCGCCGGAACAATACATAAAATCGCCTGTTGTAACTGAGTTTCTTGGAATTGCAAAAGATGCATCTTATACTGAAAGCGATCTTGAGAGCGCGCTAATCTCACACTTGCAGCAATTCCTGATGGAGCTTGGGAAGGGATATGCCTTTGTTGAGCGCCAGCAACATATTGTTACCGATGCGGGTGATTATTACATTGACTTGGTTTTCTACAACTATATGCTGAAATGTTTTGTATTGATTGATTTGAAAACAACGAAAATAGCACATCAAGATGTAGGGCAGATGGATATGTATGTGCGTATGTATGATGAATTGAAATGTACGCCAGGCGACAATCCGACCATAGGTATATTGCTTTGTGCTGAAACCAGTGAGGATATTGCCAAATATTCAATGTTGAATGGTAGCAAACAGCTTTTCGCATCGAAATATTTCACGTTCCTACCCTCGGAGGACGAGCTACGTATGGAGATTGAGACACAGAAAAAACTATTTCTTTTGCAAAGAGAAGGTACTTCAAAATAATCTAAAATGAGAAGTTACTAAAGGATTATGAGCCGGATAAATTATGTTGATAAACCAGTAATGAACTAACCGCGGTTAGTGGTTTTTGGGAGATTGGGTGGGGTGAGGTGTTTTGGTGTGAGTGGAACCTGACAACGGCTCCATGTGGATGTTGATTATTGATTTGTCGCCAAATGTGTGTTTGATTGCATTCTCGGCAGCTGTTGCTTTTTCGTGAGCTTCGGTGAGGGTGAGTGCGCCATCCATTTTTGCGTGAAGATCAACAGCGATGCTGTTTCCAATACGCCGCGTGCGTAAGTTATGAACAGCCAGTATGCCCGGAACGCTGGTTACGAGACTTTCAATTTTTTTCTCATTTTCTTCGGGCAGCGATGCTTCGAGCAGCTCGCTTATGCACGGCTTGACGATGTCGTAACCACTCTTGATAATGAGAATGCTGACTACGATGGCAGCTAAAGGGTCGAGGATTCTCCATCGTTCGCCCAAAAACATTGCGCCCGAGATGCCAACGAGTGTGCCAAGCGACGATACGGCATCGCTACGGTGATGCCAGGCGTTGGCCATTACCGCCTGTGAATTTAGCGTTTTGCCTGCGCGAATAGTGTAGCGGTAAAGCCACTCCTTGGATAGGATAGAGGCAATGGCCACGATCAGAGCCAGCATCGTGGGACGTTCAAGCGATGCGCCACCCAGGCTGCGTATTACGGCTTCGATGCCATTGATCATCAACCCAATGCCGGCTCCGGTCAATAGCAGTCCGATGATAACGGTAGCCAAAGTCTCAAATTTGCCGTGTCCATAATCGTGCCCCTTGTCCTTGGGCTTCCCTGCGATTTTGACAAAAACGAGCACTACCACGTCGGATATGAAATCGCTTAGTGAATGTACTGCATCGGCCACCATAGCCGAGCTGCGACCTACAAATCCGGCAATAAATTTAAGCACGATAAGTACAGCGTTAACAGCCGAGCCTGTTAGCGTGACTTTGTATATTTCTTTTTCCCGCTCTTCCATGCGTTGTCATCAACTTTTGTCTATCGCAACAAATTGCATTTTATTAGTGTTCGCGAAATTACAAATATATTTTAAAGACCAAAATTTCGGTTTAAAACATAAAAGAGATTTTACAAAAGCTGAGGTTGTGAAAAATTTAGTACCTTTGCCATTGGAAAGGTAGCTACCTCTCCATACATATCCGAAAACATAAGAGGCGTTATGCTTATCTTGAACTTGAAAACGTAGGAAATTTTCAACAGTACTCAAAGATGGCATGGCGGTTCCCTCGCATAGCGTGGGCTACTGTCAACCACATCTGAGTACAAATGGTTTCCTACGACCTTCAAGTTAAGACGTGGCATAGTTGGCTCACGTATTCTATTTATAATGGCACAGCATTTCAACCGACATATCGAAGGGATAGATCTTGATTTTTGGCATGCCTTGATTGAAAGTCGAGGTGAGCTGATAGTGTTGAACAAGGGAGAATATTTGTGCCATAAGGGTGTGCGTACAAATAGGGTAGGTTTTGTAAAATCGGGCTATCTGATTTATACAGTTGACGGGGTGGGTAAAATAGGTGGTTTTACGTTTCCCGGTGCCTTGACAGGCGATTATCCCAACTGTATGTACAATCGCCCGGCTCGCTTTGATTTAATCGCCGGTATTAGGACCGAGGTGTGGGTAATGGATGCCACGTTGTTGCCTACACTTTATGCCGATGACCCTGTAATATGTAAACACGGCTATAAGTTTGCTGAAGCGGCTTATAATTCATTGATTGAGCGTTATTGCTCATTTCTAAATCACACTCCCAAGGAACGATATTTGGAGCTCGTACGACAACATCCACAGATAGAGCAGGATCTGCCACAGAGGGAGATAGCCGAGTATCTTCAAATCACACCCACTCATCTGTCGCGCATACGCAAGGAATTGCTAAAATAAAACACATCGCTACGACAATTTTCAACATTTGTTGAGAATTTTTTCTTTCATAGTTAGTAAGTTTGCCGGAAAATTAAGATAATGGCACACCGACACTTTTTGCTTATACTTTTAGGTATTCTGTGGTCAAGGGCATTTTCACAGTCGATTGACGAGAAAATATGCGCTGCTATGAATGCATCCGACTGGTTTGCTCTCGACTCTATTTACAGTGTCACAGCTAAGGACTCAATCAATCCTTTTCTTGAAACGTATTCTCGCTTTCTTATCGGTAATCGCTTTAATAGAACTGACGTTTCAATTCCTGCATTCTATCAGCTGTTGGAGCACTATCAACAGGAGGTGGGTCAAAGCCAGGTGGTGAGCTCGGCTATTATGTGTGCGATGGATCTGAGTCGTGCGGGTGATAATGCAAGGGCAGCGTCGATTCTCACATCAGTACACGACAGTATTTTGGCAGACGGCAACGCCGGGATGGCCGGGACGTTGGAGAAGTTTATGGCACAGTATGCCGCAATGGCTCAATACACTCCTTATGAAATAACGATAGAAGGAGACCAGGGGTGTGTGGCTTTTAAAACCGTGCCAATAGGCAAACCTGAGGACAAGGGCGTGCATATACACCTTGAAAACAGCTATATTAATGGCATACCGGCCGACATCCTGTTTGACACAGGGGCAGGGGTCAATGTTATATCAGATTCTTTGGTCGGGCAATATGACATTATACCGATTGATGTGGCCACTACGGTGTCGGGCGCAAAGTCGCACAACGGTACATTTGCTATCGTCAAGGAGTTGAAAATGGGGAATATTATAGTCAAGGATGTGCCTTTCTACGTGATGGACATTACAGCCAACAATGCCGAAGCCAATCAGTATATGCGTACTATGAAAATCATAGTGGGCAGCGATCTCATGCTCCAATTGAAAGACCTGACTATCGATTTTGAAAATTCGCGGATTATTGTTCCCACTCAAGCGCCAATAAAATCGGATGCAGTTCCAAATATGTGTTTTTCATCAGGAATGAACCTATTTGCGAAAGGTACCATTCATGGCACCTCACAACTTATGAATGTCGATACCGGTGATTCAAGTTACGGCACATTGGGGCGGGATTTCTATAAAAAGAATAAGAAATACGTAAAATTGCACGGAGAAAAGACCAAGCTCCGCAAGGCAGGTATCGGAGGTGTCAAAATTTCAAATGGCTATAAAGTGGCCGATATGACACTTGATTTGGGCGGCTATTCCGTGGTTGTGCCGAGCTTTAACGTTATGAAGAAAGACGCAGGCATCGGTGGCTACGATTTCAACTTAGGCTTGAAGTCGCTAATGCTCTATCGCTCCGTGCGTTTCAACCTTGTCGATTTTATACTGACCACTGAAAAATAAGTAATTCTTAGAGTCTGTGTCGTTGCGGTGAGGGTTTACCAGCGCCGTGGGCCTCTTGGCCCATTTGGACGTGGATGCCGTCTTTTACGTTTTGCGGCAGAACTGTCGCGAAGATTCAGACCTGTGTATGAGCTTTTGAGCATCTTGGCCGTGATATCAGATGTGGGGTTTATTGGACGGCCCTGATCATGCAGATTGTGCGACATCATCCACTCATAAAAGCAGGGCATATATAGAATGCGTTCATGCTGGCGATGATCCAACCCCTTCACTTTGTTGTAAACGATTCTTGAAGAGTCGTTTTTTCGTATATCGCTAACCATGCTGTCGGTCCGTCTGATTGCTTCTTCGCGGTCGTCGGTGCCGCGAATGACCCATAATGGCAATTTGCTCAATTCCGCTGCATTTTCATTAGTGGTAGCCCCGGCCAAAATGATAGCAGCAGCTATTCTGTCGGGATAGGTCGCCGCTAAATCAGCTACACCATCCCCCCCCATGCTCATGCCAATGGCATAAATACGGTTGGTGTCAATATTGTTTTGTGTGATGACATGGCTCACTACGGTCATTATTTTTTCGCTATCCCAGTCAGCACCAGGCGCCTGAGGGGCGACCACGTAGGCATTAATTACCATTCCGGATTGTATTGCATCAATTGTGCCAAAGTTATCAACAGCCTGTAGGTTATTACCGCTTGCACTACGGCTATGCAAGGTTATAATCAATGGCTTGGCTGATTCGATTGAATCGGGTGTAAACATAATGAAGTTATAACCATCAGCTACTTCATCGGTGTGATAGCTGATGCCACTTTGAGCTGAGAGGCTCATGCACATGGCGATGCCAAAAAGAATTGTAAATATCAATCGCATTTCAATGATATAAATATCTGATCTATAAAATCGTAGACTATGTATATTTCATAGGTCAGCGGTTGCCGAAGGTGATGCCGTTCTTTACTCGACGGTGATATATCCTCAAGTTGTCAAAGCATAGATAGGTAAGGATAATTATACCTCCTAAATGAAACCAGGCCATTCCTGATTTAGGTGCGATAACAACATCAAATGCACGACCGATAATGCACAAAATGCCTATAACCAAGAGCACTGCGGAAATATTTCGTTTTACACGATTGCTCATTTTCATATTTAGTGTCCTTTTTGATGCTGCAAATTTACGAAAGTTTCATATTCCATCACCTGTTTTAGGCTTTATTAAAGTGCTATATTATCGCAAAATATAATTACTATAGTTATATGGCGTAAGAAATTCCGGCTTGCAGAAATGGAGAAGATTTGGGATGTAAATAATGAATTTTTCATTAAATTTATCCACCACAGTGCCTGAATACGCTCAAAACCGCAGACACCCCATTGGAATAGATCCAGTGGATGTTCATAAAAGGCATCCACTTGATTGTCGCATTGCGTTGTTTTCGATACGACATCATCGCTTAGGCTATTATCACGAAGTCGGCTGGTGGGGTCGATAATGCATCTTACTATCACGTATATAGGACGTAAGGAAGTGCTATGCGGCCTAAACTATGATATTGTGCTAACTCTACGGTGGTTATGACCCTTGATAGGCCTGTGGCCACATGTAGCGTGACCACCGACCAAATCGAAGGTGAGGTTGGCCAGCTGATATATGACCTTCTCAATTGGCGTATGTGGCGCGGGTTACTCCATTACGGGGCGGACTCCGAAGCCGTGAAGGCGGGGGTTGTGTTGCTGGTGTACCGAGGAAGCGTCCATAATGATGCTTCCGGCCTCGATTCGGCCTGTGTTTCCGGCTGCGGGCTGCGCGAGCCATATCGTGCCGTTGATACCGTAGCCTCCCACTTCTGCGCCCAACATGCCCGAGCGGTATCCAAGCTCGGGGAAGAACATTTTCGAGCCGTCGCTTAGCGTGAAGTAGATGCCCTTGGAATGTGTGCCTGTGAGGGCTTCTCCATATTCAGCAGGGAGGTTTATCACGGCAAGTAGGCCAGTCCCATATGGCACTTTTGCTCCCACAGGGCATGGGTCATAAATAGTTTTCTGACTCGTTGCTGACAACGATGAGTCCCAAAGGTTAGTGTAAGGGAATACGTATTCATGCGATCCGGTGAAGAACACGTCGGGATGCTTTATAAATTCTGATAAGAAGTCATTATCACCGGCTACTTGCGAGCTTAGGTCCTCGGTGCGGAATTTCTTTATCTCGTAATGGTCTGAATCAAACCATTCATTCATGCTTGATTTGATAGGGTCTTTGCGCCCCCACTGGTAGAAGTTGTAGCAGTCGACTGTTTCGGTTGTGATTCCGGTCTGATTCAGGAGGATGGTTGTAGACAGAGGCTCTAATCCGTCGGGAATTTCACCGACCTGAGTGAAGCGTACATGTGTCTGGCAGTGAGGGAACACTGTGATGTCGCCCCCCATTATGCGCCCAACGTTGCGCGGATAGAAGCTGTAGGTATGTCCAGAAACGGTCTCAGAGGCAAGCTCGGTACCCGGAACGTAGTCAGTGACCCATATATTCCAGCTCCACATCACGGTGCCATTCTTATCGCGGAGTGCGATAATAGCATTCCCTTGCCTGATTGATTCAGCCGGTACCTCAAACGTAATTGTGTGATTGGGGTTGAGAGTCACATTCCTTATAAGATCAAGTCGACCCTCCCACATAAGAACGGCATCGGCAGGATTTGAGCAGCCCTGGTTCTCATAAATAAAGGGCGACGTTATTGGATTGCCAAGGTTATTCACAAAGGTTTTGAGGGCATACCGATTGTGTGATGTCGATGTATACGCGCTCTTGTTGTCGGCACCGTCCTTAATGGCATTTCCATAGACCAGTGGTAAGGAATAGATGCCAGGGGCATTTATCACATAGCAATTAGCAGTATTCATTATTGCAGATCCGCCTGTGGGGTTGGAAAGGTTGTACGGCTTCATACCCGAAGTGGTATTGACATCGGGGGTATCCTGAAGTTTCTGCGACTCTGCGCTAAGCTTGGTGAAGGTGAGCTTCTGCATTTTCGTCACAGCTTTGGTATAATCCAAGCCGTTGCCCGTTGTGGGGAAATACTGAACCCATTCAGGCATGTCAATCACTTGTCCGTCCTCATCCACAAACTCAGCTTTCCAGCTTACGGGTATTGAATCGCCCGACTCGTTAAGATAGCAGCTCTTGACCTGAAATGGCACTGTCTGCCCGGGGTAAGGGGTTTCAAAAGTGCCCAAAACATCAAGAATCAGTTGGTTAGATTCCGGTGTGGCTGAAAGTCGATAGCTCACGATGCTCCCCTGTGGCCATTGCTGTCCGGCAATGGATGCGGTGAAGGTTGACTCTTTCCCATTTACATCGATAGTAAGTGTTATGGTAGCGTCGTCGGGCATCACGCCGGGTATCATCAAAAATGTTTCATCTTCAGCCGTAATTGGGGTTCCGGGCGTCACATAATCCCCGCCGTCGGAAGGAGTCAATATTGAATTGGCCGGAGCAATCGAATAAGATGCCGGTGCAGAGACATTGCTCCACGTCCCGGTTGAAATATCCAATATACCGACAGAGGGAATGCCGGAAATAGTTATGTTCTTTACAGTGCACGGAGTCATCTTAGCACCGGTAACAAACCGAACGGCACACAGTGCGTGGTTGAATGAAAGATGACACGGAGATGCGTCGGCTGTGGTTTGGGTTGCCCAAAGAAGATCTGTCTGATCCTTTACATCATCTGGTGTAGTGTAGTCAACGATCCAATTACCCTCGGCGTCCTCACGCACGATGCCGTAGGGTGAGTAGGCAGAAAAAGTCAGCTTCTCCTTACCGGGCCACAAATACTCTTTCTCCGGAGCCCAGCCGTTGGCGCGTGTGACCTTTACATCGTTCATGTACAGTCCTCCGGTCGAGGTATAGGCAATTACACCAAAATCGTCGATTGTGGAGCCGTTGACGATAGAAGATCGTCCGCTTATCGTGGGGGTGCCTTTTGAATCAGTGCGCGGTGTGATTATTGGGCTTAGGTAAAGCGTGGCCTCATCACCTTCCAGGCACACAGATTCACCATACCGCGATGCAGGACCCGTTTGGGATGTAAAAGAAACTGCCGACACATCAAATTGGATAGTCTTTGAGCTCGATACATCCACGTTGAGCATATTATCGTCGGCGCATGAAGCGCACATCAACAGCAAGCTTCCTGCCAATAACTCAAGCGATTTTTTATTCCGGTGATGAATTGTGGTTTTCATTGTAAAGGAGTAGCGATAAGAAAAAGGGTCACAAGGGAAGATTTTTCCCCTTGTGACCTATAAATTATCAGTTGTTACATTGTATCACGACCTTATTTGTTGTCGCCTGGGGTGTATGTAGTCATATCAAGACTTGAGGGTGAGTCTACCCAATCCTCCACGTCGACGGTGAACTTAATCGGGCCTCCCAGAACGGGTGTGCCAGGATCAGGATCTTTCGGGTCGTCATATCCGGCGCCATGAGAGAAGTCGAGTGTATAGATGTATTTCTTACCGGGTTGTAGGTCGGTGTTGATAGGAATTGCAGCCCAGGTGCAATCGCCATTAGATGGGAATGGGAAAATCTGTAAACCTTCATTGCCATCGTTGTCGAGAATGTTGATTTGCAATCTTACCGACAAGTAAGCGCCAGCCTTGGTATTGGTGGCATCGCCTTCGGGATCCCATGCTTCAAGCTGTTGAGGCAAGATCATGGCATTGCCGTTGCTTCCCATCAGGCTCTGAGCATCGGCTGTAAGCACCACGGGTGTGCCGTAGGTCGATTCATAATCAGTCTTATTAGAGGCGAGAGTCCATGTATCGTTGTCAAAGTCGAATGAACCGGTAGCGATGGGCTCGCCAATGCGTACGCCAGTCACTTTAAAGCTGTAATTCTGATTGTTGGTAAGACCTCTGACCTCAATCTGTGCAAGGTTGTGGTTAAAATCGAGAGGAACACCAGGACCTTCGTTAACCGACTTCTTGCCGGTAGCTTTTGCTGAGATGAAATCAATTTGGCTGCTGATATCCGATGCCGGAGTGAAGTCAGTCAGCGTTTTTTGATTTGCGTTGATTGTAATACCCTGAAGATCGGCCGGGGCATAAGCGACAAATGACAGTTCGCTGTCGTCGCCGGGCCAATAATAATCGGCTACTGAGTTATAGAAGCTTGAGCCGGATGCTTTGGAAAAGGTTTCATTCAAGAAGTAAGGATTGCTGCCGAGAAAGGCCGATGCTTTGAAATCAACCAGATTACTGTTGTTGGTCTCTGTAGCACGTGATGCGATGGCAGGACGGAAGTTGATTGTTCGTCCCTGGTTAATCTCGACATTGTCGTCGTCGCTTGAGCAGGCAGTCAACGCAAGTACTGAAGCAGCTGCCAAAATGAAAGTAGATTTCATCATAATGTTTATATTATAATATGTTTAGTAATCTGAAATATTTGTTATAAATACAAATTTGAAGCCTTAAAAGTTCAGTTTACAATGTTAAAATCCGAGGGGGTGTCTACATATCTAAGTCGTAATTAACCGACTCCCATTCGTTGACGTTTGGCACAAACCCGCTTCCCGAGGCAATCGGGTGGGGGAGATTCAGGCCGCTGACCACAATGTCGACATGATGTGGGTCGGGTGCTTCCCTTATCTGGTCGGACACATCAAACGTAGCATAGCTTCCCGTATGGTCTTCAAATACAAGGTAGACGGTCAAAATCTGTTTTCTCGTTAGGTCGGTGGATGCTCCGAAATTAATGAATGAGCCAAAAACCGAGTTTCTACCGTCGACACGATGCAGAACCACTGGCATAGTAGCCGGTGTGGACGATGTTGACCGTTGGCCTATCTGATAGCTTTCCGACAATCCTGAAAGCGTTGCGTCGAGATTAGCGCCTTTCAGATAATCGATATTTTCAACATCATTAATAGTGACGCTATAGTGACATGTGATTTCCTCGGGATAAAAAGTGAGAGTCTGATTGAGACGGTAAGGGTCGACCGAAAGATTGTCCTGGCGGTCGGTCCACATCATATCAGCAGCTGGTAGTGTCATCCTTTCTGACTCGGCGTCGCGGGCACGCGGTATTGATCTTGTTTGAAGTCCTAATGCCGACAAGGTGGCGAGGTCGTCGGTATATACTTCAAAAAGCTCATGGTCGTCAATATTCCTGAAACGCGCCCAACCGGTGTTGTCGCTATTCATGCCCAGTCCTATATATTCTCCGGCAGGTACGTTGGCCCTGCCTCCTTCTTTCTCGCTGAAATTATATCTTAGAGCGGGTGAGTTGTCGGTGATTGGGAACAGGTAGGCAACGACCGACTGCGGATCGGCGTCCTGAGCGTTCTCCCAGTCAAACACAATTTTCACCTCAGGTGTTTCTGTGTCGTCATATATCAAGTCCTTATGGTCGCACGATGTCATAAACCCTGCGGTGAATAAGGATAGTATGGTCAGGTATAATGGTCTCATGGATTTCTTATTTATTATAGTTGTCACACCCAATCAGCCAAACGAGTGAAATCTCAGCTTTGGTAGGTAGCACTGCCTTGAAATTGCGAGTGGAATCCCATACGTATTTGGCGCCGGTAGGATGGTATTTCACGATTTTTCCGCCGATATAGCCTATCCCTATTGTAAAATCAAGATTTAGGCGACGGGCAATCGGCAAAGAGTAGCCATACTCGATTCCGGCAGTGATCAGGCATCGGTCCCACAGGCTATGTCCCGGGCGACCACCCATGTGGCCTACGCCGCCAAACTCAAAGTCAAATGTAAGCACTCCGGCATATACTCCGATGTGATGACCTGTCAGAGGCTTCGACTCGGCTGCCGAGCCAAACCATTTTCTTACAGCCAAATCGCCACCGTATCCTCTCCAATACCAATGACTTTTATCCCGATCCCACCATCCGTAGGTCCAATTGCCCACCACCGACCAGTTCTTGCCCAGATAAAACTCCGCTCCGATATTTGGAAGAAGCAAAGCATCTGAGAGCATATTGGTTTTGAGCCCCATATAAAATGGCTTGTGCTCGGCTGTAAGTGTAATTGTCTCACCGAAAATTGGTTGCTCAAAAGCGATGAGTGTGTCGGGGATAACTGTTATCTGTGAGATGGGCAGTGAGTCAACTACAATGGGTTGAGTATTAATAAACTCATACTCAACCGATAATCTCGAATTTCTTAACTGAGGGAAATGGTGACGGTATAGATACTGATATGGTATGCCGTTGTGTGAACCTTTGAGGCTTTTAAGTAGCCGGTCTGATTCACTGGCAGTCATATTCGCCTTCTGGATTGCTGGCGTAAGTAGCTGAATAATATCTGATTGATAAGGGGTCTCAGGGTCGTCTAAGATGAGTTGGTAGAGGCCTTTCCAATCCCGACCGATAAACTCAAATTCGGTCACTTGGCTGTTTATCGGCATAGTCTGGCCAATGTAGTTGAAAATATTTTGAGCTCGCTTTTCCGACAGTGTTTTGTTGATTTCTACACTCCCTTCGGGCGATGCGGAGCCAATGACCTTAATGTTGCGAAGATGATAGAGATCTGAGCTATCGGCACGTTCCTTCATCGTCTCAACCATTCTGTCAAGATTTGCCTTATTGTCGTCGAGATTAGGGTAGAGAGCGCTCTTTGATTGAGGGAATTTCACCTCAACCGAATCACACACTATGGTCTGAGCCCTGGCCGATAGGGCGCCCAAGCCGAGCGAAATTCCGAAAACCGTAACAAGCATAACCTTGGCCACGCTATGGCCATGTGCCATATTATTTTTCAGAATAGGCCAAATATCGTAATTACATTTCATCAGTGCGATGGTAACATGTTAAATATTCTAATGAAATATTAACAACCGAAATGGCTTGTTGGTTGTCAACCGAAGTGTAAAAGTCAGCTATCAAAAAATTCACATTCATTACGCCGCTGCAATTATCTCAGCGTCCCTGGTGAGCTCGGAGAGCTCGTACTATGCTTATCCCCACAGCTGTAGGTCGGAGACCTGAGCGTGGGGTGTGGTAGGAACAAAAAATAATGGACCTCGGGGAGGTCCAATTATGGTTAAGGCATAATGACGACTTTATTGCACTTGTGTTAGGAGGGCCAAAATAGTCATTCCTCAATAAACAGTTACGCTTGCATTTAATCATATACTGTAAATCTTTACAATAATTTGATGCGGTTGGAGATATTCTTAGATTGATTATGTATTCTGAGAATTATTGTATATATTTGCAGTGTCATTCTGCGGAGTGGCACGACATACTAAATAACACAAGAAGCGTTTTGCTTATCTTGCTATTGAAAACGTAGGAAATTTTCAAAGAGTGCAAGAGATAACAAGGCGGTTCTCACGCTATAGCGTGGGCTGCAACTTTCATATCTCGCACTCAAGGTTTCCTACGACCATCAATAGGAGATGTGGTAAATCAGTCCACGTTTCTTTTTACATTAACCGACCTATTGGGCTGAGAGGTCAACTAATTATCTAAGCGGATAATGTATAAATCAAAAGGTGTCGCATATTTATTGTGGCTAATTAGCATTTTTGGATGGCTTGGTTTCCATCGGTTCTATCTCGGGAAATGGGGTACAGGTATTTTCTGGATACTCACAGGGGGCTTTTTTGGAATTGGATCGTTTATTGACCTTTTCACTTTAGGCGGCAAAGTTGAAACGTACAATATGAGAGTTGAAAACGACCAATTCAGACGCGATATGCACGAAAGCATGTTGATGACAAATCAAACGATTGCAGCATCCGTTGCAGCCAATAGTCTAAGAAATAATTAAAAAAAAGTTTCTTTAAAGTTTGGTTTATAAAATAAACCGTATTACATTTGCAAACGAAAACAGAGCGGAAATGCGCAGCCGCTCTTTTTAAGATAGACATGGTTTATAACATAAACCGATTTACGAACAACAGAAATAATCAAAAATGGAAGACAAAAAACTATCACCACAGGAAAGCATGGAGCTGATTGCTTCCATGATTCAAAACACAAAGAGTAGGGTGGCCACACTTGACCTGAGAATATCAATAATGTGGGCAGCTCTGTCGATCATCACTGCGCTCGCAGCGTGGGTGCTCGTTACGACGACTCACAACCCATGGTTCAACTTCGTATGGTTCGCTATACCCGTAATCGGAATCCCTATCAGTATCATGCTCTCGATACGGAAGAAAGAAAAATGTGTAGCTAAAACCTATATCGATAAGGTCCGTGAGGGCGTATGGAAAGCCGTTGGCTATATCGGCATCGGACTTACGATAGGGTGCTTCATATCCCAGCAATGTGGTTATACGCAGGCATGGCTGGCGATGTTCTACTACGCATTTATAATCGTGGGTTTTGGAGCAGCCGTGAGTGGGCTGTTGCTTCGTGAGGATTCATATGTTTTTGGGGGGATATTCTCCATCTTTTCAGGCTTTGCGATCATCATATGCAATCTATGCCAAGTGCCGTTATCCTACTCATGGGTAGCGCCGCTCTACATCCTTTGCTTTCTCTTGATGTTTATTGTCCCCGCTTACATCATTTCAAGAAAAATTAAAACGCAAGAATGATGAAAGAACTTGACCCGCTGTTGCATTCGCAACTACGGCTTGCGGTAATGTCAATACTTATGAATGTTGATGAGGCCGATTTCGTTTATCTCAAGGAGAAGACTGAGGCCACCGCAGGTAATCTAAGCGTACAGCTCGACAAGCTTTCTTCGGCCGGATACATATACGTAGAGAAGGGATTCTCGGGGAAGAAAACCCGAACTGTGTGCCAAATCACCGCACATGGACGCAAAGCGTTTGAGGAATATGTCGAAGCCCTCAAACAATACCTCAACCTATAGCAATATCCTATAACATAATTGGATAAATGAACGACGCACCCACACTTTGCCCTGTGGGTGCGTCCTCGTGCCAAATTCTTTTATTTAGATTGTACTGACTTCATCCTAATACTCCATCAGTAGCAGTCCAATGTTCAAGGCTACCTGCTTTGACTTGGATACAGATGTAGGTTAGGTCGTTGAGTGCGTGTAGTTTGCGTTTAGCCGCTGGAGCTATTCGCAGCCAGTCACCAGCCTCAAGGTCCACTCTGTCGCCGTCGATTTCCATATATCCTTTGCCTGAAACTATAAAATAGATTTCCTCATTCTCCTTGTGGCTGTGTACAAAAGGCACTTCTGTGCCTGCGGCCATGTTGTTGATTGAGACTTCTGCGCCAGTTAAGGCGAGTGTGTCGTGGAGCTCAGTGCGTTGAGGGCTGTCCGCTACGTGAGTTTTACTGTAGTTGCTCATAATGGTAGTTTGATTTTAGTTTTTTGCGACACAAATATAATTCAGGTTAATTTATTTGTCAAGTATCGCCCCATGAATTACTACCTTGTTGTAGGTGTAAAGTGTTTGGGGTCATAGCATCAGAATGTTGGTGTTGACATAAGTTAACTTACTCGCAGTGACACTTTTCGGAAATATACAAATGGATGTTCTTCTACAATTTATAGTTCAAAATAATTTTGTAATTTTGTGCTATGAAGAGACCTTATAGTTTACTTATAATGATCTGTGCGGTTCTGACGAGTTGTACTACCATCAAATCAATAAAATGTGGCAGTCCGTCAACCGATACATACTGTAATTTTGCAGTTGACACTATACACGCACTAAATTCGGAGAAAAGTGTACTTATTCAGTCTGACACTCACGACAGATATTTTGAGGACTCAAAATTTACAGGAGGTCGGTTTAATGACGAAACTATTGGAGAATTTTTTGCGAGAGTGAGGGGAGATGGTGCATTGCTGATTGTTCGTAATGACACAATTCTCCTTGAAAAGTATTATGGTGATTTCTCTAAATTATCTCCTTCAAACATATTCTCAATATCAAAGGCGGTGACGGCGTTGCTGTGTGGAATTGCGGTTGATGAGGGGCGAATGTCTATCAATGATCCAGTAACTAAATACATTCCAGAGCTTAACAGTGCTGACCCATTATTTAAGGAACTCACAATTGAACATCTACTTGATATGAGAACGGGGCTTGACTTTGAGGAAAGTTATGGTTGGAACCCATTTTCAAAAATGGCCAAGTTATATTATGGGAAGGATGTGGTAAATCAATTCAAAAAGCTCCATTTCAAGTCGAAGCCAGGTGCTACTCATTATTATAATTCAATGGCAACAGCAATATTAGGCGTTGCTATAGAAAGAGCTGTTGGGATGCCATATGCGCAATACTTGCAAGAAAAAGTATGGGACCCTCTTGACATGGAAGCGGATGCTTTGATTTCTCTTGACGACTCTAAGCATCGACAAGCTAAGGCTTATGGTGGACTTGTTTCCAATGTCAGAGATTTGGCAAAAATCGGTCGCTTGTATATCAATGGTGGCGTTTATGACGATCACCAAATTGTGAGCAAAGAGTGGATTGACCGCTCAACACATTCTTCGTTGGATAACGAGGCTTATTCTTTAGGATGGAACAATATTATTACACGTGTTGACGGTAAAGATATAGTAACGCCCCGCTTTTTTGCTATAGGATTATTCGGGCAGGTATTGTTTTGTGACCCTACGCAAAATTTGATTTTTGTAACACTGGGAGAAAAGAAAGGTTGTGAATACCACTTATTGTTTGACAATATCTGTAACATCCTAAATTGAACATCATTACATAGTGCAGATGGATTAATTAAGTGGTTAATGAGTTTCTGCTACTGTTTTTGTAATTTTGTATTCTCAAAATCAGGAATGAATGAAAACACCAGATTTTTTTCATACCCGACAACGAAATAAAGTTACCTAATGAACCCGATTACAACAGAGTGGACGAATATGTCCGCTTTGGCGATCCTCTCATAAATCTTTGCCAGAAGTTCAACGTATGAATGTAGTCAAATTCTCAACCGTAATGGCTGCGTTGCTGACATTGTCGGCATCCCGAGCCTCGTTGCCTGAATATGAAGTGATAAGTTCTCCTGTGCCGGTTTCTGCATATGGAAATATAACGCGGATGTCGGTTGCATCTCAAAATCTCGGCGGTAAAGTTGTCGTGGATGTCTGGACTCCGGCCGATTACGATCCCTTGGCTGACAAAACTTATCCCGTTGTATATGCGCATGACGGACAGAACCTTTTTGACGCCAAGTTTACATTTGCCGGTGTTCCCTGGGGTGTCGACAAGGCTTGTTATCAGCTGAAAAATGACCCCGACTTTGTAATGCCGGTCATCGTGGGGATAAACAACAGAGGTGCCGAGGGGTTACGTCCCAATGATTATTTCCCTGAGAATGCTCTTGATTACATCTCTCCTGACAAAATGGGGGCGACCTTTATATATGACACCTGTAATGACATATTTTGGGGAAACGAGGAGGCTACCTTTGTAGCCACCGAATTAAAGCCCCTTGTCGATGAGTTGTATAAAACCTCTCCGGGGGTATCTACAACCTTTGCCATGGGGTCAAGCATGGGTGCACTCGCATCGTTGTATCTCCTATGTGAATATCCTCAGACATTTGGTGGAGCAGCCGCCATGTCAACTCATTGGATTGGCTCGCTTAATCTCAATCCTGACTATACGATGAACGATGACGAGGTGTGTGCCAGTGCCATCCTCGCATATCTCAGCGACCATATCCCCTCCGACGGAGTACACAGGCTTTACATGGATCAAGGAACAAAGGATTGGGATGCTGGGTATATCAAATATGAAGTGATTGCCCGCGAAATAGTACGCAACAAAGGTTATACCGAAGCCAATAACAGCCTATATGTCTACGATGCTCAGGGAGCGGGACATAACGAATGGTACTGGCAACAGCGAGTCAAAATCCCCTTAAAGTTCCTCCTGTCGAGGTCAGCCATAGAGTCAGCCGACGCCCCCAATGTATATGCCGATCCTGTCTCCCGCTGCGCTGACCGCTCAATCTACGACCTCACGGGCCGTCGGTTCTCCGCAGTCTCCACAGACCTTCTCCCTGCCGGCATCTACATTATCAACGGCAAGAAATCACTCATCACACCCTAACTCCCATAAAGAATGGATAAATCCCTTTAAGGGACAGAGTTTTGAAAATCAATGGTAAAACCTTTGGCTTGATTAAAATATTGCTTATATAAAAAATAGTGAGTCGCGGCACCAACACCGACGCCGCGCTTTCGTAAATCAAGCCTAAGGTCTTTTCAAAAAATTCAGGTCTTGCACCGTCAGTGCGGACACCGTGAACAGTTGCTTTGAAAGTTGCCATCTGTGTTCCAATGTTAATTACTAAAATCATTTATAAAAAATCCGCAAATAGCGGTTAATCCGTATGTTTTGAGTTGTACACACCTTTTGTACACGCCTGTACACGCCCCCAAAAAAGTGTACAACATTTTGTACACAAATTTGCGCATTAGTACACACAAAGTGTGTCAAAGTGTACGACCCCCCAAAGAATACCAAAGGCTGTAACCTCCTTTTAACGGGAGCGTTACAGCCTAAGTATCGGATTATGTTAGACTACGTCTTAATCTTCGATTGCAGCCTGCGCCGCAGTCGGAGTGTAACACTTACGGACACTTAGGGCAATGCTGTACTCCATTTGTACACCGCACCATTTGGGGTTATTTGGGGGTCT
Source organism: uncultured Muribaculaceae bacterium (assembly GCA_964517875.1). GTDB lineage: Bacteria > Bacteroidota > Bacteroidia > Bacteroidales > Muribaculaceae > JAJPXC01. The sequence goes on along the minus strand of CAZFEU010000003.1, from coordinate 16,534 downwards.
TGTCATATCATTTTAGTTTTGATTTTACTTTTGATGTTATAGTGTCGGGCAGGAAGCGCCCGAATTCGGTCAGAAACGCCACTCTGGCGGACTTTGTGGCCTTGGATGAGGATTTGTTTGTCCTTGGCGAGAAAGCGCGTCAAAACGCTTTATTTTGCGTCTTGCTTCCGCGAGCAAGTCATAGAGTTCGATAGACCGGTCGGTGGCGAAGTATTCCGCCCAGTCCTTGAACGAGTGGCACTCGCCGGTCTCCTTGTCCTCGTAGTCCCCGGTATCCCACATGTCGGCAAGCGAGGCATAAGCTTCCGCGGGGTGTGCGCCGATAGCGTCCACCACCTCGGAGGGGTATTGCTCCATGAGGGTCTGCACCCATTCATCGAAGCCGAAGCCGGGGTTTTCGTGCAGGACGTTCCATGCAGCTTCTTTCAGTACCGCGTAGAAGTCCGGCTCTTCATCCTCAATAGCCTCAACAGCGTTGAGCAACATTTGAAGTTTCCTCAAGTCTCTTTCCTCGTCATTTATTCTCATTGGCTATTTATGGCGATTTTTTTGTATTCTAAGACGAGCACGGCCTCTCGTAGATAACTTCAGCCCACTAACATTGCTGTTTATCACTTCAGTATTGTTAGTGTCAGCTATTTCTATCAAAGGAATTCTTGGACCAGTACTACCATCTTTTATATCTGATATATATACCTTAGTTTTTTTTGGAAATTTCGGGCCGGTTCCATCGTGTTTAAGTCCCGAAACATGTATCTTGGCTATTCTTGTAAATTTCGGGCCGGTTCCATTGGCCTTTATAGACCTCACCTTAACTGCGCGATCATAACTTATGTCCTTGGTTTTTACTAATTCTGTTACGAACGCTCCTTTGCTTAAGTTCAATTTTCGTTTTGACTTCTTATCCGACATGGCAATAAAGGGCTAAAATTTTGATATTAAGAATAATCCAATTAACACATATGCCGTTAGCATGAATAAAATTTTAAACACAAATAACAACCATGCAGGCCAATTAGCATATTCTGGCTCGATTACATTAACTGCATCTTCATCCCTGTCCTTATAATTTTTTCTCTGTCTCAAATAATACAAATACCATATCAGGGTTGAAGTAATATACTGCAGAACATCGGTGAACAATGATAAGGATAATAAAAAGCCCGGAATAAACAATTCTTCAGGGACTTTAAATTCATTAATATTTCCTCCATTGAAGATCCATATAATTGCAAAACCAGCAAAACACAGCTGCCGGTTTAATTCGCTTAACGTTTTAGTGCTTTCCTCGTAAGCAAATCTAATTTCACTTAATTTCAACATAAGATTTTTTAAGAATTATTTTTTGAAATTTATTTATTAACATAAACGGTAACACACGCATGTCTCTTCAATAATCGTTATAATATTTTTCTAAAATTTAATCAATAATAGTATCTATTATAAAAATCATAATCTTTATCACTAACACATAAAGGGCAGAAACTTACAGTCCTGGCATGCTCAAAGTCTTTATCTCTCCATTCTACTATTTCGGACAGTTGTGGCCGTTCACTCTTCACAAACCAATAGTTCAATTTCTTACGTTTCCCATCTACATGAATAATCTCTCTGTCGGGCTCGTAGTAAATGTATTTTCCTACGTCAATGTTTCCACGGTTCTGTTTGTGCATTATCGAGGAATTTTTTTGATAAGTTGATTCGCTGATTTCGCAGCTAATGATTTTTCAGTCGAGTCGGGTTTTTTAGCCGCAGGAATAAGTAATAGTATAAAAATGAAGCCTACTACTTGAAAAGCTAAACTGCTGATGATTCCAAGATATTTAAGCCATCCCCAAACTATTGAACATAGCAAGAATAATGCTATACATATCACCACACACCATATCTTCACTTGCCTAAAACTTACCAAATATCCTAAATCTCTCAGTTCTTTATCGATAAGATAAACAAATTTGAATTTTTCAATATTGTAAATCATACATGAAAAACACCCGATAAGAGTTTCGATCGCTCCTATTAGTCTAACGGTATTATTGTTAAATATCAATAAGAACAATCCAAACAAAAGAAAACCTAAGCCGTAATTTTTAAGCTTATAGCGTTCTATATTTCTCATAATATCACTGTTTTATCATTAGTTTAGGTGGTATTTTAGATTATGCGGACTCCATAGCCTCAACCGCGTTGAGCAGGATGCGCAGCTTGTCCAGTTCCTTATCTTCACTCATTGCCGTTTCTATTTACTCGTTCTTTAAAAATTGATTTAGCTTCATTTAGCTCTGTATCGTTCATTCTTTTTTTTCGCTTGCTCGATTTCCCACTGACAATATCTCAGCCACTCTTCATTATCTTCAATATCTTCGTCTATTCCAGACGTGTCTATTCCTTGCATTTCTAATATTACTTTATTCTGAAATTTATTCATATAGAAATCAAGCATTTCAAACCTTACGCCAATTTCACGTGCAAGTCTGTGCTTTAAATCAAGTTCATCAAATTGGTTTTGCGAGCAAGGTTTGTCATTCTCATCTATATTGCCATCCTTAGACAGTTTGATAATTTTTCTAACAAAGTCCGTCTTGTCTGTTGCCGTTCCGAAATTAAAATGCTCATCACCCTCCCATCGGCAAATCATCAACAAGTTGTTGACAGATTGCTCAAGAGAATAGCAGGTAGCCTCATTATCGGTAATTACAAATCCAACCATCCTTGCTTGACCTATTTCATTGGATGAAGGCAAGTGAATTATAACGACCTTGCATATTTCGGACTTAACTATAGCTCTTTCCACCCTGATTCTTGAAGCTATTTCATTTACTTTGTTCCCAAGCATAAATTTGACATAATGCTTATAGAATTCAGGGGACTCTATAGCTTCTAATTTAAATTTCCCCTCATTGTAATTGGACACGGTGCTTTTGACGAGCATACAGGACACAAGCCGATTGACCGTATCAACCAATTTCAATTCCTCCCGCAAGTTGGCAACCCGCCTTTCCATTACTCTGTGACGAAAAAATGGAATTGAAAGCACAATTCGTTTCATGAACTTCATCGTTCTTTCCGCCTCTTGTGATTATTATGGCTTATTGTGATTATTATGGCTTACTCACATCACCCTTTATTACCTGACACACATCCGGCAAGGGGTTTTGCCCTCCTCCTCGGCCTCTTGAAGCGATGTCGTAATAATTCTCCCAGAGCAATTCGACAACCCCTTACAGTCCTCAACCGAATGATATCTTTTAGCTGTTCGTCCTGTGCAGATGTATACGCAATCATCACTGCCCGCTTTTTGCCTTTCCTGTTGCTGCCTATCCCCGCACGAGCAAACCCCCAGGGCTATCGCCGCCAAAGCGCACATGGCGTTAATCCTCGGCTTGGCACTTCTTCGCTTCATGGCTACCATCCTTTATTTATCAGCACATTAACGACTTTCCACACTTCTTTTATCATGGCTTTAGGGAGCTCTTCGTCTGCGGACTCAGGATTATAGGAATGACACACAACGTAATTATGAGGGTCGGGCCCATATTTCAACACTTGCTTCGTAATCCGTCGGTCATCATCAAGCCAAAGCACAAAATCACCACCATACCCGAAATATTCTCGCCACCCCTCAACTTTACGTATCTGTAGAATAGCACCGGCCGGTATAGTTGGAGCCATAGAATTCCCGCTTTGCATAATCGCTACATCTCCTGGGCGCGCATCAGGTATAGGTATCATCCTCTCCACATACTGTTTCGAAGACGTAAGGCGATTTTGCGAATATACGCCCCCCACGCTATCAATGTGCACCAGCGGGATGGCCGATACATTCTTGCCCGTGGCATATTCCCTCAGTAGTTGCTCATCATTATTCAAATTATTATCCTCCAGTGAGCTTCCGCCACTAAACATACCCCCTTCTCCGGTTAGTAACCAATCCTTCGAAATTTCAGGAGCAAGTGTTATAAACTTGTTTACAAACTCCACGCTGGGTCGTTCTGAATTTACCAACTGGGATAAGTAACTTCTATTTTCTATGCCTAATAATTGGCCAATTTGCTTTTGTGAGTAAAAGCGACCCTGGCTAATTAGCCAATTAATCGCCTTTTTAATTCGTTTGTTTTCAGTCATATAATTGCTAATAACATTCTTTAACTAAACAATGTGATAAATTAATTGCATGTTTCACTAAACAAGTTTATCTTTGCACCGTGATAACAAATTTTAATCGCAAATATAAAAACAAATACCCACAGCGACAAATATTTATGACACTTCGAGAAATCTATGAAGACGCTAAGCGTCAGCCTAAGCCTGAAACTCCAGCCAACGCATTAATCAAGCGTATCGCAGAGGTAACAAAAAAAAGCGAGATTGCCGTGCGCCGATGGATATCCGGCGAATCCGAGCCCGACGAACTCACTAAATCAGTGCTTGCCGAGCATTTCAGCACCACTACCGACACACTGTTTCCCCCTAAACAATCATGATAAGCGAACTATGAAACGCTACTGGTTCGCTCTGATGGATGCCGAGTACAACGATCTCGGAGCAGCTATCCCCGATGGGCCAAGCAAACAAACAGCAGTCAATCGCGCAAAACGATGGATGCAGGAAAGCGGCATTAAGTCTGCCCTGTTGCAGGTAAACAGCATGAGGACTGATAACCTGCTCGAATTTATAGAAATTGAACTTTAACCCTTTCCAACTATGGCAACAACGCCCCAAACTCACGTTTTCCGTGATGCCCTCGGCTACACTTTCGTAGTGAAAGAGCGTAAGAACGGCACAGCCAAATGGCGCAACACAACATACAAGTCTCTCGCCCATGCTCGCCGGGCAATCAACAGATGGGCCGAGGGAGGTATTGAGAAAATTCAATAATCACTACTTAAAGTTTCTAAAGCATGAACGTAACATTACAAGAACTCCTCCATGCAATCAACATCCTCGGTGAAGACCGCGATGTTACAGTTGATGGCATTGACGCTATCGCAGTGTGCCCACCTGTAAAAATGACACCTGCCGGTCGTGAACATTTCAAACAGGCTCTAACGGCCAATGTAGTTGTCGAGTATAAAAACGACTGCCACCGAGATACCTATGTTAGCGACGCTGGCGAAAAGATAAATGAAATGGCATGGGAATTACTCTCATCGCTTGCTGGTTGCTGCTATACGTTCAATTTCGACGAATGGTTTGAGGATGAAGATGCTGAATTGGTTTAACTCCAAATCCTACAACTATGGCAAAAGCATATTACATAGGGCTGGTCGTTCTGTCAGTCGGCGTTATACTCTTCGGAACTACGTATGGCATCCGTTGTCTCGTGAGCAATCAAATATTCTGCGCCGTCTGTTTCGGCTTAATGGCATACGTCAGCGGTTACAAGTTGATGCTCCCTGCATCACTGGCAGAATTGAGGGAGTATAACGAAAAGAGGAAAACCAAATGACGGTTCAATTCGCAGACAAGAGTGTTCCCTACGGCGTATTCGTGAAAGATTTGGCGGCTGAGATTGTCAACCTGCTCAAAAAGGACAAAACTGATCCCGAATTTATTAGTCAGCGCAAAGCTTTTGAAATCTTCGGACGCAAGAATGTAGAGCGGTGGCGCAGGCAGGGCAAAACAACTCCCTGCAAGCGTCCGGGCAAACTGGAATACTGCACCGCCGACTTACGCCTGCTGCAGCGGACGCAACAAGACTATTTCGCATAGCATATCGGGCAGTCAGTTTATGTGGCTGAAACAATGCGGAGGTGCACCGATGCAGAGAGGCAGGTTCGACTCCTGCACTGTCCACGACTTAAATAACATATTCAATTCAATAACACTTTAATAACATAGACAATGGGCAATATCAGTCTTACGGTTGAGGAAATCAACCGACTTGAACCTACAGCAATCGCTACCAACGAACTGGTGCGCGCCAAGTTCATTCAAATCTACGAAGCCATGTGGACACCCTCCACTGGCGTTGCCGGCGAAGCAGCCTATGAACGTGAAAGCCGTAACTTCAACCGCATCCTCTCCGAGAAAGAGGATATTCGTAAAACCTGTACTCTCTTCTCGCTTTTCACAGCTTTTCTTGACGTGGCGATATCAGGTCTCTCGCTTGACCCCGGCACACGTGCGCAAGCCTACCTGCTCGCTCGTTCTGTAGCGGTGGATACCTACTACGAGAACAATCAGAAGAAAAACAAGTATGAGACACACGCTGTCCTCACCGTATCGGGTTATGGTGAGCTGCTGTTCCGCGCTCGTTGCGGACAGATACGCCATGCCGATAATCCCGTAATCGTTTACGCCGAAGATGAGTTTGAATACGGCGAACGCAACGGCAACAAATTCGTGAACTACACCTGCCGTCTGCCCCACACTTCCGGCAATATCGTTGCCTGCTTCATGAAGATTACACGCGCTGACGGCTCGATTGACTACGCCGTCATGCTCCCCGAGGACTGGAGCCGCCTTGCAGGTTTCTCCGCACGTCAGAACCGCCAGTGGGATAACCAACGCCGTCAATGGGTAATGGGCAACCCCAATGCCCTCTATGGTCAACAGCAGGACGGCACGCTCAAGATTGACACTGGCTTCCTCATCGCCAAGTGCATCAAGCACGCTTTCAAGACCTACCCCAAAGCGCGTGTCGGTCGTGGCACACAACTGGAGTCACAGCAGGTTGATGAAGTTGAAATCAACGATGACATCTACGGACTTGAAGATGGTTCAGCCGTCAATCGCTCAACAGGCGAAGTTCTGCCCTCGCAGGACACTGGCTTTGCCCCGGCTCCCGACACCTCCGCAGGTGTGAGGGTCAACCCCGAAACCTCCTCTTCCGATGAAGGAGGCTCTGATGACACATTCTAAATCCCATAAATCAAAGTACAATGAGTGAAAACAATAACCTTCCTATCCTGCGCGAAGAGAATGTGCAGATGATAGCGCAGTCTGCGCCGGACACCTACAACACCAACGCACTCTCCTCTCAACGTTGCGCTGACTACGGCGAAAAACTCCTCGCTGAAATTCAGCGCGGAGGCATGACCGATGCACTTGACAAGCAGTGCGCCGACTACATTGACAAGTCAAGGCGCACTCTGAAAGCCATGAACGAACGCCGTTCGCCGATCACCAAGTTGTTTGACCAAATCCGTTCAGAGTTCACTGGTATGGAAAATGCCATTGACCCGACCAAAAAAGATACGGTCCCCTACAAGATACAGCAGGCCCGCAACGCTTACGCAGCCAAGAAGCGCGAGGAAGCAGAGCGCGCACGTCAAGAGGAAATGCGCCGCCAGCAACGTGAGCAGGCTCTCAACCGCTACAAGCAGGAGTCCGAGGATGACTACCGCCGTCAGTTTGACAATCTCGTAACTAAGGAAATCAACAAACTCACAAGCCTCAACCAGTCGCTCACCGTTGAGAATTTCGATGAAGTCAGCAATAAAATCAAACGCTTCAACATCACCCTCGGCAACGAGTGGTTTCAGCAGTGCCAGTGCCATGCTCACAAGCCTTACGAGATTACCGATGCGGAGGCGATCGAAATTCGTCAGTCAATCCTCAACCGTCTCTCCAAGCAGTTCAAAGACCAGTTCCAGGCCGAGGTTGGAGAATACCGCGACACTATCACTGACGCTCTGCCTGCAAAGAAAAAGGAACTTGAACGCATGGCGAAAGCCACTGCTGAAGAGCAGGCACGCATAAAAGCCGAACTTGAAGCACGCGAAGCCGCCGAAACGCGCCGTCTCGATGAGGAGCGCAGACGCAAGGAGGAGGAAGCCAAAGCAGCAAAGCAGGTTCAGCAGTCTGCCAACGAAATGGACGGATTGTTTGCCCAAAGTGCTGTGGCTACCCCGGTAGGCTATCAGCCTAAGACCTCCGTAAAGCAGAAGATTGTCTGCGCCAATGCTGATGGCATTCTCGCCGCTGTCTCCATGTGGTGGAGCAAAGAGGGTCAGTTCCTACCGATTGAGGAACTCTCCAAAATCTTCAAGAAGCAGCTCACATTCTGCGAAAAGGTTGCCAACGACAAGGACAATCCCGAATTTATCAATTCTCCGTCCGTTAGCTACGAGGAAGAGGTAAAGGCAAAATGATGGATATTGCCAAAATAAACGAATTGCAAGACCACTTTGATGGGCGTGGGCGGTTAAAGCAGGTTATCTATGCTTTGAAATGCTACACGAAGGATGCTTCGATATTCTTCTCCTACACCGATGGGTGGGGCAAGAAAAAATATCTGAATATCCCGATTGAGCCGTCCGACATTCTTCCTATCCTTGAGAAGTATGTATATGCCATTGACAATGATATTATGGCTTTAACTGCCATGCCTGTCAGAGTGATTGTTGTTAATTCCCCGGTTCTTGATGAATATATTGAGGACTATCAAAGGCGTTACCCCTCTACCTTTACCAGTTATGACACAATAATTTCTCGGCTCGCTCAGGCTTATGCGGAACGAATTGCCGACCACGGAAATGACGTGTCAAGACCTAAAGGTTATCACGTTGAGGTTTGTTCCGACTGGCAGGATAAAATATATGTGTTTTCTTTCCTCGGAATAGACCAGATGGGAACCGCTAAGTTTCAATTTGAAGAAATTTACAAGTTATGAACAATCCCGATGCATACTATCAGCGCAGTGAGGTCTCCAACTCCGACCTCACTGCATTGAAAGAACTCTTGCACCCTCGCCCGGTGTTCGGTGACCGCGAGGCGGCTTTCCGCTTCGGGTCTATCGTGGACGCTATCATCACCGAACCCTCTCGTGTGGACTTCCTGCACATGACTATTGACGGCCAGCCGGTTAACGAGGATGAGTTCCTGCACGCACGCGAAATGCAACGCGCCCTCCGCGCTGAGGCACGTCGAGACCCGTTCCTTGCCAAAGTGCTTGAATGTGCCGAGACACAGCGGTACATGGTAAACAAGGCGCAGGAATTAGAGAACGGAGGCTTTCAGTTCACTCTTGACACTCGTTGCAAGTGGGATTGGTGGTTGGACGCTCCGCATTTCGGTGGAGACCTCAAAACGTGTGCAGCTTCAACTCAAAAGGAATTTGAGGATGCTGTTGATTACTTTGACTGGGACCGGTCCCGCGCGTGGTATATGGATATAGCAAAGTCCGATAAGGATTTCATCTATGCCATCAGCAAAAAGAACTGCAACATCTTCAAGTTATTCATCAACCGAGGCGATGCGATCTACACTCGCGGACGCGAAAAGTATGAAGACCTCGCTTTCAAATACTGGTGTTTCGCCCTATGACCGAACTGAAACATAATCTCAAGGTTGAGCCATACGACTACCAAAAGGAAGGTATCGAAGCTGGACTGCGGTGGAAGCGTTTCCTCATCGGCGATGAGCCGGGGTTAGGTAAGACGCTCCAGAGTATCGGCGTGGTGGATACAGCCAATGCTTACCCCTGCTTGGTTATCTGCCCGTCCTCGCTCAAAATCAACTGGCAACGCGAGTTTGAAAAGTTCACCGACAAGAAAGCACTTGTGCTTGACAACTCCGTGGCCACAACCTGGCCCTATCTCCTGCGTATGGGTATGCACCATGTAGGGGTTGTCAACTACGAAAGCCTGCGTAAGTATTTCGTTTGGGATATTCACGCACGCAAAGGGCAGCCGTTCCGTCTCAAAGACGTTGTTTTCTGCCCTGACATCAACCTATTCAATTCAGTAATCATTGATGAAAGCCATCGCGTTAAAGACCCCTCCGCACAGCAGACAATCTTCACACGCGGTATCGTTGAGGGCAAGCAATGGCGCATACTCCTTTCGGGTACACCTGTTGTCAATCGCCCTGCTGACCTTATCGCGCAGCTCTCGATCATGGGCAGGCTTGCCGAGTTCGGCGGTCGTTCTAAATTCCTTGTCGACTATGGTGGCGGCGAAATGTCCAAAGAACGTAGGAATAAAGACGAAGAGGACAAACCTCGCAATCTTGACAAACTTTCGCAAGAACTCTACACGCGTTGCATGATACGCCGCGAGAAGGCAAAGGTACTTCCACAACTCCCCGACAAGACCCGAACCGACCTATACGTTGAAATCTCCAACCGCGATGAGTACGAACTGGCGGCTGAAGATTTAGCCGAATACCTGCGCAAGTACACCGAGTGCGATGACATTGACATTCGCCGTAAGATGCGCATGGAGGCTCTCGTTAAGTTCATGACCCTGCGATCACTATCATCCAAAGGAAAAATTAAGCAAGCGATTGACTTTGTTAAGACATTCCTTGCCAACGGCAAGCCTCTCGTTCTCATCTGCTCACTGCATGAGATTGTAGACGCTATGAAAAAGGCATTCCCCAAAGCGGTGAGTGTCACCGGGCGCGACTCCTCAATGATGAAGCAGGCAGCCGTTGATGCTTTCCAGTCCGGCAACGCACAACTTATCATCTGCTCAATAAAGGCGGCAGGTGTCGGCCTTACCCTCACGGCTTCCTCCAACGTGGCGTTCGTGGAGTTCCCCTGGACTTATGCCGACTGTTGCCAGTGCGAGGACCGGTGTCACCGCATAGGACAGGAAGATAATGTGACCTGCTACTATCTTATCGGACGACACACCATTGACAGCACCCTCTACAATATCATACACACTAAGAAAACTATCGCCAGTCAGATCATGGGTACTGACGATGAAATCCCAACGGATGAAATGTATTTCGATCAACTCACTACCCTTTTCCTACATCCCGATGGCTGAAATATCCCAATCTCTCTTGGCAGAGACAATTAGACACCTTGAGTTTTCATCACGAAAATTTAAAAAGTCCGAATCCTCAATGTGTCAGAATAAAGCAAGATTAATCAACAAGTTATTAACAAAGCTCAAATCGATACAAAATGAAAAAAATTGAACTTGCAAAAGAGTTGGCAGTTTCCGAGAAGCTGCACCTCTCAACAGCGGTGAAAGCCGTGGACGGAGTAATCCGTATCATCAAGGAGACCCTTGCGAAGGGCGAGGAAGTAACCCTGCGTGGCTTCGGCACACTCTCCCCGGTTAAACGTGAGGAGCGCAATGCAACTCACTTCAAGACCAAAGAGCCGATTATCGTTCCGGCTCACACCTCCGTGAAATTCAAAATCAGTAAAGAACTTAAAACTATACTCAACAATGGCACTATGGTTTGAATGTAAAATCCGTTATGACAGGATGCAGGATAATGGCTCTGTCAAAAAAGTTACTGAACCTTACCTTGTCGATGCTATCTCATTTACAGAAGCAGAGGCACGTATTATTGAGAATATTACACCTTACATTTCTGGTGAATTTTCTATTCCTGCTATCAAAAAGACCAACATTGCAGAAGTATTCTTCAATGACGGATGTGATAAATGGTGGATCGTGAAGTATAACATCATCACTATTGATGAGAAGAGCGGCAAAGAACGCCGTAATGCTGTCCATGTCATGGTTCAAGCCGACACAGAGCAAGGTGCGTCTGACCGATTCAACGAAGGTATGAAAGGTACTATGGCCGATTACGAAATTGCGAAAGTCGCAGAGACTAAGATTATGGATGTCTATCCTTACGATTACTCAAGTAAATCCACAGAAAATGGCTAAACGCAAGCCTAACAAACTTGAATTGCTTACTCGATTAGGTTACGAGGTTAATCAAGAGTACTTACGCGCACCTCGCAAGGGAAATAAGTACCATGCGAAGCGCGTAGGCACTCACGCCTCTCAAAAGGAGCATGACCGGGCCGCTACCCTCAAACTATGGCAACGCGCCGGGGTAATCTCCAATCTTCGTGAGCAAGTACCATTTGAACTAATCCCTGCCCAGTATGGTGAATGCGGCACCGACTTCAAAGGCAAGACGGTCCGCGTCTGCTTGGAGCGTGCGTGCAAGTACATTGCCGACTTTGTCTATACCGACAATGAAACCGGGCAGGCTGTCGTGGAGGATACCAAAGGGGTACGTACCAAAGAATATGTCATCAAGCGGAAACTTATGCTCTATCTGCATGGCATCCGCATTAAGGAGGTCTGACTATGGAGAGAGAGAGTTTTTTATTCTACCGCAGTTTTTATGAGGCCATAAGATGTATGCCACTGGATGTGCAGGCAGAGATTTATCCTGCGATCTGTGAGTATGCCCTCTTCGGGAGAGCACCTAAAAATCTTTCCGAGGTAGCTAAAGGAATGTTCACCCTGATTAAGCCGAATATTGACGTTAATACGGCTCGGTTTGAGAATGGCAAAAAGGGCGGTCGCAAAAAGAAATCGCGCCCGGCTTCCTCCAAAGATGACTATTCTCTGACCTATGAGCAGGAGGTTGAGCAGATGAGGAATGATGAGAACTGGCGCAAGACTATCTGCGAAGATTACAACATCACAGCGGAAGAGTATGATAAACGTCTCTCTCGTTTCCTTGATAGATGCAACAATGATAAAGAGCGCAAGGGCAAACTCCATCATGACAGTTTCGTGGATTGTCAGAGTCACTTCCGCTACTGGATGACAAAAGCATATTCCGCTACGCAAATTCAACCCACCGACAACGATATTGACAATGACCCGCCGTTCCCGACATCCGACTATACCTTCAATGGTGGCTTCGGGGGATTGGACACCTAAAACACATCGCAATGATTACACCACTATCACAATATCCTCCCTGCCTCATCACCGAGCTTACTCGGTACGGACAAAAGCCCACCGGCGATTTGGCGTGGGATAAGTGCGTCCTTGACATCGTCAAACGTAGAAGTTCCGATCAGGCAATGTTTGAGGCAATGAAGATGGCCAACGTTATCAAAAAAGCCAATGAGGATAGAGAAGAAGCCAAAATGGCATTTCCCGACCTCTCCGACCCCACCGTATTCGAGCTGCACTCGCTCCTTTTCCGCCACATCGCCAATACCATCGTTTTTGCACCGCAACATCGCAAATTCATCGTTGACGAGCACAACCAGCATGTTATCCGCTTCCTACTGTACTATTTCAACAATTGCAAATTGGCCGAGGAAGTTTTTCCCGAGCGCGGCTACAAGCTGCACAAGAATATCATGCTTCAGGGAGCTCCAGGAGTGGGCAAGACTATGATAATGCAGTGCTTCTCGGAGTATCTCAAACGCATTAATTCCCCACGATTCTTCCACAACCTCTCAGTCACCCAGATGGTCAACTACTACACCATCCACAACAACTTTGACCGATACACCTTCTTTGAGGAGGGTAGCACCGGCTTCATGCCCAAGCCTGAAAATATATGCCTTAACGATGTTGGTCTCAACGACGACAAAGTTTTCTTCGGCATGAACACCTCCGTGCTCACCGACGATTTCCTCCTCGCACGCAACGACATCTGGGCCGGTTGGGATAAGTTCGCTCACATCACCACCAACCTTGACGAGCAAGCACTAATCACTCGATTTACCAAAGGTGACAAGTATGGCCGGCTCATCGATCGATTCAAAACCTACAACGTAATTCCAGTAACCGGCACATCACGCCGATAACCCATTTCATCAACAGCAATGAAACGTTGGAAAAAATCAGAAGTCGCACTGCTGCGCCGTCTCAAACCCACAAATACCAACAAGCAGCTCGCCGAGATTTTCGGCACTACCCCCAGCGCTGTCGCACAAAAATGCAACGAGATTGGCATTAAACGAGGAAGCCAACCCAACGCCATACACCTCTCCCATCAACAAGAAGTATGGATGAGAACCAACTTCCCGCAAATTTCCAATGCTATATGCGCACTAATCCTCGGCATAAGCATCCGATCAGTAGTGCGTCAAGCCCGCAGGCTTGGACTTCAGAAGACTCCCCAATTCGTCAAAGAAGCCCAGGCATACACAGCCAAGAAGGCCCGTGACAGCCACCTCAGGAATGGCACTTATCCTCCACGGGGATATTACTCCCCAAATCTCCAAAAAGGCAAACCATACCAATTTGGGTCGTGTGGCACATAGTCCTGCATAATACCTCCACAATATATAAGATATAAGAGTTCAACCGATCATCACATCGTTTGACATTATTACAACCCATTAAATATCACCAATAATGACAACTACAATCACAATCATCGCGCTCTCCGCAATACTCCTCGTGGCAGTATTCCTTCTTGGTAGGGTCGCATACATCAGTGCTCGCCGTGCCGATCACATCAGCACTCTAAAAGCAAAAGTAGAAAAACTCAATCACCGACTGGATAAAATCGCAGACTCTTCAAAACATGACCGATACTACGAAATTGAAGAGGACGAACTCGGTAATGCCTATAACGTCAATATGAAAGTTTACATCCGCGTATCAACTTACTACGGAGAGGATATTGACACCGTGTGCTACTGCCTTGTCAAGTCGTTCCCGTTTGAGGATGACAAAGAATTTGCACTCAATGAAGCAACTGAATTACTTGATAAACTCAACGAGAAATAAAATGGACATGACATTAATTGGTGCGGGTGCATACGGTCTTACAGGTTTTGTATGGGTTATCATAGCTATTGGTCATAAAATTGAGAAACTATATGGTGTTGAGATTGCTAATAGCTATCGATTCATCATTTTGATTCTCTTGTTAATAATCTCACTAAAGCGATAAACGACTACGAACACTATAACCCTAAAAACTAAAAGATATGGCAATAGCAATAATAATCTGCGTCACATTAATTGTGATTGTTACGATACTTTGCGTAACAGAGTATCGCCTGAAAAACAACTCCGAGTTAGAGAAACTTTACAATAAAGTAAATTTTCTTGCAGATGAAGTAAATGACAATAATAAATACTTTCTCAAATATTGTAGTGAAGTTAATGATTACAGAAGAGAGATGAAAGAGCTCATCGACTTGCCAAAAGATAAAACCGAAGAGAAATGACAACCCCCAATCATCAACCACTCCCCAACGGCGTCTTTTTTATCGAAGACGTTATCAACGACAAGACCGAATGCCGCAACTACGTAATGCTCACCCCCGACACCGTGACAGCGCCACCGAACACAAAGTACATCGGCGTGAAAATGGGCAACGCCGCTATCGCAGTAGCCCTGCACGATATTCCCGGCGACGAAGACGGTGAGCTGCAGCTCCTCCCCGAGAACCACACCAGCCCAGTCAGGAGCGAACACTATAGCTGGGATGTCGACAAGCGCGAAAATCGGTTTAACGCTTTCGAGGACTTCAACGGCCGAGCCAACACCGAGCGCCTCAAGAGCTACGGCTGCACAATTCCCCTGGGCAAAGACGAATGGATACCCAGCATAGGCGAACTCGGGCTCATAATGATGCACCTCTCAGTGGTCAACAAGGCGCTGGAACTTGCCGGAGGCGAACCGCTCAAAGTTTGGTACTGGTCTTCGACCGAGTACTCGCAGTACTACACATGGTACGTCGACTTCTTGATTGGCAACACGCACAACTACTACAAGTACGGCAGCGGCGCAGTCCGGGCGGTGGCCGCATTCTAAATTTACACCACACTTATTAAATGCACTCTATCAGCTCTTGATATGGTGCATCGTATAATAAAACCATTATTAATTAAAATCAGAATAAATGACCAATCCAATCATCGACCCCTCCACACTGACCGAGGAACAGAGAGAAGCGATAAGAAAAGAGTATCACGATGCAAGAATCCGATGCGAGGTACTTCATATTGAAACTCACAACAGAATGAGTGTTTTTGAGTGGCTTTTCGGCAAGGACTTTTTTGAGAAAGGAGATAACAATGAGTGAAGAAGATATAAAGAAGATAGCATACCAATATGCCGAGCAATATACTCCATTATGTAAGGATGAAATACTGAGAAAAGATGCAATTCGGCTTAATGCAGAGAAGGGATTTGTGCCATTCCTGGAATGGCTCTCAAAGGACTACTGCATCGTACCAAAAGATAAAGTAAGAGAATATTATGATTTACAAGAATCTATTTCTCACATGGGAAATCATGTATCTGGAAAGACACTTGCTCAAGGAGCAGTAATGGGATTACTTAAAATATTCGGTAAAGAACTATTTGAACAGAAAGGAGAATGAGATGGCATTTGTAGCAGTAGACAAAGACGGAACTGAATGGATTTATCCCATAGAGCCGAATAGGTTTTACGATGAATCATTAGGAGAATGGGATAGAACAAACGATATTAACATTCCAATAAAACTCCCCTACGGCACAATCGCCAAACTAATAGGCCGTGAACTGGCATGGCAGGATGAACCAGTAGCAATAACTGAAAACCCGTAAACCGATATGAAAAAGATAAAAGGCGAAGACAAATTCCTCTCGCTATTCTGCGATAAAGAGAATGTTACGGACGCATTAAAAACTCCGTTCCTCTGCAACGGTTATGTTTGTGCAACCGACAATCATATTCTCGTAATGGTAAACCCGGAGGCTCTGACAAAGTTCTATGCTCCGCGCAATCTCGAACTCGAAACAATCCTCACGCCACAAAATGTAGACTACATTCTCACAATACAGGAGATTGAAGCCGGGTTGGCAAAACTCCCTCAAATCATCGAAAACGACCTCATAACCCCGGCGG
>CAZFEU010000002.1:0-78828 GCA_964517875.1 uncultured Muribaculaceae bacterium | reverse complement strand
GCTACACCGGCGAGCTCGGCTCGCTCAAGCGCTTCAAGGACGATGTCAAGGAGGTGCTCAGCGGCTACGAATGTGGCTTGAATATTAACGGATATAATGATATTCAGGTGGGTGACCTCATCGAGGGCTTCGAGGAAATCGAAGTCAACCGCACCCTCTGATATATGACTGCTTACCTTAATTTAGGTACAAATATAGGCGATCGCTTGTCCAATCTGGCACAGGCGATCGCCCTTATTGAATGGCTCACCGGCGAGCGGTGCCGAGTGTCGGACGTCGTCGATAGCGAGCCGTGGGGCTTCGACTCACCCCATCGGTTTCTTAATGTTGGAGTGGCCCTTGAGTGGAATGATGACCCCTTGCGGCTGCTCGGCATTACCCAGCGGGTCGAGACGTTGATGGGGAGCGGCAATCACCGCAATGCCTCGGGGGGATATATCGACAGAATCATAGACATCGACATCATAGCCATCGGCCACCTGAAGATGACTCATCCCCGCCTCACACTCCCCCATCCCCGCGCCCACCTGCGCGAATTTGTCACAGTCCCCGCCCGCCAACTCGGATTAGACTCTGACATGTGTCTCGGAACAGGCGCATAATGGGCTCTTAACTATTTTTAAGTAAAAAATAGCCAGTAAGTTATGCCGATTTGATTGGGAACTTCCTATATTTGCAACGGTGCTTCCGGTAAGCACGTAAGACGCTTAGACCCGGAACGTGTGTTTTTTTGAAAAGCGTTTATCTGCGCTTGTTCTTGTTTTTCTGAAATTCTCGCAAAATTTCATTTGGTCAAATGAGAATAACGCAACGATAGATGACCCTCGGTATGTAATATCGTGCCTTCGGCCTGATGCCATGATGATGGATCTGGTCGAATCCAATGTTGCATATAAAAGCGTGGGCTTCTGCGTTGCCGTCTTATTGACCAAAGGGCAATGCGAGAAGCCTCAGAAAGTAAGACTGCAACAGATACAGATTCCTACGCTTTCTTAGTCTCAATCATCCCGAACAGGGGAATCGTCAGGACCTTAAATCACTATATCATGAAAAAAGTAATTTTTACAATGTTGGCCACTACGATGTTGGCATTCTCATCGTGGGCCGAGTCGCCAAAACGTGAATTCCGATCGGCATGGATGGCGGGAATGGGCATCGATTGGCCCAAGACCAAGGATGGCAAGGCAAAGCAGCAGCAACAGCTGTGCGACTATCTTGACAACCTCAGGCGACAGAATTTTACAGGAGTGTGCGTGCATGTGCGCCCTAACGCTGACGCTTACTATAAATCAACGCTCGAGCCATGGAGCGCCGACTTTACCGGGGTGCGCGGCAAGGACCCCGGTTGGGATCCTCTGGCATTTGCCGTAGAGGAGTGCCATAAGCGCGGCCTCGAATGCTATGCATGGCTCAACCCCTTCCGTCTCACTTCGAGCTCGATGGAATACACCACCAAAATTGACAAGGAGTGGATTGCAAACGGATGGATTATGTGGGGACTGTATGGCTCATGGCGAATGTTTAACCCCGGAATCGAGGAGGCGCGCCGTCATTGCCTTGATGTGTTCAAGGAGATTTACACCAATTACGATGTCGATGGTATGCTCTTCGATGACTACTTTTATCCCAGTCCGGGTATGCCGGGAGCCAAGGTTGGCTCATCTCACCTTGATGGAAAAGACAGCGACAGCTCCGACTATCAGACATGGAAGGACTCAGGCAGTAAGTTGAGTCTGTATGACTGGCGTAGGAACAATGTAAATACATTTGTGAAAGAAGTGTTCGACGAGTTGCAAGCCGAGCGTCCCGACATGCGCTTCGGCATCGGCCCTGCCGGCGTTGGGCATTTCTCAGCTGCGAGCCGTAGTCTGCCAACCCCTAATATTAAGTCGTCTGACTGGCAATATGAGAAAATTTATGCCGACTGCCTGGCGTGGCTCGCTGATGGCTCAATTGACTTCATTAGCCCCCAGATTTATTGGGCACGAAACCACTCAACAGCACCTCACGCTCCGCTATGCGAGTGGTGGAACATGGTAGGCGCGCACTATGGCCGTCATTGCTACACTTCCATCGGGTCGTACAAGCTTGACAGCGAGTTTGGCGGCAACGATGTGGTGGGATGGAGCGAGGTAGCAGCCCAGGTGGAATTGTCGCGCAGCTATACTAAGAACAATTCGGCCGGGCAGATATATTACAACACCCAGTCGATCAACGGCCCTCTGTACTCAGGTCTGGGTGATTATCTCGGCGAGAACAGCTATGTCCGGAAGTCGTTGGTGCCTGTAGTTGACTGGAAGGAACATCCCACATATTCACCAGTGTCGGACCTGACATATAAAGACGGTGAGCTAACTTGGGATGCCACTGAACGCCAGGGACGCACGATAATACGCTACACGGTATATGCTATTCCTAATGACGTGAATTATGAGTCGGCTCTCGCCTCCGATGGCGACGGCCTGGATGGCAAATACCTTGTCGATGTCACCTATGCTCCCGAGTATACACTGCCGGCCAACAAAGCCAAAGGTTACTGGTATGCCGTGTGCGTATACGACGGCTACGGCTTCGAGTCAAAGCCCGCGTTGGCCAACTATAACGAAAGTGGTGTGGCTGCGATAGCAGAGGATAGCGCAATTGAGATTACCATTGCAGGCAATGTTGTTACGCTCGACCGTCAGGTCCGCCACGCTGCCGTCTACAACGTTGCAGGCATCGAGATAATGTCGGCCTCTTCGGTGCAGACTCTCACCCTTCCCGGCCCAGGCGTATACTTAATCCACGCCGACGGTACCCCAAAACTCGTCCACGTGAAGTAATAACCGCCCCAACCGCGCGAGCGGAGCTTGCGTGAAAAATAAACAACAAACCTTGCAAATCAAAAGTGCGACTTTCGATTTGCAAGGTTTTTTAGGGATTGGGCTTGGAATGTTAAACGAGTGTCAAAGTTATAAAGGGGACTGTGGTATGTCGAGGTGAAGCCGGGCTAAAAGAATCAGAGATTGCGAATATTCAGGAGATTTTTGCCCCGGGACTCACCATTATAAATCACTGTCGAGGTTCTAACATCGGGGAGGAGATTCTGTAAATATTTGAGATTTTTAGTGAAATCGGTTTGGAAAGTTGCACTTGCTTTTACCTCGTATATATTCAGTCCGTCGGGGGTTACTTCAACGATGTCAACTTCACGGCCTGAGTTTTCTCTGTAAAAATATACGTTTGGTTCTTTGGCTATGTTGTATCGGTTTTTAATCATTTCAGTAACAGCAATGTTTTCAAAAATTGCACCTCGTAGAGGATGAGTGTCAAGCTGAGAGGGGTGTTCGATACCCAACAGATAACAAAGCAAACCAGAATCGTAAAAATATAATTTTGGTGTCTTAGTGAGCCGCTTGGAAATATTTGTGAAATATGGCGGGAGGGTGTATATGATATAAGAGGCTTTCAGCAGTGAAATCCATGCTGAGATAGTCGGGGCTGACACTCCAACCTCGATAGATAGTGAAGAAAGATTGACCTCATTACCAACTCGTGCCGCACACAGACGCATAAATAACTGGAATTTGTCAAGGTGCTGAACCTGCCCCAGCGACCTGATGTCACGCTCAATGTAGGTGCCATAGTAGTTGCGATAAAAGATTTCCGGGGGAATTAAATCGGAAATTGTTCCTGGATAGAGTCCGCGCCACATTAACTCAGACGTCGACACATCAAGATCTGCGATGCCCAGCTCCTTGAAGGAAAAAGGCAAAACAGTGAATAATGCCGCCCTACCAGCGAGAGATTGCATAGAGTTGTGAAGAAGCGAAAAATTGTTGCTCCCGGTGAGGATATACCGCAAAGACTTATCCTTGTCGACCCGTGCTTGAATTGACGAAAGTATTTCGGGGAGATTCTGTACTTCGTCGATAATGGCATGGGGACCCAGATCGTCAAGAAATCCGTTGAGGTCATCAACAGCACGGTTGCGGGTGCTGATGTCTTCAATGTTTACGAAGGTATAATCCGGAAAAAGATGTCGTGCGAGCGTTGTTTTGCCGCTTTGTCTTGGCCCGGTCAATACAATAGCGGGATAGTATTTAACGGCGGTAAGAATGGATTCTGAAATCCGACGATCTATGTAAGGCATAAAGTTTGGTCTTAAGTTACAGCAACAAAAGTAGTGAAAACGCATTAACCGTGCAAATCAAAAGTGTGACTTTCGATTTGCAAGATTTTTGGTTGGGTGGAGGTGTGAATGTGAGATAGCTTGGGGGAGGGAATTTGCTAACTAATGTGAATTGGAGGGCGAAAGTTACGCAATTTTTGTATCTTTGAGGATTATTCTCCGCCAAAGGGGTTTTATCACTTGCGATAGATGAAAACAGTGTGCGCTATAATATTGCTAATCAGTATGTTTGTAATGGCTGCATGTGCCAATCAGGGTGAAGCGGCCACCAACGCCGTGCAACAGCCTGAGCCTGCGCCGACCACTGCGGTGCTTCATGCGTATGATGCCGACAGCGCATATGCCTATGTGAAAGCGCAGGTTGACATGGGCCCGCGAGTGCCCGGCACCAAGGAGCACGACCGTTGTGCGCAATATCTTGTTGCAAGATTGGCCGAGTTTGGTGCAGACTCAATTTTAGAGCAGAAGGGCACGGTTACGGCATTTGACGGCACAAAACTACCCATCACCAATATATCGGCACGATTCAATGGCACTGACCCCAAAGCCAAGAGCATAGTGCTCCTGGCCCACTACGATACCCGCCCATGGGCCGACGAGGATCCCGATCCCAACAACCATGGCACCCCTATCGACGGTGCAAACGATGGTGCGAGCGGTGTGGGTGTGTTGCTCGAGGTAGCTCGCCAGCTCGGAATGGAGCGCCCTGCAGTCAACGTAGAAATATTTCTTACCGATGCCGAGGACTATGGCAGTTCTGATGGGCTCAGCGAGGACTCATGGTGCCTTGGCACCCAGTATTACCTCGCCAGCAACCCCTACGGAGGGGAGCGGCCTGCCTACGGTATACTCCTTGACATGGTGGGAGGGCGTGATGCCACCTTCTGCCGCGAGCAGTTCTCCGAGCTTTACGCCAAGCCGGTCAACGACAAGGTGTGGGCTCAGGCCAAGAGCGCCGGGCTCTCATCTCGCTTTGTCGACAGGATAGGGGGTGCGATCACCGACGATCATCTCTACTTCCTCAAAGCCCGTATTCCCACCATCGACATCATTGAGATGAACAATGCGTCCACAGGTTCATTTCCACCATATTGGCACACCCTGGGCGACAATATGGACAACATCGACCGTGGCACACTCGGTGCAGTCGGCAGGGTGGTGACGAGCCTGATTTATTCCGAAAAATGATATACAAGATTCAATAGCTTAAATAATTAAGATATGACCATCGACGAAAAACAACAAGAGATAGTGGATCAGATGAGCGATCTTGACGACTGGATGGACCGCTATGCCTACATAATCGACCTGGGGAATGCCCTGCCACCGCTGGCCGAGGAATTTAAGACACCCCAAAACTTGATCGAAGGTTGTCAGAGCCGCGTGTGGCTCAACGCCAACCTGATTGACGGCAAGATATATTTCACGGCCGATTCCGACGCAATCATAGTGAAGGGTATCATATCGATGCTCATCGACGTGCTCAATGGTCACACACCCGCCGAGATACTTGATGCCGACCTGTGGTTTATCGACAAGATAGGTCTGGCCGAGCATCTGTCGCCCACACGCTCCAACGGCCTTGCCGCCATGGTAAAGCAGATGAAAATGTACGCACTGGCATATAACGAGCTCGAAAAAACTAAGTAAACAACATTATAACACCAACACATTATGCTTACTGACCTCTGGACTAACCATCGCATGCTGGCGATGTTGATAGCGGTGCTCATCGTGGTCACACCATTTGTGATCTACTATGTGATCGATGCCCGCCGTAACCACCCTAAAGGCTTGATCGGCGCAGCTCTGTCAAACATGGGCGAGCGCTTCGGCTATTACATTATGAATGCAGTGCTCCTGCTGTTCCTCTGCTCGAAGTTTGGTATCTCTGACGATGCCGCAGGCTGGATTTACGCCGTATTTTACTTCTTGATTTACGTGTTGAGTTTGCCCGGAGGTATCGTAGCCGACAAGCTTCAGAATTATAAAGGCACCATCATGGCCGGACTGATTGTGATGGCATTGGGATATGCCATGATGGCTTTCCCGATATTTGGCGGCGACCCGGGCAATGTGCCCACTTGGGTGCTTATTTTCACTATTGTAGCGCTATTTCTCATCGCGGCGGGCAACGGATTGTTCAAAGGCAACCTGCAAGCTATCATCGGTCAGATGTATGACAACTTTGAGGCCGATGCGGCAAGGCGCGGTCCCGAGCAGCTTGCCATCGCCAAATCGCGCCGCGATTCGGGCTTTCAGATCTTCTACGTGTTCATCAACATCGGCGGTGTGATAGCTCCCTTTATCGCTCCCTTGCTCCGTGAGGCTTACCTCAAGACCAATATGCTCGCTTACAATGCCGATCTTCCCGGCTTGTGCCACAAATTTCTCAGCGGCGATACCCTTACCGCCAACGAAGCTGCCAACCTGACTTCACTGTCAACCACAGTAACGGGTGGCCCGGTGGCCGATATGACGGCATTCTGCTCACACTACCTTGAGATATTTAATACCGGAGTGCACTACTCATTTTTTGCATCGGTGGTGGCTATGCTCCTGTCGTTCTTTATCTTCGTGGCCATGCGTCGCCGTCTGCCCAATCCGGTGAAGAAGGAGAAGGCGCAGGTGAGCGCATCTGAGCGTCAGGCCGACGCCAAGGAGATACGTCAGCGCATGTATGCGCTTTTCGCAGTGCTTGGCGTGGCTGTATTCTTCTGGTTCTCATTCCATCAGAATGGCCAGTCGCTGTCGGTATTTGCCCGCGACTTTGTTGACACCGAGTCGATTGCCCCCGAGATATGGCAGTGCATCAACCCATTCTTTGTGATAATCCTTACTCCCGTCATCATGTTTATCTTCTCAGCTCTGGTGAAATCGGGCAAGGAGGTATCCACCCCCAAGAAGATTGCCATCGGTATGTTTATCACCGCATGTGCCTATCTCTTCCTCATGGGTCTGTCAATAGCCCAGGCCTACCCCTCGGGAGAGGAGTTCAAGGGTCTGGCCGAGGCAGCAAAGACGGCACTGAGAGTAGGCCCGTGGGTACTGATAGTCACTTACTTCTTCCTCACGGTAGCCGAGCTGTTCATCTCTCCGCTGGGATTGTCGTTCGTTTCGAAAATTGCGCCCAAGCACCTTCAGGGCATCTGCCAGGGCCTTTGGCTCACCGCCACGGCCATCGGCAACCTGTTTATAGCACTTGGCGTGACGATGCTCAACTCGTTCCCCCAGCAGTGGGAGTGCTGGGCCGTGTTTGCTTTCTTCTGCCTGGCTTCGATGGGAGTGATGGCAGGGATGCTCAAGTGGCTTGAACGTGTCACCAACGAAAAACAGTAAAACACATCTACACATTCTATAATAACCCAATCATGAAGAAACACTTAATTACAGCACTTTGTATGGCAGGAGCGCTCACAGCGGGTGCCTCCACCCATTGGAGCCTGCAAGGTAAGGACTACAATGTGGATACGCTATATCATGCCACTATTGGCCCTGGTACCACCCAGACATCGCTATCGCTGTCGGGGGGGGCGCTGCTACGCATCCATTACACCACAGTAGACCTGAGCAACCCTAACGTGGAGCTCCGCACCCTACAGGCCGGCACTAAGCTCACCGGTGGAGCCAAGATATCGGCTATGGCAGCGAAAGCCCAGTCGAGCAATCTGCAAGTGGTGAGCGGCGTAAACGCCGACTTCTTTGGCAACTCGCAACCCATAGGACTCACCGTAGTCAACGGCGAGTACTGGAAGGCTACCGGGTCGGACGAATGGACCGCTTGGGCACAGATGGGCGACCGCTCGCAATTTGCCGGTCATCTGCTCTTCGGCGGCACAGCCACAGCACCTTCGGGTGCCACACATGCCGTGTCGTGTGTCAACGGAGCCCGCTATGAGAACTATCTCGTGGTGTTCAACCCACGTTACGGCTCATCCACGGGTACCAATATGTATGGCTACGAGGTGACAGCCACACCAATAGATGGCTCCACCATATCGCCCGGTAAAGCAGCAAAATTGCGCATCACCTCCAATCCCGCAAGCGCCGGCAATATGACTATCCCTTCCGATGGGTATGTACTGTCAGGCCATGGTACGGCAGCTGCGTGGGTGTCGTCGCTCAAGGAGGGTGATGAGATTACAGTGACCACCACACTCACCTGCGACGGTAAGCAATATGATGCCGTGCAGACCGCCGGTGGTCAGCCCATGATACTCTCCGGTGGGGAAGTGCTTAACACACAGAGCGCACTCGACCACCTCACATCGCTCAACCCCCGCACAGCCATCGGCTATGATGCCACCGGCACCAAGGTGGTGATCCTCGCAGTAGATGGCCGTTGGAACGGCAACTCGGTAGGTGTGGTGTCAAAAGTGCTCGCCGACATTATGAAAAACGTAGGTTGCTCAGAGGCAATGAATTTCGACGGTGGCGGCTCTACCACCCATTGGACTGTAAACCGCGGCGTTACCAATCATCCCAGCGACGGTACCGAGCGCTCGGTGGTCAATGGCGTGTTTGTAGTAAGCCCCACCCCCACCGACAAGGAGGTGGCATCAATCGAATTCGTCGACTGGTCGGTGACACTCCCCCGCTATGGCCGTTACACCCCCGTGCTAAATACTTATAATAAGTATGGCGTGTGGCTCGGCACCACCACCGATGTTACCCTTAGTTGCGACCGCACTCTTGGTGAGGTGCAGGGCAATACCCTCCTCGCCGACGGCTCAGGCACACATGCCCTCACAGCCACATACAACGGCTGCGAAGCCAAAATCGCAGTGACGATAGGAAAAGGAGACCCCGAATTCCGCCTGAGCCGCGTGCTCGTCGACGGAGTGTATGACTACGAGGTAGAGTGCCAGGCTCTGGTCAACGGCACGATGATGAGCGTGGGCAACGCTGCCGCCTACTGGTCGAGCGATAATCCGTCGATAGCCACTGTTGACGGCAACGGTGTGGTACATGGCGTGGCCAATGGTACAACCACCATCCGCGGCTCGTTCGGCGCTATCGACCGTACGCTTGAGGTGACAGTGGAGATTCCCACCGAGCACTTTGCCGTGCTCGATCCCATGACCTCAACCGACGGATGGTCAATCAAGGGTGGCGGCGTAACCGTCAACTCCGTGACCACCGGCCCCGAGGGTATGGATATCAACTACACAGCAGGGTCGGGCCGCACATTCACCATCACCATGGAGAAGGAGTTCAAGACCTGGGCGCGCCCCTCGGCGTTTGCATTTGACTACGATCCCGGCACAAGCACCATGAAGAGCGTCAAGCTCACTTACTCAGTCAATGGCGAGCGTGCCGTCACCGTCACTCTCGACCTTGACAAGATTACCACTCCCACCACGGTTGAGTATCCTTGGTCGGAAGCTTTCGATACCACGTTGGGCGAGGTATATCCCGTTACTATCAGCAAGATGCTGTTCACGCTTCCTGGCGGAGGAGTAACCAACACCATACGCCTGTCAAATCTTGGCTCAAAGTATGATGAAATACCCGAGAGTGGAGGCGTGGAGTGTGTCACCGCTCCCGAAGCCGACCCCAACGCCCCCGTAGAGTATTACAATCTCCAGGGCATCAAGGTGCAGAACCCCACCCCCGGCTCGCTGCTTATCCGCCGTCAAGGCGCCACAGCCACACGCATCCTCGTAAAGTAAACAAGGCGTACTGAGATAACCAAGGGTGTGTCAAAAATGCCGCAACACAGGCATTTTGACACACCCTTGCTGCACCCAATATCAACACACCAAATGTATAGATGATGTCGATACACCCAGCCACAGCCACTCCGGGGGAATAATGAAAAAAGTTACACACTTTGTAGCCTTTTAAGATGGTCGCATATCCGATTAATAATGAGATTTGACGATGAAAATGGAACGGTCATTGATTATGCGATATTGCTCCTCAATTATCAGCAAAATGACAAATATTTCAAACGAGCAACGCAGAAGTCCACGCTTTAATTTGTGTATGGATAATAACTGACAATATCTGCAAATAAATTAACTATATACCAACGTATTACAATTTTTTGATTTTGTCACTTGATATAGTAAGCGTCTTTTTCAGATTTTTGACTCTTGATTGATTCGTTTTTAGGCTCTTGTTGTAACAAGTTTCAATACCTCGATGCCCTCGGTTATGATAATGCCTTCGCCACTCTCGATGCTCGTGCCGACACCGACGCGTTTTCTCCCGTTCGGTCGAGTCTACTTCGCGGTCGACACCCACAACTTCGACTGCGATAAATACCCTACCGGGGATTCTATTTCGCCCTCAATATCGGGAGATCCTTAACTAATCATTTATTTTCCAAGATCCGCCTTTAGCAGCTCCGATACGTTTTATCTTTCCCTCTGCCTTTAGTGTGTTTATGTGCCTTTGGATTGCAGAGGGAGCAATCTGTAATTCTTCAACAAGCATCGCTCTTGTGGCCTTAGGGTTCGCTGTTATTATTTTAAGTAATCTTTCTCTTGTAGACATTTGGTATTCTTCTCTTTTCTGACCACTTTTCTGACCACTTTTCTGACCACTTTTCTGACCACCTAATTTGCGCCAATAAGTCACAGTAGAGGCAGAAAGTTCGGAATCAATCTCTACTTTTGTTTGCCCTGGGGGCTATATGCATAGGAACTATACATTTTTTTGAGGCGGTTCGGAAATGGGAGGGGAGACGGGTTTTGGTGGGGGAGGAAAAAAGTTGTAACTTTGGGGCGGCGTTCTTAAGGATGCCGAAGCTAATGAAAAATGACAACTGTGAGTGCGGCAACTTGGTAACGCACGTTCAAAATTTCGCTTTTAAGGAGAATTGGAAAAGTACGGCGAGCAATTAGCTTAAGTGTGGCCGTTGAGCCATTGTTGGGGATAGCCGTAAGGAAATCAGCGCAGTAATGATGCGATGCTAAAGCCGGCATCCCATATCCGATTCATTCATCATTTTACATCTTAACCAATTGATATGAACAATCATGGATTGCTCACAGGGCTGGTTGCATCGGCCTTGCTGAGCTGTGGCGTGTGTGCTGCGCAAGAGGCTCCTACGGTGATGACCTTGGAGGAGATTTTCGCTGTGGCCGAGCAGCAGAGCACGCAGCTTCGCCCTGCATATTCAGCGCAGGATGAGGCTCGGCGTGAAGTGGAGGTGGCACGCTCACGCCGGCTCCCCGACATCAACGCCTCACTCTCGCTGAGCTACATAGGGGATGGTTTTACAACCAAACGCAATTTTTCAGACTATCAGCGTGCGCCGATTCCTCATTTCGGCAACACACTCACGCTCGGAGTCACTCAACCCGTGTATGCCGGAGGGGGTATAACCGCAGGCATAGAGATGGCCGAGCTTAAGCTTACGGCATCGAGATACGCCACGGAGCTTCAGCGCGACAATATACGATTTGGTCTCGCAGGATTTTATCTTGACATATATAAGTACACCAACTTGAAGAAAGTGGTGGAGAGCAATTTGGACCAGGCGCATCAATTACTCAGCCAGATGAGGGCACGCTATGAGCAGGGGGTGGCTTTGCACAACGACATCACCCGCTATGAACTGCTGGTGTCGAATCTTCAGCTTGAGCTGGTGAAAATCAACAATACCCTTAATATCTTAAACCACAATCTGGTAACGATGGCCGGGCTCCCCGCCGGGATGGTGATATGCCCTGATGAGGCGATACTGACCAAAGCGTTGCCGTTGCGCGACGAAGGGGAATGGCTGAGTGCAGCTTCGCATAACTCACCCACATTGCATTTGGCTCAGGCGCAGGTCGATATCACCCGTAAGGCCGACGACCTCGTAAAGGCCGACAGCCGCCCGACGGTGGGCCTACAAGCCGGATGGTCGACCGATGGCCCGATACTGGTGGAAGTGCCTCCGATCAATCGCAATCTGAGCTATTGGTTTGTGGGCGTGGGTGTTTCCTACAATCTATCGTCGCTCTATAAAAACAATAAGAGCCGGGCAAAGAGTCGTGCCGCCATCGTAACCGCAACCGACAATCTTGCCGTGGCCCGTGAAAACACGCGGATGGCGGTAAGAGCCGATTACGTACACTATCTTGAATCGTACGAGGAACTTAAAACGCAGCAAAAGAGCGTGGAGCTGGCCGACCGCAACTATAATGTGGTTTTGGCGCGCTACAACGAGGACATGGCCTTAATCACCGACATGCTCGATGCCGCCAATTCTAAGCTCGATGCTGAGCAGCAGCTCGTTAACGCCCGTATAAATATAATTTACTATTATTACAAACTACTTTTCACATCAGGAACGATATGAAACACCGTACTAAAAAAATCATCTCATACATCATAATTCTTATTGTAATTGTAGCCGCCGGCTTGTGGGTGGCATCGAAATTTGTCCGCTTGGGCGATGTGGAGTACACCGACAATGCCCAGGTTTACCGTCAGATAGTGCCAGTAAATTCTCGTGTCCAGGGTTATATCAAGGAGATACGCTTTAACGAGTATGAACCCGTGAAGATGGGAGACACCCTCGTGATAATAGATGATGCCGATCTGCGGCTGCAGGTAGCTCAGGCGCGTGCAGGGCTGGCGAGCGCGCTTGCCGGAAAAACTGTCATCGACCATAGCGTGGGGGTGGCCTCGGCTAACGCAAACGTCAGCCAGGTTTCCATAGCTGAGGCTAAAGTATTGATGGACAATGCGGCTGTAGACCTTGAACGCTATAGCCGGCTGCTCGAAAGTGATGCAGTGACGCATCAACAATACGAGCGGGTCGAGACTGATTATAAGGCAAAAAAGGCGCATTATGAGATGCTGAAAAGCCAGTCGACAGCGGCGTCGACCGTAGTGGCTGAAACAAAGCAGCACATAGCCCAGAGCGATGCTCAACTTGCGCTGGCACAGACGGCTCTCGAAACCGCCGAGCTCAACCTATCCTACACAGTAATTACGGCTCCCTGTGATGGCTATTGCTCGCGCAAGGAGATACAGGTGGGACAGCTTGTACAGCCCGGCCAGACGCTGCTTGATTTAGTCGACTCTCAGCAAGTGTGGATTACAGCCAACTATAAGGAGACTCAGCTGGAGTATATACACGTGGGAAGTGAGGTTGACATAAAGGTAGACGCTATACCCAATAAGGCGTTTCAGGGGCGTGTGACTGCTATATCGGCCGCTACCGGCTCGTCGCTTTCGTTGCTGCCTCAGGACAATTCGACAGGCAACTTTGTGAAGGTGCGACAGCGTGTGCCGGTAAGGATCGAGCTGACTGATACCACCGACAATCATCTGCTATTTGCCGGGATGAATGTGGAATGTGAGGTGAGGTACTGACATGAGCGACTATCATCTTCCAAAGGGGCCATTTGACATCCCCTTTATGTCTGATATTGTGCCTCGGCGGTTGAAGCCGTGGATCTATATACTATTTGTGCTTATCATACAGTTTTCGGGGGGATTATACCTCTCCGCGGCTTCCTTTATGGTGGGCACCAAGGCCTTGATGCAGGAGGATATACTTATGGCGGGCTATGCATCGCTGGTGGGTATGTCAATCAATTTCTGCGTGATGTTCAGGCTAAAGTTTCGGTTCACCGACCGCAATGCGCTGCTGCTGTGTGGGGCCGTGCTGATGGGGTGTACGATGGTGTGTGCCACCACCGAGAGTGTGCCATTGCTTGTTGTGGCTTGTTTTGTGGCCGGCTGGTTCAGGATGTGGGCCACACTGGTGTGCAACTCTACCATACAGCTGTGGATTACTCCGGTGCGCGACATGGCGGTGTTCTTCTGCTATGTATATCTACTGGTCGACGGTGTGATTCAGCTCAGTGGTATTGCCAGCATCTATACTGCCTTCTATCTTCAGTGGGAGTATATGCACTGGATTGTGATGGGGTTGCTGGCACTGATGATGGTGCTTGTGCTGCTGCTGGTCAAGGCTCAGCGCGGGCCGATGTACATACCGCTGCTCGGCATCGACTGGATAGGGTCGGGGCTGTGGGCAATATTTATGCTGTGCTTCACATTTGTGTGTGTTTACGGCAATTACTACGATTGGTGGGAGGCCGAGGAGATAGTGTTTGCCACGGTGCTTGGTATGGTGTGTGTGGCCATCAATTTATGGCGTGCCACGTTCCTGCATCATCCTTACATATCCTTCATGGCGCTCAAAAACCGTGCGGTAATTCGTGCTACGATAGTATATCTTGTGTTTTTCACGTTATTGGCCACCGAGCACGTGTTTGAGCACAGCTACGCTGCCGAGATACTGGGCTTTGACCAAACCAACCTGATCGACCTCAACTGGTATGTGCTTGTGGGGATAGTGGCGGGGGCGGCGTTCACTTATCTTACGTTCGCCCGCCGGGGATGGCGCTATAAGACTATGACAGCCATAGGCTTTGCGCTGGCGGGAGTATACCTTGCTTACTTCTATTTTCTCATAGATTATGGCGTGGAGAAGGAGATGCTCTTTTTGCCACTATGTATCCGCGGCTTCTCATCGGTGATAATTTCCATTGTGTTCCTTACGTCGGTACAACAGGGTGGCCTGCATTTCTTCGTGTTCCCTCAGGCGTTGACACTCAACGGTTTTGCCGGGGCGGTGATGGGTGCTACGCTCGGGCCGGCCATCGTGGGGGAGTGGCTCAGGCGCACAGTGGCCAGGAATGTGGCGCTACTCTCGGCCAACGCTACCGACTTCAATCCCGATGCCGTGGGGATGCCTCCAAGCCACCTCTACGGCATGATAGGGGAGCAGGCGCTTGTCGAGTCGATGAAAGAAATCTACGGTTGGCTGCTGTGGATTGCCATAGTGTCGGTGGTTGTTATTCTTGTGAGCTATGCCCCGCTGCGCCCTCGCGCCATCTTCCCCAAGTGGCGCACCATACATCACGGATTGAAGCGGATGGTGCGCTCACTCTCGGCCCAGTCCACCTGATTGTGATAAGACCGGTAAAAACTTTCAGCGATTTTTGTTGGTTAATAACATAATGGATAAATTTGCTCCCAAATAGTGGGAAAATTGTGAATTAGTTAACCATAAAATTCAAGAAATGGCCAAAATATATGAAAGTCTTACGGAGCTTATAGGGTCGACCCCGCTCCTTGAAGTGAAAAGAATAGAGCAATCTGAAGAACTGAAAGCCAGGGTGCTTGTGAAGATAGAGTCGTTCAATCCCGGAGGCAGCGTCAAGGACAGAGTGGCCTACGCCATGATTGAGGACGCTGAGAAGTCGGGGGCTCTTAAGCCCGGTTCACTTATCATCGAGCCCACCAGTGGCAACACCGGCATCGGTCTGGCCTGGGTGGCATCGGTCAAGGGGTATAAGCTGATTCTCACAATGCCCGAGACCATGAGCCTTGAGCGCCGCAACCTGCTGAAAGCACTGGGTGCTACGCTGGTGCTCACTCCAGGGGCGGAGGGTATGAAAGGTGCGATAAAAAAAGCGGAGGAGCTGCGCGACGAAAATCCCGGCTCGGTGATTCTACAGCAGTTTGCCAATCCGGCCAACCCTGCGGCTCACCATAGCACCACTGGCGAGGAGATATGGCGCGACACCGACGGCACAGTCGATATTTTTGTAGCCGGCGTGGGCACCGGTGGCACACTGAGCGGTGTGGCTGAGGCATTAAAGAGCCATAATCCGGCCATAGAGGCTATAGCCGTAGAACCGGCTACATCGGCCGTGCTTTCGGGGGGTGCCCCGGGTCCGCACAAGATACAAGGTATCGGCGCCGGATTCCAGCCGGCAAATTACCACCCTGAGGTGGTCGACAGAATTGTAACCGTGGCCGATGACGACGCTATACGCACCTCGCGCCTACTGGCCCGCGAAGAGGGGCTGCTTGCAGGCATCTCTTCGGGTGCGGCACTTTATGTAGCCCTTGAGGAGGCGAAGAAGGAGGAGAGCAGAGGGAAAACCATCGTGGCGTTGCTCCCTGATACAGGCGAGCGCTATCTGTCGACGGTATTGTATCAGTTTGACGAATATCCGCTGTGATGGATCGTCAGTTGCCGAGCAAGGAGTACCTGACTCGTTACAAGGGGCATATATCGCTGTGTGAAATTGATCTCCACGGTCAGCGTGCGATCACTGAGGGGCGTGTGCTGATAGTGGGTGCCGGAGGGCTCGGTAGTCCTGTGGCGATGTATCTCGCTGCCGCCGGGGTGGGGCATATCGGCATAGTCGATGCCGATACTGTGTCGCTCTCCAATCTGCAGAGGCAAATTATCCACGGCACGTGCGACATAGGCCAACCCAAAGTGCAGTCGGCCAGCAGTCAGATGCGTCGTATCAATCCTGAGGTGGAAGTGCGCGCGTATCAGCAATTTGTGACAAGCGAGAATGCTCGTGGTCTTTTTGCCGATTACGATCTGGTGATGGACTGCACCGACAACTTCGATACCCGATTGCTCATCAGCGACACGTGTGTGGCTATGGGACTTCCATATGTGTTTGGGGGGGTGTCGAGGTTCGGAGGTGAGGTGTTCACCCATCTGCCCGGCACCAGCGACATCGCTGCATTCTTTGGGCGCGAGGCTCCTGATGTGTCGGAGCCATGCGTTATAACCGGCATACTCAACACGGTGGTGGGGGTAGTGGGGTCGTTGCAGGCCACTGAGGCCATCAAGTATCTTACCGGCACAGGTGAGCTTCTCACCGATAGGATTCTCACTTTCGACGCTATAACAATGACGTTTGACACCTATGCCGTGAAGTAGAGTCATTATAATTTCAACGTTTTAACGCAACTGTATTCTAAAACTAATATGAGATTAGACGGACGACGAGGAAGTAACAATATCTCCGACCGCAGAGGTATGTCGGGGAAGTCATTAGGCATCGGAGGGGGTATTGTGGGCATAATCATAGCCGGAATCATCACTCTGCTGTCGGGGGGTGATATCGGCGATGTGCTGGGCAACGTTATGCAGCAATCGGCCATGAACACTACCAGCACATACAATCCCGACGACCCCGAGGAGAGGCGACTGTTTGACCTGGCCTCAAAGGTGCTCGCCGGCACTGAGGATGTGTGGACCAAGATATTCCGCGAGCAGGGGTGGGGTGAGTATGAGCCGCCGAAGATGGTGATCTATACCGGTTCGGTGCAGACGGCTTGCGGTCAGGGTACTGCGCAGGTAGGGCCCTTCTACTGCTCGGCTGACGAGACTATTTACCTCGATCTTGACTTCTTCAAAACGATGCAGGATCAGATAGGAGCGTCGGGCGACTTTTGCTACGCCTACGTCATAGCTCATGAGGTGGGGCATCATGTGCAGTATCTGCTGGGCGACCTCAATCAGGCGCATGCCGCAATGTCGCGGATGTCGAAGTCGGAGGCCAACAAGATGAGCGTGCGCACCGAGCTCCAGGCCGATTATTATGCCGGTGTGTGGGGGCATGTTGACAACGAGATGTTCAGCTCCCTTGAGCCGGGAGATATAGAAAAGGCCATCAACGCAGCGTCAAAGATCGGCGACGATTATCTGCAAAAGAAGGCGTATGGCAAGGAAGCTCCCGAGACGTTCAACCACGGACGCTCGGAGTGGCGCATGCATTGGCTCAAAAAAGGGCTCGACACCGGCGACCCCAACGGTGGCAACACATTCGCCGGCCCATACCCGCCCCGCTGACCTGCGCACATCAAAATGAAAGAGCCTTATCTCACGACAAGACTCTCTCTAACATGTTGTAAAGTGTATACAGGGATGTGATTAATCAAAATGTCGATACATAGGGCATCGGCGTAGGCCGACAGCCCTTTGCGGCAACAAATTTACTGCCGCTTTTTCTTTTCTCAAAATAATTGTGAAAAAAGGAGCCGCCGTAACGTTAAATTTAACTTTTGTTTACTTTTCGCGCCACAGATATAACTTGTCGCTGGGGCGTATTTTCTGGTCGAGTTTAATTGAGAACGATTCACCCTTGACGGTACGTTCCACAGGCTTGAGGTCAACGCGGATCTCGTCGACGGTGGTGATAATCACCCCTGTGGTGGGCCCGGTAATCACTATTTCGTCACCCACGTGGAGCTCGCCGGTCTCCATCTTAAATTCGGCCACTCCGATATTGGGGAAATAGCGCACTCCCTTGGCCACATACTCCTTGACGCGTGTGGCTGATGACCCATATTTGCCCGACCATTCCCCCAGGCGTTGCCCCAGGTAGTAGCCGTCCCAGAATCCGCGGTTGAATATCTTGGACAAGTCGGCATCCCATCGGGCCACCATCAACTCATCGAAGGTGCCATCGCAGATGGCTTGCAACGCCTCGCTGTAAGCCCGCACTGCGGTGTAGACATACTCCGGGCCGCGGGCGCGCCCCTCAATCTTGAACACACGCACACCGGCATCAATCATCTTGTTGAGGAAATGGATGGTCTTAAGATCCTTGGGCGACATTATATACTTGTTGTCGACGTTGAGTTCCTCCCCCGTTTCGCAGTCGGTGACCATATACCCGCGACGGCATATCTGTGTGCATGCTCCCCGGTTGGCGCTTGAGTTCATCTGGTGGAGGCTCAGGTAGCACTTGCCCGACACGGCCATGCACAGCGCGCCGTGGCAGAACATCTCAATCCTCACCGGCTCACCCTTGGGCCCTACAATCGGCTCCTGCTCGATGGCCCGGTGGATATGTGCCACCTGCTCGAGGTTGAGCTCGCGCGCAAGTACTACCACGTCGGCCCACTGCGAGTAGAATCTCACTGCCTCGGTGTTGGTGACGTTGCACTGTGTGGAGATGTGCACCTCCACGCCCACCTGACGCGCATACTGTATGGCGGCAATGTCGCTGGCTATGATGGCAGATACACCCGATTGGCTCACCGCATCGATGATGCGGTGACAATAGTCGATGTCGCTGTCGTAA
This sequence comes from uncultured Muribaculaceae bacterium, assembly GCA_964517875.1. GTDB lineage: Bacteria > Bacteroidota > Bacteroidia > Bacteroidales > Muribaculaceae > JAJPXC01. The sequence continues at coordinate 59,796 of CAZFEU010000002.1, read as the reverse complement.
AGCACCGTGTTGACAGTAAGGTACGACTTCACGCCGGCCTCTTCGCACGTGCGTGCTATCGACCTAAGGTCGTCGAGGGTGAAATTGACCGACGAACGAGAGCGCATATTCAGCCCCTCAACCCCAAAATATATGGCATCGGCGCCAGCCTGGATAGCAGCGTGGAGCGACTCCATCGACCCCACGGGCGCCATAATCTCAAAATCACTGCGTAGCATAACACCGCGAAGTTACAAAAATCCCTCCAAAATCTCCATCGTCGAAAAAATCAGAGCAAATCCAGGCACCTGCTCCGGAAAATGTGTATTTTTGCATCCATAACCAACACACTTATTTTTTAACCTATGCGAACAGCTGTTTATTGCTCATCAAAAGACACCGTCCCCGAGGCTTACCGCGACGATGCCGCTATCATCGGGAGCTATGTGGCCCAGCTGGGCTCAACGTTGGTGTACGGTGGTCTGGATCTTGGCATGATGAAGGTAGTGGCCCGCGCAGCCAAGGATGCCGGCGGACGCGTGGTGGGGATAGTGCCCATCATGCGCAAAAAATACATCAATCCCATAAACGACGAGAATGTGCTCGCTCTCGACCTCAACGACCGTAAAGCCAAAATGGAGCTGCTCAGCGATATATTCGTGGTGCTTCCGGGCGGATACGGCACACTCGACGAGATGATATCGACATTTTCTTTCCTCACATTCACCGCCGACAAGAACAAGCCTATAATACTGCTGAACACCGACGGTATATACGACCACACGTTAGCACAGCTGCAACTGATGTGCGACCGTCAGCTAATGGACCCCACCACCATGCAGCGCATACACGTGGCGAGCACAGCGAAAGAATGCTGTAAGATCATCGGTCAGCACTTCCGCCCGCTCAAGCACAAATCCAACCACTCCGAATCGCTGTTTTAAGGTAAATAATACTGAATGACATGAAAAAGAGCCTGATATACACCGCTACCGGCGACACCGGCACAACATCGCTCGTAGGGGGCGCGCGGGTAAAGAAAAACGCCGCCCGCATCGAAGCCTACGGAACAGTCGACGAGCTCAACGCACACCTGGCCATGGTGGCCACGGCTCCCAGCCTCAGTGCCCAGGCGCGCACCACCGTCACGTGGGTGCAAAATAAGCTTTTTAACATCGGTGCTTACCTTGCCACCGACAATCCCAATGGCGAAATCACCAAATGCAATGGGTTGACACCGAGCGACACAGCACGCATCGAAGCCGACATCGACACTATCGATGCCCAGCTTCCGCCGCTGCGCCAATTCGTGCTCCCCGGAGGCACCCGCCTGGCCGCGCTATGCCACGTAGCACGCACGATGTGCCGCCGCTGCGAACGCCGCATCGTCACACTCAGCGACACCACATATGTTGACCCCCAGATACTCCGGTTCATCAACCGATTGAGCGATTACTTATTTGTGCTCAGTCGCCAGGCCAACATCGATGCACAAGCAGAAGAAATATTCTGGAATAAAGATTGCTAATATCAACTACAATCACTATTTTCGCGAACCCTTACGGCACGCCATTAAGTCCTCGGGGCTCAGGCAGAGTCGTAAAATAAAATTATAAATCATACACTTAGCATAAACAACATGTACTGGACACTTGAATTGGCATCTAAACTTGAAGACGCACCCTGGCCTGCCACCAAGGACGAGCTCATCGACTATGCAATGCGCTCGGGCGCACCACTTGAGGTGATCGAAAACCTCCAGGAGATGGAAGACGAAGGCGACACATACGAATGCATCGAAGACATCTGGCCTGACTACCCCTCCAAAGAGGATTTCTTCTTTAACGAAGAGGAATACTAATCTGAATGGACTTCCGCAAGTACTGTATTGATACACTGACAAAGGTTTCCGGCAAACTCCGTACAGAGTATGGAGTTAAATCTTTGTGTGTGTTTGGTTCGGTTGCGCGCGGAGACGATAGCGGGTCAAGTGATGTTGACCTTTTTGTAGATATGCCGCCTAAAGCATTAAAGATGGTTGCCCTCAAACACTATCTTCAAAATATACTGGGTCGTAGTGTAGACATAGTTCGTTCACGCGCCTCACTCGACCCATTTCTCCTGAGTGAAATCGACAAGGATGGAATCACAATATTTGCATAACGCCCAATTAATCACCCACATTATCAGCCAAATGATTGAGGCCTGTGGTTTGATTACTTCATGGAATGAAAAGATTTCATCTTCTGATGATTATCTTACATCTCCTGAGGGGATGCAAAAAATGGCAGCTTCATGTATGTTGATTGAAAGCATTGGTGAAGGAGTCAAAAAAAATCGATAGACTAACGCAAGGGTTGTTATACGATAAATTTCCAAACACTCAGTGGAAAGAAATCATGGGGCTGAGAGACCACATTGCTCATGGTTATTTCAATCTTGACTCCGACGTGATCTTTGATGTTGTCAAGGCTGAGATTCCCACTTTGCAAGATACTCTCTTAGAGTTAAAGTCAATAATCCTTTGTGGACGATAAAATTCAGAGATGTTAATGCGGTAGCTCATTGATGAAGGTTGAGGTTGTTGGAAAAAGAGCGTCCATAACTTGCTGATTATTCTTTGCCGAGGCAAAGCGCCAAGGCTATGACAGCGAAGTTATGGATGGTACGACGTTTGCGAAAAGACGCTATATTGTAATTTCTATAATGTTGTTTTCAAAACCACGGATACAACTTTCGTAATATCCGTCTCCTGTAGTTCGAGGGCCACTAATTACTTCATATCCGTCTGATTTAAGTTGATTAGTTAAAACATCAACCGCAACTTTTGAGCCGACACTTATAGCTAAGTGGATGTATCCTTGTCGGTATGGGTCAAAAGTTTGCGTTTTCACTTCAGGACGATTCATTATTTCTAAGCATCCCCCATCAGGAAAAGAAATAAAGTATGTACGCAATCCTGTTTTGGAATTGTGGTACATTTCATTTGGAGTTCCGTTGAAGTATTTGCAGAAAAAGGTTTTGGCTTTTTCCAAATCAAGAACATATAAAGCTATATGGTCTACTCTCATGGTGCAAAATTACGCATTTTCGGCGAGGTACACAATTTAGAGGGATACTTCAACAGGGCAACCGCATCAAAATATCATCTACATATCACAACGGGATGGTAAGACGAGCTGCAGAGAGGTTGGGGAGCATATCTCTGCACGGTGGGCTACTCTCTATATAACAACAAGTCAGCTCGCTGCGCTCGCAGGAATGAGGTTATATAGATGAGCCAGTAGTTGTCTGATGCCATGTATTTCATAATGAAACTGCACCCCAAAAGTTTTTGTGTCCAACTTTTGGGATGCAGTTAAAGTGTAGGCGACTATTCTGGAGATTAAAAGTATCTTTCGAGGAATCTTCTCACAGCCAGCTTCTGGTCGTTGTTGAAGAACTTTGATGCGAGCAGGGTGCCGTTGAGCGCATAGGCATAAAGGGTGAAGCCAGTGTGAGCGGAGTTGTAGTTTTTGAACACCAATTTGGTGTAGTTGCGTCGTATGCCATAGCTTTTATCGCTACTCAGCCACTCGTCATACTTGGGCAAAATCACCGTCTTGCCATTTTTGTTCATGTAGCCGTATTTTCCGTCCTTCCTGATTATAAATCCTTTGTAGAGTTTTGGAGTGAAGACGGCGTGATCGGGGTCAAATGTATAGGCCACGTCCTCTACCAGTGTTTCTATGACATCGAAAGTGATTTTTACACCGCAGTCCGACAGGATGAAGTCGTCGCCCGATTCAGTAAATACTTTTACATACGGCACCTCGCTGCGATAGCCGTGTCGACCAAAATTCTTGTAGGGGCCCACTGGGAGCAGCACTTTGCTCAGAGCATCGCTGAATATGCCGATTTTGCCATCTTTGCTGATTTTGTAGTATTGCTCATAGAGTCCGCGGTCGCTTAAGATGTCAAAGTCGAAATAGCCGGTTTCTATTGTGTCGTAAATCGCCGGCAATGTTACCTTCTTGGTGTCGACGCTACGCAGGCCATACTTGTCGTCTTGTTTGAAAATCTCATTTTTGGGGCCATTTTCGGGGATTATCTCACCGTTGGCTTCAAGGCAATGCATTGTGGCGAACCACAACACTAATATTGCCGATAGTAACTTTTTCATTTGCAGTTAGTTTGGGTAATAGTTGGTATATATTAGTTATAAAGGTGATGCGGGCATTAACTGTGTCCATCCATTGCGTCAGTGATGCCGGCGTAGTGCACCGCAAAGGTATGCGTTATTCCCCGTTGTGTCGCTATTTTAGGGCGTTCACTCCGTTCACAACCGCGCTCCCAACATTTTTATGTCGCATAATGGCTATAATCCAGGATTTATTTGTAACTTTGCGTCTGCAATATATAGTTCTTGCCAAAAGTTGGTGGAGAATTGAGCAAATATACTTGCGATATTTGTGACAGAATATAGTGTGAGTCAACGAGGTAAGCCAATCATTAGCGTATCCTCATTCTTTTCAGAAAACATTTGCAACTGCTTGAGAATCAGTGATAACTGAACTTGAGCAGGAGTTGGAGAATTGCACTTAGGTCACTTAGCCGGATATGTTACCGTCGGAGAAACAATGGTTTGTAATGCGCGACCTTAAGCGCAGAAACGCCAATATGCTCTCGATTCACGAGCTGGCCGACGCTGGATTTGAGGTATTCACGCCCATGACCCAGATGATAATGACAATCGGAGGCCGCAGGCAGAGGCGAGATGTGCCCGTGATACAGGACTTGCTGTTCGTTCATGAGGAGAAGTCTACGCTTGATAATTTTGTGGAGCGACACCCCATGTTGCAGTATCGCTATTTGCATGGCAAGCCGGCTGACGAGCCGATGACCGTGCGAACGGAGGAGATGGACCGTTTCATGTATGCCGTGAGGCACTCGCAATCAACAAGCTACTTCCAACCGGCAGAATTGACCAAGTCGATGTACGGCAAAAAGGTACGCATCGTGGGCGGTGCGCTCGACTCGTACGAGGGGCGCCTGCTGTCGGTGAAGGGGTTGCGTAAGCGCCGACTGCTCATTGAGTTGTCTACGCTGATAACGGCCGCTGTGGAGGTGGAGCCGGAATATGTGCAGATTGTGCCCTGAACAGCCCATCCCGCCATTCCAGCAGAAGTGATATCCAACTGATACAATCCGATATTTTTATTTACTTGGTGCCCGAACTGGCACGGTTTATATAAGTAGTATCCTCAATAATCTCCAAAGTCACTCGGCGGCCTTCGGACTGCGCAGATATCTACAAGTGAATTCCCCTTATGGATCTAAAGAAATATTATCATAAGCGCTTCTTGAATACCAGGGCTGTAATGTGTATCGACCTGGTGTGTTCATTGGCGGCTTCAATGTCAGTGTTGCTGCTGGTCAATGTGCTGGTGCCGACCTATGAGTTCAGCTCAAGTGGTATATTGCTGTGGCTCGGGCTCGCATTGCTGGCGTCAATCATTTCATTTAGAATATGCAGAGTCAATAGGGCAATAATAAGGTACAGCACCTTGCGTGAGCTTGGCCGGCTTTGTGTGGCCGTGTTTGGCAAAGAGGCGTTATTGTATCTTTGTTTCAGATTTGCCTCGCTGGGCTATGTGAGCGGACTGCTTGCAGGTATGCTGTTCATCGATTTCTTTGTGACTATTGGCGCACTGATATTAACGCGGGTGCTTATGGTGGCGGTGTTTGACCGGATAAAAACGACACTGCAAGAGGATAAACAGATTCGAAAAGTGCTGGTGTACGGCATTAGCGACAAGGCGGCTTCGATGGTGGCTCGGTTGCGTAACTCCCCTCACTACAGGGTGGTGGGGTTTGTCACTTTTGGGAAAAACAAGGTAGGCCATCACCTGGCAGGCATGAAGGTGTCATATTTCGAGCACCTTGATGACGTGAGCAAATTATCGGCCGACGGGGCCTGTGACGGCATCTTATTCCCCTATGTGGCTGATGCACGCACGGAGAAAGACCGGCTTATCAAGTATTGTCAGGATTTAGGCTTGAAGACCTACATAATGCCTGGCATTGACGAAATGACCGAGGGTAAATTATTGAACAATTATATCCGCAAAGTAAGGATAGAGGACCTGCTGGGCCGGCCAGAGATAAAAATATCCATGGACGAGATTGTAGCCAATTTCCAGGGCAAGATTGTAATGGTGACCGGAGCGGCAGGATCAATCGGGTCGGAATTATGCCGGCAGCTTGCTACATTCGGCATCAAAAAGCTTATTCTCTTTGATAATGCAGAGACTCCGCTTCACAATATCAGGCTGGAGCTGGAGGATAGATTTCCCGATCTGGATTTTGTGCCGGTGATAGGCGATGTGCGTTCGTTGCCGCGCCTTGACTTCGTGTTCAGGGAGTATAGGCCGCAGATCGTATTTCATGCAGCGGCCTACAAGCATGTGCCCCTGATGGAGGATAACCCCTGTGAGGCGGTGAGAGTCAACGTGGCCGGATCGCGGCAGGTGGCCGACAAATGCGTGGAATACGATGTAGAGAAGATGGTGATGGTTTCGACCGACAAGGCCGTTAACCCCACCAACATCATGGGATGCACCAAGCGATTGGCCGAGATCTACGTTCAGTCGTTGGGCATGGCCATAGAGCGAGGGGAAGTGAAAGGCAATACCAGATTCGTGACAACACGTTTCGGCAATGTGCTCGGCTCAAACGGCTCGGTTATACCGCGCTTCCGTGAGCAGATCGAACACGGCGGCCCCGTCACCGTAACCCACCCCGAGATCAACCGCTTTTTCATGACCATCCCAGAGGCATGCCGACTGGTGATGGAAGCTGCCACATTTGCCACCGGAACACAGATATTCGTCTTTGACATGGGGCAATCAGTCAAGATAGTGACCCTGGCCGAACGCATGATACAGCTGGCCGGCCTTGAAGTAGGGCGCGACATAAAGATTGAATTCACCGGCCTACGCCCCGGAGAGAAACTCTACGAAGAAGTGCTCGCCACTAAGGAGAACACCATTCCTACAACTCATGAGCGTATCTTTGTGGCAAAGGCACGCGAGTATCCCTACGCCGACGCATGTAACGTAGTAGCAGAATTGACCGATTATGCGGTGGCGGTCTCAATCCCCGACATGGTGAAGCTCATGAAACAAACCGTACCCGAATTCAAGAGCAAAAACTCGGTGTACGAGAAGTTTGACAAGACAGAGACAAGCAAGTAAGTACCATATAGTCAAGTATGATTTTTCATGTTAATAGATTGTTCATGTTATTATTTGTAGATAAGGAAGCATGTTTTGGTTGGTAGATATATTTAAATTTGTATTTTCATTAGCCATTGTTGCATTGCATTCTTGTTTTTTGGGGCAGTATCAGGATTGGTTATATCCGGTTGTTTATTATTCTGCTGTTCCGTACTTCTTTATTGCTTCAGGCTTCTTTTTTGCAAGGAAATATTATATCAGAGGATACTCAAATAGCATATACAAAAATTTTTGTAAACGACTATTTACAAAGTTGCTTGTATTTGAGCCGCTAACTCAAGTAGAGGTTATTCTGATACTCGCTTTGGCCGGAACTGCGGTGTCCACAATAGTGATTGAGACGATACAGCATATTGTTTTTTATCCACTTGGAGCAATGTGGTATATCCAGGCGTTGATTGTCGCTGGCTTCTTGTTGGTGCCATTCATAAGATATCATAAAGAGAAATACATAATTCCCATAGCTATACCCCTATACCTGTTTGCTCTATGTTGTGGACGGTATTACTTTGTCATCGAAGATGTAAGCGTCCTAAAAGAAATTGTTGATGGCTACATGGTCTACTGCATTTCCCCTAAGAATGGTTTATTTACAGGATTTCTGTATGTAGGGCTGGGTATTTTAGCGGCAAGGAATTGGGATGTTGTCACCGCTAAATTTAGGTATGTGAATATCAATCTTATGCTGATAATTGCTGCAGGGTTGTTCTTTACTGAGCTCTATATAATTAGTGGGTACAATGGCTTGGAAGATGGGCAATATTATCTGATGCAACCATTTTTTGTGTTTGCGCTGTTTTTGTTTAGCGCTAAATATTACGAAACGCCAAGCGCAAGTCCTAAACACGATACGAAGCTTTTGCGTAATCTCTCTATCAGCATCTATTTGCTGCATGCGCCCATTCAAAGGGGCTTCATCCTATTCCAAGAAATATCAGGAATACAATCAAAATTAATTGGAAATCCCAACAGTATGTTCATACTGACAATAATCGTAGCATTATTAATCTGCTATCCCGTCTATAAGAACAAGACCAAACATGTCTATAATTGGCTAACCTGATTTTTCTATGCCATGTCAAAATTAAAGATATTCAAATATAGGGTACTTCTTAAACTTACCAGGCTTTTTCCGTATTGGTTTCCAGACTCGTGGTTTCTAAAAGCCTACTATTTCTTTGAGATGGGTCGCGAGTTGAATTTGGATACCCCGGTTTTATATAGCGAAAAACTCCAGTGGCTTAAGATACATAACCGAAAGAAAGAATATGTAATAATGGCTGGTTGATTTTTGTGAAGGCTTGAGGGTTAAATTTAATTATCTTAAAAGATTTATATTAAATGATAACCGCCGTTTCTCGCCTGGTTTTTAATGCAATATTCAAGCTTCCGTAGAAACATGATTACACAATGATAAACCCTAATCGAAAAGCCTAATTACGATTATCTTTTTGAAGATGATTATGGGAGAGAAAGTTACTTACAATAAGACGAAAAATGCCGCAAGAGGTATAGGAGCTGGTGTAATAAACAGAATTGTTACTCTTGTTCTTCCATTTGTTGTAAGAACGTTACTGATCAAATATATAGGTATTGACTATGCGGGTCTTAACGGCCTGTTCAGCTCAATACTTCAGGTGCTGAATATTGCTGAATTAGGGTTTTCGGCTGCGGTGGTTTACAGTATGTATAAGCCGATTGCCGAGAATGACGAGACTACAATATGTGCACTCCTGAATTTTTATAGGAAAATCTATAAGATGATAGGTGTGGGTATCCTGGCTGTAGGCTTGATGGCTCTGCCTTTTCTGCCGAAACTGATTAACGGAACTCCCCCAGCGGGTGCTAATATATATATTATTTATCTGCTCTATCTATTGTCGACAAGCATAAGCTACCTACTATATGGTTACAAAGTGTCTTTACTTGAGGCATATCAGCGAGTTGACGTAATTCAGCACATTGGCACTGTTATTTCACTCCTCACATCAGGCCTGCAAATTCTGGTAATCATTACGTTAGACAGCTTTTATGCATACGTAATAGTAATCCCGGCCATTGCTTTGGTGAGGAATATCATAGTGTCGTGTGTTGTTGACAAGTTATTCCCTCAATATAAATGTCGTGGAAAGGTATCCCGGGAGCTCATGGGCGATATAAAGAAGAAAGTTATAGGGCTGAGTATCCAGAAGGTTTGTATCGTTTCGCGCAATGGGGTGGCTAATATTTTTATTTCGGCATTCATCAGCCTTGAGGTTGTTGGAATTTACAATAACTATTATATGATATTTAGTTCGTTGACTGGAATATTGGCTCTTGTGCCGCTGTCAATGACTGCCGGGATCGGTAATTATGTGCAGACAGCCTCGATTGAGGAGAACCACAAGGCTTTGCAGAAGTTTAATCTGCTATATATGGTTGTAAGCACGGTGTGTGCGGTATGTCTCTTCTCGCTTTATCAGCCATTCATGCAGATATGGATGGGCAAAGAATATATGTTTGGTAATTCCACGGTAATACTTCTTGTGGTATATTTCTATATGCTTAAGATGGGAGACATTCGCTCGATATGGGTGGATGCTGTAGGACTGTATTGGGAGATACGGTGGAGAGCGGTGTTTGAGGCCGTGCTGAATTTAGTGCTTTGCTATGTATTCGTGAGGCTTTGGGGTATCAACGGCCTGATTGGGGGTACGCTTGTGTCGCTTTTCCTGATAAACTTCCTGTACAGCTCGAGCATCACGTTCAAGTATTATTTCGGCAATAATAAATTGATTCCTTATTATCTGACCCAAATAGCTCACCTGTGCGTCATGATGGCGATATGTGCCGGATGTTTCTATCTATTTGCGCAAATAGAGGAGCTGGGTGGGATAACCAACTTATGGCTTAAGATTGCGTATAGGCTTGTGCTGTCAGTGTTTCTGTCAATGGTGGCCATATACATTATCTTTCACAGATCTACAACCTATCAAGAGGCAATAGGATGGTTGAGGTCAAAGTTTTCAATTTGGAGATAAAGTGCAACAAATTTGAGTTATAGACCGAATAATATAGTTTGCCCACATATAGGAATCCCATAGAAATTAGTATGCAATAGAGAAGTTAAAGAAACGAAAAACCAAACAATGGGGATGAATAACACTATAAGGAAAATAGCTAAAGGAATTCGTAATCCAAGAAAAGTATTTTACAGTTTCATTGGAAATCTTTCGAAATTTAAAAATAGCGATTCAATTCAAATTAAAAGAGGGTGGTATGGCAGAATGTCATACAAGTTGAACCTGCGCTCGCCAAAATCTTATAACGAGAAGCTCCAATGGCTGAAACTCCATGATCGCAGACCTCAATACACCACCATGGTGGACAAATACGCAGTAAAAAAATATGTAGCAGATACAATAGGAGAAAAGTATATTATACCAACCTTAGGAGTTTGGGATAAGTTTGATGATATTGATTTTAACTCTCTGCCTGATCAATTCGTCCTCAAGTGTACGCACGATAGTGGTGGTTTGGTTATCTGCAAGGACAAGAATAACCTGGATCTAATAAAAGCTAAGGCTAAGATCGAGTCGAGTCTTCATACTGATTACTACTTATCAGGCCGTGAATGGCCCTATAAAAATGTTCCCCGTAGGATTATTGCGGAGAAGTATATGGAAGATTCCAAGACGGGAGAATTGAGAGATTATAAGTTTTTCTGCTTTAATGGAGTAGTAAAATGGCTTTTTATTGCTACCGATAGGCAGAATCGCGAGGAGCCATATTTTGATTTCTTTGATATGGACTTCAATCATTTACCTATGCAGCATGGCCACCCCAATGCCCCGGTACTTCCTGAAAAGCCTGAAAAATTTGAATTGATGAAGGAATTGGCCACCAAGCTTTCGCAGGGTATCCCTCATGTAAGGGTAGATTTCTATGAAGTTGATGGAGCTGTGTTTTTCGGCGAACTTACATTCTTTCATCATGGCGGATGGACTCCCTTTATGCCGGAAAAGTGGGACTATATCTTTGGGGAAGAAATAGATTTACCGATAAAATGATGATTTATGCCCAGGGTCTCTGTAATAATGAGCGTTTATAACGAGCCAGAGGAATGGCTTCGTATAGCAATACAATCAATCCTTGATCAGACTTTCTCTGATTTTGAGTTTATCATTATCAATGATAATCCTGGAAACTCGGACAATGATAGGATCTTGAGAGAATTTGCAGAAAAAGACGGACGTGTGGCTGTGATTACCAATGAGACAAATATTGGACTCACGAAATCTCTCAATAAGGGTCTAAACATAGCCAAGGGATATTATATTGCCCGAATGGATGCCGATGATATGAGTTTGCCACACAGATTTGAAAGGCAAGTAGAATATCTCGATCTACATCCTGACATTCGATGTGTCGGCTCATGGACTGGCAATATTGATGATAAAGGCAATCGTTTGGAGAGCATTGGCCGGTATGAAACGAATTACAGATGGGTTAGGGCGCAGTTTATACAGAACTCCCAGATATCTCATCCCGCAGCCATGTATCACAGAATCGTTAACGACAAGTTGATACAATATGATGAAACCGTAAGATATGCTCAAGACTATTCGCTGATGGTAAGCATCCTGGAGTATGGTGAAATAGCCAACATACCGGAGGTTCTCTTTTGTTATCGTAATAGTAACTCACAAATTACCTCAAGCAAAAAAACAGAGCAACAGGCATGCGCATTTAAGGCGCAGCAAAGAGCATTTTCCATATTTGGGCTGAAGGCTTCTTCAGTGTTTCAAGAGTTGTTTCATTCATTGACTATTAAGCATGAGATGGAGCAACCGGTAGATATTGTAACTGAAGAATTTCGAAGGTTTTTTAAAGAGAATAAGGTTAATAAGACGAATTCCCTTATATTGGAATTAATATACAGTACTTTTTTGACGTATCTACGGCATCACAACTCTCAATCATGGAAGCATACTCTTCCCATCGCATTTAAAAGCAGTTCGTCGGGTATGCGACTTCTTGGAATGAAGCTAATTTATCATTTGCTCTTAAGGAAAATCAATCGGGGAAAAAAGTGAAGCCTAAAGTGAGTGTCATAATCCCTGTTTATAAGGCTGAGTCAACCATTGCCAAATGTTTGGACAGCTTTATGAATCAAACCCTGACTGGCTGGGAGTTGATATTGGTAGATGACGGCAGCCCTGACCGATCAGGCTCTTTATGTGATGAATATGCAGCAAGGTGTGTCTCCCTTTCTAACGGTAAAGGAGCTATTTGTGTAATACATCGCGAAAATGGTGGAGTAAGTGCCGCAAGGCAGACAGGGCTTGACGCAGCTCGTGGAGAGTATTTAATCCATGCAGATCCTGACGATTGGGTCGAGCCCAATATGCTGGAAGAACTCTATGAAAAGGCCACGGCCGATGATGCTGATATGGTGATATGTGATTTCATCAATGAGGTTAATGGGAAGACGATATATAGAGTTCAAGAACCTACCACGTTATATCATGCAGATGTTCTGAATGACCTCTTTGGTCCCAAGGTGCATGGGAGTTGCTGCAATAAGCTTGTAAGGCGTGAGTGTGTGCTTAAATGTAAAGCATATTTCCCTGCCGGTATAAATTATTGTGAAGATGTTTGTTTTAATGTGCAGCTCTTAAAACAGGATATTAAAGTAGCCTATCTTCCTAAGGCATATTATCATTACGTTCAAATCCCGTTCTCGATTACAAACAATTATACAATAAGGACATTGGAGAGTCAGAAGAAGTTTATAGATTTTTTGATGACACAACTTCCGAAAGACTCAGTACTGGTACAGAAGTCTAAACTTTTGGTAAAAAAAATGGCCTTTAGGAATTCCTTATTAACAAGGAAGGAAATCAATAAACTTTATCCCGATGTTAGGACAACTGAAGATACCAACCCTATTTTGAGGGTGATGTACACCCTAGCTTTTAGAGGGCATATAGGTACAGCACGCATAATGCTTTGGGCATACAACCTTCGGCATAGTATGCGGAAAGCATTGAATTGATATTTCATATTTTCGATAAACTATTAAAATCAAGACAATTAGCATTGGTAATAGATGAACATTGCGACGTAAAACTCAGGTAGGGGTATGCTATCCGATCTATTGCGGTTTGTGAGTCCCTGATGGATGTTCAGTTACTTGTTTCTCTATAACGCATAGAAGTCTTCTGTAGGGAGAAAAGAACTCTTTTATCGATAATGCTACTCATACTTACGGAGTGTAATTAAAAGAAGAACAAAATTTTGATTTGAAATGATACCCAAAAAGATTCATTATTGCTGGTTCGGTCGGAATCCACTTCCGGAATCTGTTTTAAAAAATATAGCCTCATGGAAAAAGTATCTTCCTGACTATGAGATAAAGGAGTGGGATGAAGATAATTTTGATATCAATCAGAATCAATATGTAAAAGAGGCATATGAAAATCGAAAGTTTGCATTTGTAACAGATTTCGTTAGACTATATGCCCTATACACAGAAGGGGGAGTGTATATGGATACAGATGTAGAGGTGCTTAAATCTTATGACCCGTTTTTACATCACCTGGCTTTTTCAGGTTTTGAAACTGATGGGAATGTGCCTACGGGGATGATGGCGGCAGAAAAAGGTTCGATATGGGCAAAGGAATTGCTGGAAGGGTATAAAGAACGAAGGTTTGTATTGCCTGATGGTTCGCTGGATTATACGACAAATACTACTGTGATCACAAAATACATGGTAGGTAAAGGTCTAAAAAAAGATGGGAAATATCAAGATTTTCCAGGACTTTGCACAATGTATCCAGCAGAATATTTCTGTCCGAAAGATCATAGGACAGGGAAAATACATATTTCGGAAGAATCGGTGTGCATACATCACTTTGCAGGCTCTTGGGTGAAGCGAACCCTGCTATCGAGAGTGCGTCACGGCATGAAAGTAAAGTTGACGCAAATTTTGGGAGAGAAGGCCTCAGTATTCATGTCTGATTTGATAACGTTGAGATATTTCAAAAGATGAAAAAAGTATTGCTAGTTTTCGGAACACGTCCGGAGGCAATTAAAATGGCTCCACTTGTCAAGGAGTTCGAGCAGCATCCAGATAAATTTAAAACTGTTGTTGCTGTGACAGGTCAGCACCGACAGATGCTTGATCAAGTATTGGAACTCTTTGATATAAAGCCGGAATATGACCTTGATATTATGAAGCCAGGTCAGGATTTGTATGATGTCACTTCAAGAGTGTTGATAGGATTACGTGAAGTGTTGAAAGCCGTTTGCCCAGATATTGTGTTGGTACATGGCGATACTACAACATCAACAGCTGCCGCTCTTGCGGCGTTCTATCAGCAAGTGCCGGTGGGACACGTAGAGGCTGGTTTACGTACACATAACATTTATTCTCCGTGGCCCGAAGAAATGAATCGACAAATTACGGGGCGTATTGCGGAGTATCATTTTGCGCCTACTCAACTGAGTCGTCAGAACCTTATGGATGAAGGTGTAATGGATGATAAGATTATAGTGACTGGTAATACGGTTATTGACGCTCTATATTGGGTTATTGAAAAAATAAAGAATAATCCTGAACTAGACTCTAAGTTAAAGAATGAACTTATTAAATCGGGTTATGACATTAATCGATTAGAGGCTGGAAAAAAATTGGTATTGATAACTGGCCATCGCAGAGAGAATTTTGGCACTGGTTTCATCTCAGTATGTAAAGCACTCAAGGCATTGTCTGAAAAATATCCTGATGTAGATTTTGTGTACCCTATGCACTTAAATCCAAATGTGCGTGAGCCAATCCATGCAGTATTCGGGGAAAATCTTGACAGACTTGGAAACATGTTTTTTATAGAGCCGTTGGAATATCTTTCATTCGTATATCTGATGGAGAAGTCAACGATCGTCCTTACTGATAGTGGTGGTATTCAAGAAGAAGCTCCCGGCCTTGGTAAGCCGGTATTGGTGATGCGAGATACGACTGAACGTCCCGAGGCGCTTATGGCGGGGACTGTTAAACTTGTTGGGACGGACTATGACACTATTATGCATAATGTATCATTACTCCTTGAAGATCAAAGTGCATATAACGCTATGTCCATGGCGGTTAATCCGTATGGTGATGGTGCAGCGAGTAGAAGAATTGTGAACAAGATATCAGTAGGTGTTTAGTCTGATATTGTAGATCAGTTTCATTGAAATGCGCAGAAAAAATATGAAAGTATATTTTGTGGGGCTCAAGTCTTGCACTTTTGACCTGTAATTGCACAAGCATGACTCAATAGGATGATAAGTAGTCGGTAATATGGAAGTATTTTTAGCATCAATATATAATTATATATATATATTGGCAGTCGCAGCTCTTACGATGCACTATTTGCCTCAATATGTATATGCTAAGACCCATACGATAGGAAGAGGAGCGACAAACAATAGTAATGCGATTGTCCTTCTTGTAGTTGTAACATTGTTTATAGGATTACGGCCTATCAATGGATACTTTGTTGATATGTCGGCCTACGATATGATGTTGCGCCTATTCGCACATGAATCTTTTAAATTTGACTGGGATACTGACAATAAGATATTTGATAATTTTATCCTTTGGTATTCAAGTAGCCGTTACGACCATCAATATTTTTTCCTTATAATGGCTACCTTGTATTTTGGCGCGATGTATTGGGGACTAAGGCGGTTGTTCCCAGAAAGTACTAAACTGGCTTTCCTGACATATTTGGCCGGTTTTTCTACATATACCTACTCTGTCAATGGAATTAAAGCGGGTGTCGCTGCATCTATTTTTATTTTGGCATTGAGCTTTAGGAATAAGAAGCTGATATGCGCTGCGTTGATACTTGTCTCATTAGGCTTTCACCATAGTATGGTCTTGCCTATTGCAACTTTTATTATCGCAATGGTTATAAAAAAGCCGAAAATCTATTATTGGTTGTGGGGTATCTGTTTATTAATATGTACTTTGCATGTCACCTATTTCCAGGAAGTCTTTGCCGGTATGTCGGATGATCAGGGTGCTATATATCTAAAAGCTACTGAGGAAACTACGACCGCTCACATTGGCTTTCGTCCAGACTTTATACTTTATTCTGCCGTACCTGTGATAATGGGATATTATTTTGAGTTTAAGAGTAGGATTGGATTGTCGCAACTATGCCATTTTCTCCTCCATTTCTATATTCTTACAAATTCGGTATGGATGCTATGTATGTATGCAGCATTCAACAATAGAATTGCATACTTGAGTTGGTTTGTATATCCGATCGTAATAATAGCTCCTTTCTTAGATAAATTGAATACAGATCCTCAACGATATGTAAAACTTGGAATAGCTGTAAAACTTCACTTGTGTTTTACACTACTCATGACCTTTGTTTACTATGGACTTCTTAATTTGGGAAGATAAATGAATGATAATCCAAAGATATCGGTGATAATGGGTATTTATAATTGTGCCACTTATCTCCAGGAAGCATTAGACTCTCTTTATGCTCAAACATATAAGGACTTCGAGATCATACTATGTGATGATGGTTCCTCGGACGATACTTATAAAATCGCAAAGGAAAACCAGGAAAAGCACCCGGAGATAGTATTGCTCAAGAATCCACATAATTTAGGGTTGAATCAGACTCTCAATAACTGCCTTGAAGTAGCTCGGGGTGAGTACATAGCTCGTATGGACGGCGATGACACATGTGATCCAACGCGATTTGAGAAAGAGTTAAACTTTTTAGAGGCTCATCCTGAGTATGCCATTGTTTCAGTGCCAATGCATCATTTCGATGAAAAAGGGATTTTTAGAACGGGGAGAGGCGGCGGAGAACCATTGCCAACTGTCTACGCCAAACATTCTCCCTTTTGCCATGCGCCATGTATGGTTAGAGCTGAAGCATACAGGGCTGTTGGTGGATATACGGTCTCAGACAAACTTTTAAGGCAAGAGGACTACCATCTTTGGCTGAAAATGTATGAAAAAGGATTTAGAGGATACATATTGAATGAGCCGCTTTACAGTATGCGAGACGATAGAAATGCTCTGAGCCGAAGAAACTGGAAAAGCCGCAAAAACGAGGCATATGTAAAATATCTGGCTTGTAAGAAGTTGCATTTGCCTCTGCGCTATTATCTCTACTGTTTTAAGCCAATTATTCTATATATGCTCCCCAAAAAAATATATAGATTCCTACATAATCGATAATAATGGAAAGAAAAAGGATATGTTTCTGCACAACCATACCGGGTACAATCAAGTCATTCCTTGTGCCCTTGGCGAGATATTTGGTTGATAATGAAAATTATGATGTAACTTTCATATGCAATACAACGAATGCTCTCGATGAATACCTTGACAATCACACGCACTATATCCCGGTGCCGATGAAGAGAGGAATCGCTTTTGATGGTATAAGTACAATTTGGAAATTATACAAGATTTTTAAGCGTGAGAAATTCGACATAGTTCAATACTCTACTCGTAATGCTGCCACTTATGCGTCAATTGCAGCCTGGATGGCCGGAATAAAGACACGAGTATTCGGTCAATGGGGGATGATGTTTATTGCTATGAAGGGGATGAAACGTAGGCTGCTTAAACTTGACGACAAAATGGTATGCGCTCTGTCTACCGATATAGAGACTGAGAGTTTTTCAATACGAGAGGAAGCAATTCAGGAGGGGATTTACAAGCCGGAGAAGTCTGTCGTAATCTGGAATGGCAGTGCTTGCGGAGTGGATACCAGAAAGTATGATATGACTAAGAAGTCAATTTGGCGTAAAGAATATCGTGAAAAATACGGTATACCTGAATCAGCAACTGTATTCGGATATTGTGGCCGTATCACCAGGGACAAGGGGCTTAATGAGTTGTTTGGCGCATTTCGAGAACTGATTGAAAAGAAGCACGAGGATGCATATCTAATGATAATTGGCTCAAACGATCATGCAGAAACTATTGATCCGGGGCTTTTCTCTTGGGCAAAAACTAACGATCGTGTAATTTTCACCGGCTACACTAAAGAAGTGCCACAACACTATTCGGCTTTGGATGTGTTCTGCTCCTTGAGTTATAGAGAAGGATTCGGTCTTGTTGTTATAGAGGCTGCGGGCATGGGTGTACCTGCCATAGTAACTGATTGCCCGGGACAATATGATACAATTACCAACAATAAAACAGGTATTCATGTGCCGGTTCATGATGTTTCGCGGGTGGTGGATGCGATGGAGTTTTATATCCATAATCCAGAAAAGACAAAAGAAATGGGACGACAGGCTCGTAAGGACGTAGAAGAAAAATATGAGCAACAGACATTGTTCTCAAAGTTGGCTGAGCATCGTAACCGATTAATTGATAGGAATAAATAACAATGTTATCATAATTTGAACTTTAAACCCAATATTCCATGTCTCAAAAGTTAAGTAAGACATATCGGTTTTTGAGAACGGTAGGATTAAATTATCCTGAAGAGGAATACGGCCAGGTCACAATTTGTCAACTCATAAAAAGAGTAAATAAGACATTCCGAGATTCATTTTTGTTAAATTGTGTGATGAACAATTGGCTGCTTTCCCCACTTCTGCCGCGCAAAATAAGACCTTGGGTGCTCCGTAAAATTGGATGCCAGGTTGGAAGGAATACATTTTTCGGTAGCCAACTATGGATAGATGCGGGTCATGCTGATTTGATTACAATTGAGGATTATGTTCATGTGACAGGGAGAACAGTGCTCTTATGTCATAAGAAAGATTTGAGCAGCTACTGCCAGGGGGACAACTATGCTGATTTGCCTTATATGACTGGTAAAATTCATTTAAAGCGAGGTTGTTCCACGGGAACAGGTACCATAATAATGCCGGGGGTAACGATAGGAGAGGGGGCGATAATAGGTGCAGGATCGTTAGTGACTAAAGATATTCCTGATTGGTCTATTGCAATAGGTAGCCCAGCCAAGGTTGTAAAGCAAATTCAAAGACGAGCGAAATGAATATTCTGACTTTTGACATTGAGGAGTGGTCAATTGAAAAAGAGTATCGGGGTGGCCGTAAGGATAAGTATGCTGAGTTCGACCGTCTGCTTGACCATATTTTAGAGCGTTTAAGCGCTAACGATATTAAGGCCACATTTTTCTGTCTTGGAAAGATAGCAATTGATTTCCCTGACGTAATAAAGAAAATAGAAGCTGAGGGGCATGAAATTGGGAGCCATTCACATGCCCATAAATGGGTAAACAAGATGACCCCTGAGGACTTTCGGGAAGATACTCATATGGCCGTAAGTGCGCTCGAAGATCTGATAGGTAAAAAGGTGGAGAGCTTCCGCGCCCCGGCATTCTCTATCGGAGAGTCAAATAAGTGGGCTTTTGAGGTTCTTGCGGAAAATGGAATAAAAAATGATGCCTCAATCTTCCCCGGAGCTCGTGATTTCGGCGGATTCCCGGATTTTACGGAGCAGAAGCCGTGCATAGTTGAGTATAACGGCATTCGTATCAACGAGTTCCCGATTCCACTATATTCTCTGCCTGTCTTGAACAAGCAATTGGCATATTCGGGAGGCGGTTATTTCAGACTCCTGCCACTTTGGTTTGTTAAAAGGAGGTTGGGATCCTCTGACTATAATATGTGCTATTTTCATATCGGCGATCTTTTGACAGAAAAAAGGAAACTCATGTCAAAAATTGATTATGAAGAGTACTTCAAGGAGCCTGGGAGCCTTAAAAATCGTTATATCCGATATTTCAAGTCAAATATTGGCAGAGGACGCGCGATTAAGAATTTAGATGAGTTAATGGCTACTTTTAAGTTTCAATCGATTGTTAAATATTGTCAATACTTGCCAATAACAAAGATAGTTAGTATCTAATAGATAAACAATGAACTTGTATAGAGATTTTTTTAAACGTGCGATTGATATTGTAGCCTCGGGAGGTGCGTTGCTTGTGCTTGCTGTTCCACTGGCAGCTGTGTCTGTGTGGTTGCATTTTGCAAATAAAGGAGCAGGCGCATTCTTCTTACAGGAGCGCCCTGGCAAGAATGGAAAGATATTCAAAGTCGTCAAGTTTAAAACAATGACAGACGAACGAGACGAAAATGGGAAGCTCCTACCTGATTCCAAACGTCTGACCAAGGTCGGAAAGTTGGTTCGTTCAACGTCGATTGACGAGCTGCCACAACTGTGGAATGTGCTCAAGGGTGATATGTCTCTGATTGGCCCACGGCCTCTATTAGTTAAATATTTGCCACTTTATTCTGATTACCATGCGCGAAGACATGAGGTAAGACCAGGCATCACGGGTTGGGCGCAGGTGCATGGGAGAAACTTGTGTAAGCTCAGTGAAAAATTTGATTATGATGTATGGTATGTGGATAATATGTCGTTTCTGGCAGATTGTCGTATAATATACATGACTGCATGTAATGTATTGAGGAGGAGGGATATAGGAGAAGGAAGTGGAAGTATGGAGTCCATTGATGATTTACATTTTAGAGACAGATATACAGATTAATGCTAAAGAACAGATATGAAACCGAGAATTTATCTAAGAGCCCTTGAACCTGCAGACTTTGAAGTATCAGTAAAGTGGAGGAATGATGCTGAAATTCAGTCGATGGTCGGTGGACATAGTTACTTCGTGTCAAAAGAGAAAGAAAAGGAGTGGGTAAAAAATACCATTTTCAATAATGACAGGATTGTCCTTGCGATTTGCTTGGTAGAGAATGATAAGTATATTGGAAATGTTATGCTCCAAGAAATTGATTATATTGACGGGTCTGCACATGTGCCAGTGTTGATAGGAGCAAAGGATGAATGGGGCAAAGGTTATGCGACAGAGGCCAGATTGATGATTTTAAAATTTGCTTTTGAGGAAAGAAGACTCAATCGAATTTGGGCTCTTGTCAAAGAGGACAATATCGGATCTATAAAAGCGCTGGAAAAATGCGGGTATAAGAAGGAAGGAGTTTTGCGTCAGTCAATCTTTAAGAACGGTCAGTACCATAATCAAGTGATGATGGCGGTGCTTAGAGAAGACTTTGAAGAAGCATACAAGAACTACATTGCAAAATTCAATTGATGGAGTTCGGGTCAGACTTCCATACTTTGAGATATCCAAGAGGTGGAAAAACTCTATTGGAGTATTTCCCCGTGTGCAACTTATATGTAAGCGGTAGGCAAGCGCTCTTAGACTTAGCGTTGAGTCGTGGCTGGAAGCGGCTTTGGGTCCCGTCGTATTTTTGCGAGGAGACTTTAAATTGCATTCAGCGTGCAGGTATTGAACTTCGCCATTATAATATTATACCGTCGGATGATCCAATAAGAATAATCCCGTCGGTTCCGGCAGCCCAAAATGAAGGGTTGCTTGTAGTAAATTATTTCGGACTTTTTAATAGAAGGAGCTTCTCAAAAATAGATTGTGAGATCGTTGAGGATCATACTCATAATTTAATTGGGCCATGGGCTACAAATAGTAATGCTGATTGGTGTATTGCCTCGCTTCGTAAAACTTTGCCTATTGCTGACGGTGGAATTCTTTGGTCTCCCAAGCACCATAAATTGCCTGAAAAGCCAATGTCCGTTGCTCTTACCGAGAACCTAATGGCTAAACGGGTTCATGCCATGGATCTTAAGCGAGATTACTTGAAAGGGAAGGATATTGCCAAGGGGGAATACCTCAAAATATTTAAAGAGACAGAAAATGCGTTTGATTCAATACCCATTTCCGGAATTAGTGGCGCCTCATCCCAAGTATTAAAGAATCTTGACATACGTGCATGGTATGATGCCAAATATAGGAATTGGAGCTATTTGCACAAATGCTTGAAAGGTATTAAGAGCTTAAATATACTCACCCCGGAAAACCGTGCGAGCTGTCCGTTCTCGTTGACACTAAGATTTGTTAATAAGGAGATGAGAGATGCAGTGCGCATGTCGTTGATCGCAAATCAGATATATCCGGCAATTTTATGGATAATAGAAAATGATGACGACAAAGCGGCTCAATCGTTTGGAGATTCGATGTTGTCGGTACATTGCGACGGCCGTTATTCATTGAATGATATGGAGATACTTGTATCTATAATCAAGGATTTGCTCAATTAAACAAATGGAGATATTTGATTTATCACAAAGGGACAAGTGGGATGAGGTTGTTAAAACTTTCCCAAATTATGATGTTTATTACCTAAGTGGTTATGTCAAGGCATTTGAAGTCCACGGCGATGGGAAGCCGATACTTCTGTATTATACCGATGATAAGGGGGGTAGGGCCATATGTGCGCTGATGGTGCGTGATGTTGCTAATGATGCGCTGTTTGTAGGTAAGATACCAGTAGATTGTTACTATGATGCGGTAACGCCATATGGCTATGGAGGATTTATTTTTGACGGGGATGTAGACACTGATGCTCTAAGCTGTGAATTCCGACAAGTGCTCAAAGATAATCAGATAAATTCCGTATTCTTCCGTTTTCACCCTGTACTTGAGAATGCTAACGAGAATGCGAAAATCGTTG
The DNA here is from genome assembly GCA_964517875.1 of uncultured Muribaculaceae bacterium. Classification (GTDB taxonomy): domain Bacteria; phylum Bacteroidota; class Bacteroidia; order Bacteroidales; family Muribaculaceae; genus JAJPXC01. The sequence goes on along the minus strand of CAZFEU010000002.1, from coordinate 37,000 downwards.
ATGTGTTGCCCTTAGGTAAAACAATTGCCTTGGACTTATCTTCCCCGGAAATTATTTGGGAGAATATCATTAGTAAGAATCGTAATATGATTCGCAAAGCTGAGAAAAGTGGGGTGGTAATTCATCATTCATCTGATCCGATGCTATTTGGGGCTTTCAAAGAAATTTATGATGAGACAATGCGCACGGATGAAGCCGAGGATTACTATTTCTTTAAGGAAGATTTTTATACCTCTATTGCTGACGAGTTAAGTGGCAACTTCGAAATTTTTTATGCTACTTACGAAGACAAGATTATTTCAATTGCAATAATGATTTTTGCAAATAATCAAATGCACTATCATTTGTCAGGTTCTCGAAGGGAGTATCGTCATATGGCACCAAGTAATCTTTTGCTTTACAAGGCTGCCCTATGGGGTAACGAGCATGGATATAAGACCTTTCATCTTGGCGGAGGCGTTGGCTCGGGTGAGGATCATTTATATAAATTTAAGGCGGCTTTTAACCGTAATTCCAATTATAAGTTTGCGATTGGTGAATCAATCATATCTCAAAATACTTATGATAAGCTGATGAGTATTAGAGGATTCTCTGATAGTGAGGCTTCGACAATAGCCTATTTCCCTCAATACCGCGCTCACAAATAATATATTCTTTTATGCCTCAATTATCGAAACGTGGTGAGATAATGCCGGAATCACCCATTAGGAAACTCGCTTCACTTGCCGAAAAAGCTGTCGAGCAAGGCGTTAAGGTATATCGACTGAATATCGGTCAACCCGATATTCCTACCCCACCACAGGCAATAGAAGTGCTGCGTAATATAAATCGTAAGGTACTTGAATATAGCCCTTCGGATGGAATCAGAAGCCTGAGGCAAAAACTTAAGGAATATTACAAAACCTTTGACATTGATGTTGACATAGAGGATATCATTGTCACTACAGGTGGTTCTGAGGCTGTGATGTTTGCGTTCATGGCATGTCTTAATCCTGGCGATGAAATTATCGTGCCCGAACCTGCATATGCTAATTATATGGCGTTTGCGATTTTAGCTGGTGCTAAAATCGTAACAATCCCATCCACGATTGAGAATGGTTTTGAATTGCCCCCGATGGAGGAGTTTGAGAAGTTAATTACGTCAAGGACACGTGGAATACTGATCTGTAATCCAAATAATCCAACGGGTTATTTATATTCGATGCGTGAAATGCTTACAATACGTGATATTGTAAAAAAGCATGACCTCTTCTTGTTCTCTGATGAAGTTTATCGTGAATTCTGTTATACAGGGGCACCTTACATCTCGGCCTGTCATTTGCCTGGTATTGAGGAAAATGTCGTGTTGATTGACTCAGTGTCAAAGCGCTATAATGAGTGTGGGATACGTATTGGAGCCATCGTGACCAAGAATGGTCAGCTACGTCATAATGTGATGAAGTTCTGTCAGGCAAGGTTAAGTCCACCATTGTTGGGGCAGATAGTAGCAGAAGCATCAATTGATACCCCCAGGGATTATATGTTGGCCACATACAATGAGTATGTAGAACGAAGAAAATTTCTGATAGATAGACTCAACCAAATCCCTGGAGTCTACAGCCCGATTCCGATGGGAGCTTTCTATACACTTGTCCGTCTCCCAGTAGAAGATTCCGATGATTTCTGCCGATGGTGTCTTGAAGAGTTTAATTATGAAGGACAAACGATATTTATGGCTCCAGCGTCAGGTTTCTATAGCACTCCAGGCATGGGAAAAGATGAGGTTCGTATTGCCTATGTGCTCGATAAGGAAGAATTGGGCAGAGCTATAGATGTCTTAGCTTACGCTATTAAAGCATATAATAATAGAAATTGACATATATATAGATTATGAGAAAAGATAGGATATTGCTGTGCCTGGCGCACATGAGCGGCAGGGAGATGGACTTTATCAAGGAGGCTTTTGACCAGAATTGGGTGGTGCCTCTTGGCCCGAATGTCAATGGGTTTGAAAAGGATCTGGAGGATTTTGTTAACCGTCGCGAGGGTGCTGAGCCTCTGCATAAGAAGGTGGTGGCGCTGTCGGCCGGTACGGCTGCTGTACATTTGGCTCTGATCGCATGTGGCGTTAAGGCTGGTGATGAGGTGCTGGTGCAATCGTTCACTTTCTGTGCGTCGAGTCACCCCATTACCTACCTCGGTGCTACTCCGGTGTTTGTTGACTCAGAGCGTGAGTCGTGGAACATGGATCCTGAGCTTCTCGAGGAGGCTATCAAAGATCGCATCGCCAAAACTGGCCGCAAGCCCAAAGCAATTATCCCCGTGGCATTGTACGGCATGCCCTACCGCATAGATCGGATCATGGAGATTGCCAACCGCTACGAGATACCTGTTATCGAGGACGGTGCCGAGGGCTTTGGCTCAAACTTTGACGGACAGGCGCTTGGCACGTTCGGAGAGTACGGCGTATTATCGTTCAACGGCAATAAGATGATTACTACTTCGGGAGGTGGTGCGCTTGTATGCCCCGACGCCGACAAAGCCCGTGAAATACTTTGGTATGCCACACAGGCCCGCGAGAGCTATCCCTACTACCAGCATGAAGCTATCGGCTACAACTACCGCATGTCGAACATCTGTGCCGGTATTGGCCGTGGACAGATGACCATCGTTGACGAGCATATTGCTCACCATAAGCATGTTCAGGCTCTCTATGAAGAGCAGCTCAAAGATGTTGAAGGTATAACAATGCACTGTAATCCAGGCCCACAATACGACTCCAACTACTGGCTTTGCACTGCCACACTCGACCCCGACGTGCGTATCAAAGGACAGGAGAACGCATATAAACAGGTAATCACCGGAGCCGTCGGTGGCGCTGCCGGTGTTACCCATGCTACAACTACTGCAGTCACCGACTGTCAGCCCAACGACAACGTGGAGGCTCTGCGTATGGCGCTTGATGCTGCCAACATTGAGGCACGCCCCCTATGGAAGCCGATGCACAAGCAACCCATCTACCAAGGTGCACCGGCCTACGTCAACGGTGTGTCGGAGTCGCTATTTAAAGTCGGTATCTGTCTCCCCGCCGGTCCATTTGTCACCGACGATGATGTGCGCTACATTACCGACGCCATTAAAGCCAGTATCCAAAAATGAAAGTATTAGTTACAGGTGCGGCAGGATTTATCGGAAGCGCCGTGAGCCAGCGGTTGCTTGACCGAGGAGATATAGTAGTAGGGCTGGATAATATAAACGATTATTATGATCCAGAGCTAAAATATGGTCGTCTTGCCGAGCTGGGTGTGGCGAAAGCCGATGTGGCATGGTATAAGTTTGCTAATAGTGCCACAAAGCGCAACTTCCAGTTTATACGGATGAATCTGGAGGATAAGCAAGCCATGCAGATGCTCTTTGCTAATGGTAGCTTTGATGCGGTAATCAATCTTGGCGCTCAAGCTGGTGTGCGCTACTCCATTACCAATCCTGACGCCTATATCGAGAGCAACATTGATGGCTTCATAAATGTACTGGAGGGTTGTCGCCACAATAAGGTAAAGCATCTTGTATATGCTTCATCATCGAGTGTCTACGGATTAAACGGCAAGGTGCCATTTTCCGAACATGACAGCATCGCTCATCCTGTAAGTCTGTATGCGGCTACAAAGAAGAGCAACGAGCTTATGGCCCATGCCTATTCCAAGTTGTATGATTTGCCCACTACAGGGTTGAGGTTTTTCACTGTTTACGGACCATGGGGGCGTCCCGACATGTCTCCATTCCTGTTCATAGATGCCATTCTGCACGACCGCCATATTAAGGTATTCAACAATGGTGACATGTACCGTGACTTCACGTATATTGATGATATAGTAGAAGGTGTGGTTCGCATACTCGATGTAATCCCTCAGGGGAATGTGGATTGGGACGATGCGCATCCTGATCCTGCCACATCTCCTGCTCCATATAGGGTGTATAATATAGGCAACCAGCATCCTACGCGTCTTATGGACTACATAGCATGCATCGAAAAAGCGATAGGTCGTGAAGCAAAGAAAGACTTTCTGCCGATGCAGCCGGGCGATGTGTACCAGACATATGCCGACTCATCGGCATTGGGCGAGGCAACAGGATTTAGGCCTAACACTCCGCTTCAGACCGGCATTGACCGCACCGTGGCATGGTTTAAGGAGTTTTACAACCTGTAAATTTCGCGATATAAAATGAGACAATATAATATTGCCGTTGCCGGCACTGGATACGTAGGATTGAGTATCGCCACGCTTCTGGCGCAGCATAATAAAGTGACAGCTGTCGATGTAATTCCAGAAAAGGTGGATAAAATCAACAGACGGATTTCACCAATACAGGATGAATATATCGAGAAGTACCTCACAGAAAAGGCGCTTGACCTGAATGCCACGCTTGATGGTGCTTCGGCCTACAAGGATGCTGACTTTGTAGTAATTGCAGCTCCAACCAACTACGATCCTGTCAAAAACTTTTTTGACACCCATTGTATCGAGGATGTGATTGACATTGTGTTGAGTGTCAATACGGGGGCAGTAATGGTTATAAAGTCTACGATACCCGTGGGCTATTGTCGTAATCTCTATGTAAAATATGCTGCTAAAGGAGTAAAACAATTCAATCTGCTCTTCTTCCCCGAATTTCTTCGCGAGAGTAAGGCCTTGTATGACAACCTTTACCCATCGCGCATCATAGCCGGTATACCCAAAATCTTAAATCGCCCGGAATTTGCTGAAGAAGATGAGGCAATACTGGCGGTTACTGATGTTGATAAGTTGAACGAAGCAGCCCATGAATTTGCTTCCCTGCTTCAGCAAGGAGCTATCAAGGAAGATATCCCCACCTTGTACATGGGTATGAAGGAAGCAGAGGCCGTGAAGCTTTTCGCAAACACCTACCTCGCTCTACGCGTCAGCTACTTCAATGAGCTGGATACATACGCTGAGGTTAAAGGACTCGACTCGCAGGCGATTATCGAGGGGGTTGGGCTCGATCCGCGCATTGGTACTCATTACAATAACCCATCGTTCGGCTACGGCGGTTATTGTCTGCCTAAGGATACAAAACAGCTGCTTGCCAACTATGCCGAAGTGCCACAAAATATGATGTCGGCCATAGTTGAGTCTAATCGTACCCGCAAGGACTTTATTGCTGACCAGATACTCCAGAAAGCAGGGTGGTACGGAGAGAATGCTCAATATCGCTCAGGTGAGGTGCCATGTACAATCGGGGTATACCGCTTGACTATGAAATCCAACTCTGATAATTTCCGTCAGTCATCGATTCAGGGCGTGATGAAGCGCATTAAGGCTAAAGGAGCGCAGGTTATTATTTATGAGCCGACCCTTGACGATGGAACCACTTTCTTCGGTAGCCTGGTGGTCAACGATCTTTCAAAGTTCAAGCAACTATCGCAAGCCATTGTGGCCAACCGTTATGATTCATGCCTCGACGATGTTTACTCTAAAGTATATACTCGCGATATCTTCCGCCGCGATTAATATTCTTATCACGCCTAAGTCTACAGTCTATATGTGACCAATATTGGGCAATTGCTATATAAAAAACAGTATTTGAGGTTAAATACAACTCAGGGTCGACTCCGTTTGCGGGGTTGACCCTGAGTTTTTTTCTACGCAACCATTTCACGGAGTTCTACGTTATATATATGAATATATACCAGACTCAGGTATATATCTGTACCGGACAACTTTAATAATCTAAAGACATATATTTCTATGACAAGAAAAGAACTTACCGACATTATTGCCGCTAAAGTGGCGGAGGTTATCAATAATCCTGAGGTGTGGGGCGTGGATCCACAGCTGAGTGTAATTCCCACTACCTTATTGGTGGATATTGAGCGGCATCATGATGCTGAGCGTGATATTGCCTTCAGCGATTATGCCATTGAAGCTGACGCGGTGGAGGATGGTGACTACTCGGAGGATGCGGCTAACTTCCAGTCGGCATCGGATCCTGATCTTTACCCTATCGGCACATTGATTGACTATGCCGCCAAGAAGCCTGATATGAACAAAATATCCAGGCTTGTGGAGCAATACATACCCCAGGAGCACGAAAACCTGTACGCTGAGTAACGCTATAAGCCTTTTAGCATCTCACACGAGATGTCGGTAATGTTCTTGCGCAGCACGGTGCGGTCACGGTCAAGGAGATAAAGGGTGGGCATCGTTTGGATGTAATATGTGTCACGACCGATAATGTCGGTCACATCGTAGCCCGAAATCCATTCTGCGGGAAGTGTCGCATCGATTTCAGCCCACCGGCTGCGGTCGCCCTCGATGCACACGGCCAGCACGTTGAGACGGCCGTCGGCTATCATTGCTGACACAGCGTCGCAGCTGCGCATGCTTTCGATCACGTCAAGACAGTGGTCGCATTCGGGGTTGTATAGCAGCAGTAATGTAGGTTTATCGACTGTTGCGGCAAGCGATGTATACGTGCCGCTGCGTGTCAGATATTTGAAGTCGGCTGCAGGTGTGCCGGGTTGATTCCTTGACATCATTTCAATCTGAAATTCAGCACGCTCCTTAAATGTGGGATTGTCAACCAACTGTCGCATCAGGGCAATGTAGCAATCCTCGTTGTAGAGAGGTGATTCAGGTGAGGCCAAATACTGTTCGGCAAGCTCCTGAAACAGGTTGAGTGCCCTTGTGTCGACCGATATGCCGGCTATGAAGTGGCCCAACGCCTTATCTCGCCCGTGCGATGAGGCATGAGGGAGCAGATAGAAAAAATTCACCGAGTTTACCTCCATAAATTCTCTGTCGCAGGTCAGAGCCATGTCGGTTGAGTCCAGGCTATCCCAAAAGCGGGTCGCTACATAGTCGGGACGCTCGGAGCGCGGCATATCCTCCGGTATCACGGGCATCTTCAGCTCAAAATTCATAGCCGTGGCCGGCATCGTAAGTGCGATGTAGGTCACGGCTAAAAACGACAGTATCGTAAGGTGTGATTTATGTCGGAGGTTGGATAGCATTGATTGGTTGTGTGACCATAGGGTGTGTTGGCGTGAGTATTAGAGATCGTGATTTTGTAGCACAACCACCCAGGAGTGAATGAGAATCTGGCTCGACATCCATTTATTGTTCTCGTCGAGGAAGAAGGTGAGTGTATACTCATCTTCGCGGTCAAGAAAATCCTGGTCGGTCATTTTGTGTCCGTAGGCTTCTTCGTAATAGCTTTTGGCCAGCAAAGCGTAGTCGATTACGGGCACATGGGCCACAGTCTCCCCCTGCTTGTTCTTGATGGTGAGCATCATCGACTTTTTGTGGTCGGGCGATAGGCGGTTGACGGTCATGTCGGCGATAGCTCCTTTCACCTGGATTATGCCGCGCGACGGTGCGAGGTCGGGTTTACCCACGCCGGCCTCAGCCGAGGTCTGTGCCCAGGGACGATAGCGTATCTCCTCGTCATCGAGAATTGAGTTGTCATGAGCCAGGAGTCCGTTGGCATCCTCGATATGGAAGGTGAAGTCATTGGCGTTGACATCCTCGCCCGACAGATGCTGCAAGATGATGCGAATGTGGTTGGTGTCCTTGGTCAGAGGCATTGTGTAAACGTATTCACCACCGTCGTTTGAGTCCGGGAGTGTGACATCTATTGTGCCGTGGAAAAGTGAGAACAGGCGGTCGTCGCTGTATGCCGGATGCTCATCGTCGGCCTTGCGGTTGAGCGAGCACAGCAGGTCGTTGTGGTGCGAGCCTTGCGAGGCTGGCGCTACGCTGAACGACTCATTGCGCTCAGGGTCGAGATCGGCATCATTGTCAGTGCCGCACCAGGCGATAAACTTGTATGTTCCGGCAGGGAGGTCAAGCTTAATGGAGTAGCCGGGCTGAGCCAGGTGTGCGCCCTTGTCGGTGGTTTCCCACACAAGGTGGCCGTCGGTGTCGTAGGCATAAAGGTGCACTGATTTTACCTCGTTGGCAAATGCGTCGGCCCACTTTAGGTTCATGTCGTAGCGGAATTGCAAGCGATATGTCACCTCGCAATCACCCTCGTCATCGTAGACAAAGCTATCGCACGATGTGGATATTGCGGTGAGCAAGCCTACGATCATCATGACCAGCGTTAGGCGGCTTATTTTGTGTGTAATACAATTCATTTCTAAGTATGTCAATTTGTATATGGCGACGGAGGTGAGGGGGTGTGCCCTGTGCTCCGGGTTAAGTCGTATTTAGGAGGGATGTCATCAATACTGTGTGATGGCTTCCGGTTTGAATCCGCATCGACTTTTAGGCGCACCGATGCGAAGTGCGTTGATGATGTAAAGAAGTGTAAGAGTAGAAAAAGCCGGCCACGTCAATCGTGGTTATCGGTCGGCGCGGCCGGCTTGTATCGGAGTGTTATGGGATTGTTTCAGTACTCACTGTCGGTTGATTACCAGTCGAGTGTGGTGTTGAAACGTACTACGCGCCAAGAGAGAATCTTGATGTTGGCAGCGATGTAGAGGTATTCGTCCTCAGGCTTCTCGGGATAGATGATCTCGTCGGGGTTGTAGACGGGAGTGCCGAGACCGCTTAACGATGTGATGGTGGCAGCATAGATATGGTTGCGCACTACACCCTTGTCGCCGAATGTGGCGTCGTTAATGCCGTGGCCGAGGTGGTTGATGTCGAAGTAGTAGTAGGTCATACCGCCTTTCCATGCTTTAGCACCGCCAAGGCTGGTGAGCACGGCCTGAACGCCAGTAGCGTCGAGAGCAGCGGCATCCTTTGAGTCGGGCTGGTTGTACCAGGTCTTTGCAGCGCCAGTCTCCGAAAGGGCAGCGTATACCTTGTAGCGGCCATTGACTGTGGGCGAAGCAATACCGAGCTCGGTAGCGGTAGCGATCTTAATATCGTCTTTGCCAATCTTGGTGAAGATGGTGTTGCCATCAGCGTCAGTGCCGTTGGCGTAGTATAGAGGCGCAGCGTTGGCGTAGGCAAGGCGCAGGTCGTCGAACGACATGGTCACAGCTGCCCATTCGGCAAATTCCATAGCGTTGCCGTCCTCGTCGCAAAGTTGAGCTGCGATTACAACCTGAGTGGGGGTTGTGGGGTCATTGCCGTCAGCGTCGGGAGCTGCGTTTTCCTTAACGTATGCCCATTCGGTTGTGCCGCCGGTGAAGTCGGTGTATTTCAAAGCGGCTGCTGCGTCGCCGGTGGTATTGAATGATCCCCACTTGTAGGGGTCAACGCCTTCGGTAACAGGGTAGTTAACGGCCCAGAATGAACGGTGATAGTCAGCGGTATTCCAAGTCCAGCCGGGAAGCCATGCAGTGTTGATTTCCTTCATAAGACGGTCCTGGGTGCGCTCTGCGGTCACATTCCAGCCGAGGAACTTAACGTATACATCCTTGCCGTCGAAGGTTGTGGTGATGTCTTCGTTGGTAGTGGGGTCTTTCTTTGTAGTCTTGTAGATTAAAGAGCCGTCGGCAAGTGTCTTGGATGTGGTGATTCCGCTCTCAACGGTCACTTTGGCAAGAGCGCGCTCCACGTAGATGGTAACGGGGTTGGCCTGGGCGGCTGCGGGGGTGGGGTAGAGGTAGCCTTCTACCGAAACGCCGCGCTGCTTTGCACCGTCTTTCGAATAAACCGAGTTAGACATTACGAAGTAGTCTTTTCCGTCGATTTTGTTTGTACCCTCGGTGAGCTCAAGCTGGAGGTCGTCAATTGAATGTGTCTTATAGAAGGTTTCGTCGTTGAGCACGGCTACAATCTGAGTAGGGAGCTTGTCGCCTTCCTTGGTGCTGATTACGAGCACGGTGTTGACGGTAGCGGTAACGTTTTCGTTCTCGCGGCCACCAGTTGTGAACTCGGCGGGACGCAGGAAGTTGTCGCCGTTTGATTTCACTGCGGCAGCGTTGCCGTCAGCATCGTAGAAGTAGAAGGTTACGCAGCCCACTGCGTTCTCGAGGTCGGTACCGTCCTGATATTCAGCGTCGGCACGTCCAAGGGGTGCAGCCTCGTTTGTGGCAGTGAGTGAGATTGCCATGTAGTGGGGCTCGCCGTTGCTTACGGTGCCGGGCTCCACGGGGGGTGTTGATGGCTCATCGCTTGAGCAGCTCCATAGTGCAGCTGCGAGAAGCGGGAGTGCAAAAAGAACTTTTTTCATACTGTTCAATTAATTGGTTAGTTATTAAGTAAATTGATAATTATTTCGATGCTATATAATTAATGTGTAGTTTAGTTTTCTTCCTTGTAGCCTGTGCGTCGGTTGAGAGCGTCCAGGGTTTCCTGGGCTTTATCCAGCCCGGCGCTGGCAGCCTTCTTCAGGTATAGGCGGGCTGTAGCGTAGTCCTTCTTGCGTATTGCAAGAGCGCCGCGTGTGTAGTCGGCCTCAGGCGAGTCGCCGGCTTTGGGCAGGTAGCGCTCGGCGCCGGCGTTGTCGCCGCGGCGCATGGCGGCGTTGGCGGCATTGATGTTGGCGGCTTTGTCGTTGGGGAATACGCGCACGGCGGTTTCATATACCTCGGTAAACTCGTCGGAGCCGGGTTCAAATGCGCTTGCTGCCACATAGAATTCGTTTAGGTCGAGTTTGCGTGGGTCGGTGCGCATTATCTCCATGATTTCGCGGGGATCGTTGAAAACTCTTATCACGTAGGATATGCGGTAGTCGGTGTGGCGCAGCGCCGGATAGTAGGTCTGCAGCATGAAGCGGTAGTCGCTGGGGTACAGGCGCTTGATTTTGGCCTCTTTGACATCGGGATCCATGTCAGAGTCGATCAGGGCAAGGATTGCGTCGCGGTGCTCGAGGTTTGACTCAGCCACGTTCTTGCGCAGACCCTCCCAGTCCTCGGGCTCGAAGTCGGTGAGTATTGTTACCTCGTCGCCAAAATGATAGAGGTTGTTGATGTACTTTTTGAGCGACTCTGTACGTCCGATGGCCAGGTCGCGGTTGTGGCGGTAGGGCGACTCGGGCGATGCGTAGCCTTTGAGCCACAGGGTGTCGATGCTCGCATCGGGGTCGTTGCGCACCACGTCGATGGTGCGGCGTATTGAGTCGAGCTCAATGGGGTTGCGGCGATAGTCGGGGTAGATCTCCGTGCGGTCAACCGGGAAGTCTATGTACGACCGTCCCGAGAGGTTGAAGCGTTTTTCGCGTACGCCCTGAGGGTGAATGTAGATAAGCTCGGGGAAGAATGTGTCCTTGTAGTCGCCGAGGATGCCGTAGTTGTCGAGCATCACCTTCTGGCAGCAGCCACGGTCGATGCGTTCGAGGGCGAAGTGAGCGCCGTCCATCCACTCGCTGTAAGGTATCATATAGCTGTAGGCTATCTCGGCTGGCTTATCTTTGGCCATAAAGGTCTTTTCGTCAGGGCCACCGATGTTCACCTGGCCGTAGTTGCGCAGATAGTAGTAGTAGCGTGTGCGTCCGTATATGCCGATGGCTGGCATCGATATGGAGTCGTTGCCGTTGACCACGCGCGGCACCAGCAGCACGCACTGGTTGGAGCTGACGTTGAGGTCGGCCAGGCCCAGATCCATACCTACCGCCAGGTAATTGCCATCGCGCTCTACGGTGAAATTGTTTACGTCGACGTTTTCTACTATTGTCTCTGAGTGACTCGCGGCAACGCTCGCCACCACAATCATTGATGTGAGAAGTATTCTTTTCATTGCCTGAGTTGCTTAAAAGAGATAAACGATATTGAGAGCGGCCTTGGTTGGCCCCACATAGTTGTGTGTCTTTCCCTGCTCCTCCTTCTTGCCGCATCCGGCGCAGCGGAATCGGTCGTAGCGTGTATAGGAGTAGCCTATGCCTATTTCGGCCTCAAAGTTCCAGTGGCGGTCGAGAATCCATGAGTATCCGTAGTTGATGCCGGCGCCTATAAACCACCCCTGGAAGCGAGAGTCCTTGAGCTTGCGGAAGTCGGTGCCGAACATGTTGATGCGTCCGTCAAATCCGCCGATGTTGTATTGTCCGCCGTGCAGCTGTGCGCCCACGAAGTGGCCAGCGAAGCGGTCGCATAGCCAGTATCGAGCGGCAGGTGCCACGGCCCAGTGCTTCCAGCGTCGGTCGTGGCTTAGCGTCCATCCATTGAGGCTGAGAGGAAGCTCTACTGTCCATTTTGGGGCTACGGCGGCCTCGGCGCCAAGATTGACGTTAAGCAGCGCATCATCCAGTATGTTGGTCTTCACTGCGTATGTTTGGCTGTTAGCGTAAAATGCAGCTGCACAAAAGATTGAAACCAGAAGCAATCTAACCGTTGTCATAGGATAGGTTAATATGTATAAACTCTCTATTTTAAGCGCCCTCATCACGAGGAAGGAGAGCGAGGTTAACAATAAATTTTGCCAACAATCGCCGGTTGGCCGCGTCATAGCGCTTACGCCCAAAGGGTCGTGTGCCGTTTTGGGCAAGCGCAGATTTGTTGAATTACCCCTAACAAGTTGCAGGGGATAATGCGAAAAATCGGACAAAGATACGAATTATTACGCTATTATATACTATAAAATGGCATAATATTTGCGTCCATTGCGTCCATTTAATATTTTTTTGTAATCTCACACGCCGCAAAGGACGCTATGGGGGCGCTCTGCGATGCGGAGCAGGGTTTTGAGGTGGGGCTGAATCAACCTATGGCTGCGCTCGCTACGCAGAGCTTGCCATAGGCTAACCCATACGCCCGGCTACGCCGAGCCATCTCTAACGCTGGTATTATGTGGACGCACGAGCCGTGCGTCCACATTACTCCCGCAACTTTCAAAACTTTAACAACTTTCACAACTTTAAAATCGCCGGGGCTTTTTCGGGGCGTTTGGGGGTTAGCGTAATAATAACTAACTTTGTAGCCGGCAAATTCCAAAAATACGATTATGAACACACGCCACGCCACCAACAGAATAAATACTTTTTTCCTCTTGCTGCGGTCGGGGCTATATGGAGCCGCAATACCGGCGTCCGAGCTTCCCGACGGCATCGATTGGAAATGGGTTATTGCGCTGGCCAGGAAGCACTTCGTATTAGGCACGATCATCGAGAGTGTGCAATTTCTGCCTGAGCATCTGCGGCCGTCGAGCAGCACACTCGCCGAGATGAACCGCTTTGCCCTCGGACTTATCCAGGCCGGTCTGATTTTGGATAACACAATAGCGCGGCTGGTGACATTCTTTGGCGAGCACGGCATAAATGGCGTGCTGCTCAAGGGGCAGGGGGTGGCGCGTTACTACCGCGACCCCCGGATGCGTCAAAGTGGCGATGTCGACTTCTATGTGGGCAACACCGTTTACCGCCGCGCCGTCGACTTGTGCAAGCAGCATCTGGTCAACGACAAGAATGATATGGGGGAGATAGTGCAGCACTACGATTTTGTGATGGATGGCGTGGTCATTGAGATCCACCGGCTTGCATCGAGAATCCACACCCCGGTGCGTAGTCGCCGGTTTCAGGCGTGGGCCACGGAGCAGCTCGAGCGGTCGGCCGATCGGAGGGTGGTGAGGCTCGGCAATGCCGATGTCATGCTGCCGTCCTACGACTTCGATGCCATTTTCATCTTTCAGCACGCATGGCTTCATTACATAGGTGGCGGTATCGGGTTGCGCCAGCTGTGCGACTGGGCCATGATATTCCACACCCATGCCGACGACATTGATTATGAGTCGCTTCAGGATAATATACGGCGTTTCGGCATGACCCGCGGGTGGAAGCTTTTCGCCTGGATAGCTGTCAACCATCTCGGCGTTCCCCCCTCAAAAATGCCCCTCTACGACCCCTCGTATGCCAAAAAGTCGGAGAAAGCCTTCCGCGAGATAGTCACCGGGGGCAATTTCGGCTACTTCACCAAGGCTTACGCCAAGAAGTGGGACCATCTTTACGGTGTGCGCTATGCGATGCACAAGCTGCGTTACGCCACCGCCCGATTCTTCGCCATATCAAGGCTCGTGCCTCTTGAAGCTACATTCCATTTCGTCGATCATATGTATTACGGCGCCAAATACACCCTGAGCAGGGCATTGAAGCGCAACTCACATAAATAAAACAGTCGTCACCGTTTGAAACGTATCGTCTCATATATCAAGTATCTTTGGCGCATCACCTGCGGGTTTCACGCCACGGCACTGATGCAGATGCTGCTGGGGGTGACACGCGTGGGCATCATTCTGCTGTTTATATGGCTGAGCAAGAGTGCCATCGATTGCGCCGTGGGGCGTGCCGGAGCCGATTCGCCGGGACTCGTCACGTGGTTTGTAATGATGGTGGTGTGCATGTTGGCCGACGTGCTCATTTCACAGTGGCTGCGCTATCTTGAGTCGCGGGCAGCGATGCGCATGCGCAATAGCGTCAACCGCCGGTTGTACAATGTATTGATGACCATGCCTCTGGTCAACGGCCAGCAGGGCTTTCATAGCGGCGACATGCTCAACCGTCTCACCATCGACGTGCGCACCGTCACATCGTTCGCATTGTCGCAACTCCCCGACATGGTGGTGATGGGGGTGCAGCTGCTCGGCGCATTCCTCTTTCTGGCGTGCCTCAATCCCTATCTGGCCCTCGCGCCCATAGTCATAATGCCGGTATGCATCCTGGCGAGCAAGATGTTTTTCCGCCGGCAGCGCCGTCTCACCACCATCATCCGCCAGGGCGAAAGCGATATGCACGTGTCGATACAGGAGGGACTTAAAAACCGTATACTGCTCCGCACCCTTGAGTGCATCGATGAGATGGATCACCGGCTTGGATCTATTCAGCACACGCTCGACACCACCAACCGGCAGCAGACGCGGCTATCTATCGTCAGCGGCGGACTGGTGCGCACCGGGTTTGTGCTCGGCTATCTCACAGCCTTCGGATGGAGCATCTTCAGCCTCAGCGCCGGCATCATCACCTTCGGCACCATGACGGCCTTTATCCAGCTTGTGAGCCGCATACAGCGGCCCATAGCCGGCATTTCGGGCTACATCCCGGCATTTATCGCCACGTCGGTGGCCATCGACCGCCTGCGCGAGATCGACACCCCGCAGCTCATGCCTGAGCCATCGCGCTCCCGTGATGATGAAATAGCGCTTGGTGGTGCGCCGCTCGGCGTCCGTGTCGCCAACCTCACATTCCGCTACGAGACCGATGGCGGTGATGTGCTGTCGAGCTTCAGCCACGATTTCACCCCCGGGAGCCACACCATGATAGTAGGCTCCACCGGCGTCGGCAAGACCACGCTCATCAAACTGCTGCTCGGTCTGCTCGAACCCGATGCTGGCACCATCGAGGTCTATGGCCACAGCGCCGCCACCCCCGTGTCGTCGGCCACGCTCGGCCATTTCGTCTACGTGCCACAGGGCAATTCGCTGCTCCCCGGCACCATCCGCGACAACCTGCTTCTGGCGGCTCCTCAGGCCACCGATGAGCAGCTTGCCGAAGTGCTCCATGTGGCCGCAGCCGATTTTGTTTTTGACCTCCCCCAGGGGCTTGACACCTCGTGCGACGAGGCTGGTGGCGGGCTCAGCGAGGGGCAGGCCCAGCGCGTGGCCATAGCCCGCGCACTGCTGCGCCCAGGTTCCATAATGCTCCTCGACGAGTTTAACAGCGCGCTCGACGCCGACACCGCCGCCACCCTCATGCAGCGCCTGTCGGCCCATTGCCCCAACTCCACCATAATCATCATCTCCCACCACCACTCCGCCATCGCCCCCTATTGCCCCACCGTCCTCAGCCTTAGCCGCACCTGATCAGTATATGTGGGGGCGCTCCGCGATGCGGAGCAGGGTTTTGAGGTGGGGTTGCATCAACCTATGGCTGCGCTCGCTACGCTGAGCTTGCCATAGGCTAACCCATACGCCCGGCTAAAGCCGAGCCAATTGCGGCTACGCCGCGTCACCCAACTCCGAAACATGCGGCTACGTCATCAAATACTCGCATCGCGGTAGCTCCGCATCGCGGGGCGTCTGAAACGAAAAATTTGTGAATCTCGCCATTTATGACTATATTTGTGGTATGTCAAACACCTACACCAAAATTTATCTACACATTGTATTCGCCGTCAAAAACCGCGAATCCCTGTTGACCCCGATAGCGCAGCAACGGGTGCATCTTTACCTCGCCAAAATGCTGAACAATGCGGGACATCTGCCCATTGCCATAGGTGGGGTTGACAACCATGTGCATATCCTGCTCGATTATAAACCGACCCAACCCATCCCCGACATGGTGCGCGAGCTAAAGGTGGCCGCGGCCAAGATGATCAACGCCGAGCGTTTGACACCGTACTCGTTCGCATGGCAGCGGGGATACGGATGTTTTTCATATGCGCCATCACAGATTGAGGCTGTTAGTCGATATATCGCCAATCAAAAGGAGCACCACAAGAGGGTGACGCTCAGGGAGGAGATGATCGCAACGTACACGCGTTTCGGCATTGAATTTGATGAGCGTTATGTGTTTGACGATTAGGCGCTCCGCGATGCGGAGCAGGTTTTTGAGATGGGGTTGCATCAACCTATGGCTGCGCTCGCTACGCAGAGCTTGCCATAGGCTACCCATACGCCCGGCTAAAGCCGAGCCAATTGCGGCTACGCCGCGTCACCCAACTACGAAACATGTGGCTACGTCATCAAATACCCGCATCGCGGTAGCTCCGCATCGCGGGGTGCGAGCTTGCCATAGGCTACCCATACGCCCGGCTAAAGCCGAGCCAATTGCGGCTACGCCGCGTCACCCAACTACGAAACATGTGGCTACGTCATCAAATACCCGCATCGCGGTAGCTCCGCATCGCGGGGTGCGAACGTTAGCCTATGGCAAGCTCTGCGTAGCGAGCGCAGCCATAGGTCACGCGCATGGCCATCCCATCCCCCGCTCCGCATCGCGGGGCGCCTATGGGCGCCGCCGTTTGGGGTCCAGCGGCGGGGGTGGAAAATTAAAATTTTGAAAAAAATTTGTCAGATAGAATAAATGTTGTACATTTGCGCATTAATTGAGTACAATAACAATATACACATCTAACAATTAACATTCTAGTGTTTCCTTTTGCATAAACTACATTATATTATTATATAAAATAGTAAATCAATCAATAACTAAACATAATAAACTATGACTATCAAAAGAATGCTAAAATTCGCACTTCCCGCGACTCTCCTTGCGGTAAGCGCGCAGCTCTATGCCGCCGGCGAAGACGCAACCGATCCCGCAGTTGTGAAGTTGGCCGGCGATAGAGGCAATGTCACATGGTCGGCATTTACTGATGCCATCAAGGATCATTCTACCATCAAAAGTGATCCCACAAAGGAGCTTAACGCCACAAGCGACTACATCAGAAATCTAAACACTGCAAATACTGCTCTTGCCAGCGCCAACACAGCCCTCGAAGACGCGCAGGCTAAACAAAAGGCTGCTCAAGAAAAGGCTGATGCAACCAAAGCTCCTACTGAGGATGAGATAACCAAGGCAGATTCTGACCTTGATGATGCTAAGGACGCACAGACCGAGAAAAGCCAAGATCTGGATGCTGCCAACGCAGAGCTTACTAAGGCACAGGATGCTTACATCAAGGGCTTCCAGGATCAGCTTGACAATGCTAACGATACTCTGACAAAAAAGAATTCTGACCTCCAGGATCTCAAAGAGGAGAAGTCCCGTTTGGAGGGCCAGATCGCCGATCAGGAAGGCTATATGAAGCAGGCTCAAGCAACACTTAAGAGCCTCCAAAACAGTACTACCCTGGCTAAGGCTGATTCAACGGTGACTAAAACAATGCCATGGCTCTCGGATATCATTAAAGCAAACAACGCATTCTATGATGCGTACTGGTCACAAGAGCAAACACCGGAAATATGGTATCTTACCGTTCCGCAGATGAAAAACATAGCCTTGTATATATGTTTTGATAAAACAGCACCTTCATATGTGCCAAGTAAAAATCAAGAACCTTGGACTAAGATCACCCCTGAGATGTTCTATTATACATTTATTGACTCGAGTGACTATGATGGTACTTTGTCAAAAGACTATAGCAGCACGAAAATTCAGTCAGTATATGTATACATGGGTAGCGATTTTGCAGCCCTGAATTCTGATTCACCGGTATATAAAATTCCTACTATTAACTCACAAACATCCAAAGACGATATTGTAGATTATTTAGATACTGCCATTAAAGGTCTGCAAGACAACGCAAAATACACGGAGACCACGACTATTGCATCCAACAGGTACAAAGATCCCAGTGCCGCACAACAAACCCTTAAGGATATTGAGGATACCGAAAAGGAGATTCGCGGGTACCAAGAGACAATCACTAACTTAACCCACCAGTTGAAGGGCTATCACCCCACATCGAGCGACTGGGTTGAGGGCTCTACTGAAATTACAGGCGTTGAGGAGCAGATTGCAACCGTTAATGCAGCAATCGCAGTTCTCAATGGCAGCGTGACTACCGAGGGCTCTATCAAATACCTTCAAGCTGCAGTAGAAACAGCAAAGACCGCAGTTGCCAACGATACCGCAACCAGCGACGCTATCACCGCAGCAAAGAATCTGGTCAGTAACGCAAAGAAAGCCTATGATGATGCAGTAGAGGCAGTGGCCGCCGCTCAGCAAGTGGTGGATGATCTTGCCAAACAGCAGGAAGCATACGAAACAGCGCAGTCTGACCTTACAGCTGCCAACGAGGCCGTAACAGCTGCAGAGAAATCAGCAGCAACAGCACAGGAAAACTACGATCACTATGCAGCAGTAGCCCAGGAGGCATCGGATGAAGCTGCTTACAGCAAATACTACAAGGACGTAACCCTTAATGGCGATCTGACTGCTGCCGCTACCGGCGTAAACTACGATGGTACTATAATCGGTGACGGTAACATTATCACCGTTACCTCGGGTAACCTGTTCAATACTTTCTCAGGCACTCTTACCAATGCCGCAATCAACGGTAACTTCGCATCAAATGTGTTGAGCGCTAAATTCGCCGACGTGGTACGCTGGAACGGCACAAGCGGTAAGTACTACACCGCAGAAGGTGTCGGCACAGATTACACCGGCTCTAACGCCTTCGGTAAGCTTGGTTATGCCCTCCGCGACGACAGATACTTCGGTGTAAACTTCCAGACCGGCGCGCTTGTAGCAACTAACGATGCTCCTTCGCTGGTATACAACATCACCGTGAATGACTTTAATGGTGATGCCGTCAACACTCAGTACTATGTTCAGAATATCAACGACAACCTGATTTCTTATAACAAGCAGACTGTAACCATACCCGTAAACCGCTTTGCAAAATCGGAGGACGAGTTTGACTATCCCAACGTATACTACGGCGTAAACAACACCTGCTCTGAGGTGGTGATCGATGACGCTACTAAGGGTAGCTTCTACTGCCCCGTGGATATTCAGACTAAGAATGTAAATCTGAACCGTACATTCTCTAAGGGCTACAACACCGTTTGTCTCCCCTTCGCTTTGAGCTATGACTACGCTAATAGCGACGATATCCTCTCGCTCTGCACATTTGAGAAAGAGGATCCCGAAAGATTCTGGTTTACCAAGGTAGCTACTACTATCCCCGCCAATACTCCCGTACTCATGGTTGCTGCTAAACAAACTACATTAAACCTTACCGATCTTGCTAATCCTATTACCATCAAGAAGACTGATGCCAAGCAGATTGTAAAGGGTGATGTGGTTGAAGGCTGCACCAGCTTCGGTACATTTAAGTATGCCTCTTCTGGTGAATTCCTCGGCGAGTCAAACGCTCAATACATCTTCGGTCTGAACAAGAACGGCGACTTCCAGCGTGCCGGCACAGGCGCAAACTTCCCCGCATTCCGTATGGTAATCGCTACCAACCAAAGCCATGCAGCTAACTCACAAATGCGCGCTTCCGGCGATGCAGGCTCAGATATCCGCACCATCGGTATCCTCGACGAGGATGGCAACGACATCACCGACAAGATCAATACTGGCGTAAACAACGTAACCGCTGACAACAACGCAGCTTCAGGACTCAGCGTAGCAGCTGGTCAAGGTCAGCTTACCATTACCTCTGACGCTAACTACGGCGATGTAGCTATCTACTCAATCGATGGTAAGGTAGCTGCCGTAGCCAACGTAACCGTAGGTACCACCACCGTAAGCCTCCAGCATGGTGTTTACATCGTACTGGGCAAGAAGGTGCTTGTAAAGTAATTTGACCCAAGTTTAACTGAACCCACCAAATATCCAAGAGGATGCCAATGGTGACATCCTCTTGGAATTTAAAACCTCCGATTTTTAAAGGCTCGGCACAGTGGTGAAAACTTTTTTACGAATTGCTTTGTTAAAGAAATAAAATAGCTTAACTTTGCCGACACAATTATTGGAACGGTGGCTCTGCAGCGAAGCAGGCATTGTAAATATTTGATTATAAACGATAAAACTATATAAAACATGAAATTCGAATACGCAAAGCCCGAACTTGAGGAAATCGAATTGGTGCTTGAGGGATCTTTCTTGGATTCAAAAACAGGACCGAGCGACCCTTCAAATCCCGGTGTATCTATCGATCCTGATCCAGATAATGGTGACGAATGGAACTAATTCATCCGTCGTACTAATAAAGAACGCTGACTAATCTTAGCCGGCGTTTTTTTATATCGACCATCCTGTAACTGACAGTATGAGCTTGCATCAAGCATCACGCCCGACTACTGAATTTGTGGTGCCTGTGACTACAGGCAACAGTATGCGCCCCCTGATTTGGGGGGAGCATCATCGTGTGGCGGTGGTGCCGCTCGAGGGGGAGCCGAGGGTGGATGACCTGCTGCTGTTTAAGCACACAGTGAACGGCGGGGAGCGTAACGTGGTGCATAGGCTGGTGGAGATACGACAGCAGGATGGTGTGCCGCTCTACATAACCCGCGGTGACAATTGCCTTAACACTGAAACAGTGAGGCGGTCGCAAATCATGGGACGTGTAGCCGAGGTGCACCGACTGTCGGGCTTCCGCCCCTGGCATGCCATTCCACGACGTATGTTTGCGGTGACCGACAAGGCCTACCAGCGATATTCGCACTTCTGGGCCGCTGTTTGGCCGGTGCGACGCTTGTACTACCTGATGCGCGCTCACTTGCGTGGAGTGCGCGCCCGCATGCATGGGGTGTGGCAACGCAAGTGAGTGTGAAATAAGTAATAGATGTGGCTTATGATGAATCATACGTATATAGTGGCGCAAAACGCCCTGGCTGTGTCGGTGGCCGACGAGCTGCCGGCATGGAGGGAAATCGAGCCTCGATTCCGGCCGTTTGAAGTAGCTGATGGTGGTGAACTGGCCGGCTGCGACGTGATGAGTGTGGCGGTCGACATCACCTGCGGCCCGCTCCCGCGGATTGTGGGGGAGGTGGTATATGAGCCGGAGTACGGCGGTATAGGTTTCATCACGTCGCGTGCATTGCGGCTTGCCGACGGCGGCATTGTGATGGAGTTCGGGCACGTGTCGGAGCATGAGCCGCGTCTGTGGATGAAGATGCCACAGAAGCTCGATCGCGCCGATATAGCGTTGGCTCCCGATGGCGACGACAATGACGCATATTTCCTGTCGCACGCGCTGATGATAGCCTACATGCTTGGCACATGCGGCAACGGTACGCTGCTGATACACTCGTCGGCGGTGGCATACGATGGGAAGGCTTTTATGTTTCAAGGTAAAAGCGGCACGGGGAAGAGCACTCACGCTGCCCTGTGGACGAAACATATCGAGGGGGCCGATCTGCTTAATGACGATCACCCGGTGATAAGGATAGAGGCCGACGGCACGGCTATGGCCTATGGCTCGCCCTGGAGCGGAAAGACGCACTGCTACCGCAATGTGTCGGCCCTGATAGGGGCATTCGTGCGCATAGTGCGGGGGGAGGTGAATGAGTTGCGTAAACTGCCGCCGCTGAGGGCGTACGCGTCGCTGACGGCATCGGTATTCTTTCTGCCATTCCTCAGCGAGGAGCTGCGCGATATGCGCCACAAGATGATTGAGAGGCTGGCCGAGGGGGTGGCGTGCTACGAAATGCACTGCCGACCTGATGCTGAGGCTGCCCAGGTGTGCCGGGATGGTGTCGTCGCACAAGAATGTCAAATCAGAATAATAAAGTGAAAATGAAGATAAAAAAGGGTTTTACTCTGCGCACCGTAATGGGGCAGAATATCGTGTTGGCCGAAGGTAACAATGCCGATAGCTTCGGCAAGATGATCACGCTCAATGAGTCGGCGGCTATGCTGTGGGAAAATCTTAAGGGGAAGTCGTTTGAGGTGGCCGATGCTGCGCGTCTGCTCGTGGAGCACTACGGCATCGACCCGGCGGAGGCCGACGCTGATGCCCGGCATATCATTGACCGCATGGCCGAAAAGGGGCTACTCGACCGTTGATGTTGGGGGTTGGGGGAGGTTTCCCCTTCAACCTATGGCTGCGCTCGCTACGCTGAGCTTGTCATAGGCTAACCGTAACGCCCGGCTAAAGCCGAGCTGTGGCGGCTACGCTGCGTCACCATCTCTGGAGTCGGCGGCTTGGCATCAAAAATAGCATCAGATCCCCGCATCGCAGTAGCTCCGCATCGCGGGGCGCCTGGAGGTGGAGCGGTGGCCGCGGCTCGATGGGGTCAACTTACAGATTGTAACTGGGGGGGGGTGAAGTGTTATATTTCTTGATTAGATTTTTTAATAGCTGCGAAAAACTACATAATTTAGGTTTTTTGTGATAAATTAATTATTCAAAAATTTGGTGGAAACGCTGACATCATTTATTTTTGCAATTAATTTTTGAGCATAAGAAGGGTCCTGCTACAGGGACTAATAAACCAACATGTGAATACCAATGTCTTTTCGTAAATGATGAGACAGCTATTATCTATACTTGCGTTCATTATCACGTTGACTTCACTGGGTGCTAATTGCGCTGACTCGGTGAATGTATATTTCAGTGTGGGGCATAGGACATTTGACCCTGCGCTGGGGCACAACCGTGAGGTGATGGCGGCTTTTGTCGACAAAGTGCGCGATGCCGTTGAAGCGGGTGATCTGGAGAGCATAGTGGTTTATGGCTACGCCTCGCCCGAGGGCAAGCCCCGGGCCAATGAGCGCCTTGCCCGAAGCCGATGCTCGACAATAGCCGAATACTTAACAGCTAATGCCGGCGTCAGCCCCTCGATGGTAGAGCAACGCCCGTCGGGCATAGGGTGGGGCGAGCTGCGCCGCCTTGTCGCCGACAACGCCGGCGTGCCATGCCGCGAAAAGGTGCTGGATATACTCGACAACACTCCGCTATATGTATATGACGTCCAAGGTCGCACGATCGATGGCCTCAAGAAGCAGTTGATGGACCTGGCCGGAGGCCGTGCGTGGCGGTGGATGTACGCTCATCTGTTCCCCAAGCTGCGCAATGCCGTGGCTATTTCGCTATACAGGCGCACCCCGCAGGCCGATGCGGCTGTCGAGACTGTGACGGTGGACACGGTGGAGATAGAAGAAACAGTAGTGGATACTGGCGAAGAATATTGCGCCGACACAAGTAGTGCCGACACAAGTAGCGTAGATGCTACTGCCGAGGACACCGCCAACGCTGAGATGGCTGAGGCGGCTGACCTGGCCGACGATGCCCCCTACTACCGCCTGGCGCTTAAGACCAACATGCTCTACTACGCAGCCTTGCTGCCCAACGTGGAAATGGAGTGGCTGATCGACCACCGCTGGTCGGTGGCTCTTGAGGGGTGTGTGGCCGCATGGGGCAGCTATAAACGCAATAAAAGTTACCGCCTTAACATAATCGACGCCGAGGTGCGCCGCTGGATCAATCCCCGCGCTCCATGGCATGGCATGTATGCCGGAGTGATAGCCGGCGGCGGCTGGTACGACTTGCTTAAGAACACCCCCGGACGCTACGGGTGGGGCATGATGTCGGGAGTGTCGGTGGGCTACTCATGGCCTATCAAACATCGCCTGTCGCTCGAGGCCGAGGTGGGGCTGGGGTATGTGTTCACCCGCTACAAGGAGTATCAGCCTGTAGACGGGCACCATGTGTACATGCGCACCAAGGATGTGAATTATTTCGGCCCGATAAAGCTGAAATTCTCGATCGCATGGCGATTCTGTGACGTGAACAAACCTAAAAGGAGGGCGAAATCGGTGATATGAGCAGGGGCAGATATTACATAATAGCTGTTTTGATTTCCATACTGCCGATATTGACATCGTGCCGTGAGGAGCTGTGCTACGACCACTATCCGACGCTTGACGTAAACTTCGAGTGGGAGCTGGAGTGGGAGCGCGACTACGGCCACAACCATATCAATAACTGGGATAAGGAGGGGTATGGCCACGAATACGACGCACTGCGCCCCGACATGCCCGAATGGATCAACATGGTGAGCTACTATGACGACGGGCGCCGCAGCGAAAGCTTTATGTCGCCCGACGGCAAAAGCTTCATAGTAGAGCCCGGCAGGGAGCGCTCGGTGCTGTTCTACAACGGCGACACCGAATACATAGTGCTGTCGGACGTGGCGTCGCTGACCGATGCGCGTGCCACGGCCACCACACGCTCGCGCTCGCGCGCCTCGCTGGCGGCGATGTACGAGGCACATCAGGACGCCCGCACCACCAATCCACCGGATGTGCTCTACTCATGCTTCGTGGAGCACGTGCCGGCCATCAAGAATCATGAGCAGCTTAATCTGCACAAGAAGATGCAGCCGCTGGTATATACCTACCTGATCAACTACGAATTTGAGCACGGACTGGAGTACGTGGCCCTGGCACGAGGAGCCTTGGGTGGCGTGGCCGAATCGGTGTACCTGCGCACGGGCGTGACATCGGAGGAGGCGGCAATCGTGCTCTACGACTGCACCATCACCGACAAGGGGTGCCAGGCATCAGTACACTCGTTCGGAGTACCCGGATTTCCCGACGCCTACTATGGCCGAACAGACGGGGAGACCCCCGACCGGCCCTATTCGCTCAATCTTGAAGTGATGCTCTACAATGGCAAGACAATAGAATTTGACATAGACATCTCCGACCAGCTGAAACATCAACCCCGCGGCGGCGTAATCACCGTGAAGGGGCTGCGAGTAGAGGACGAACAAGGCGAGCCCAACTCCGGATTTGATGTGGATGTGACCGACTGGGGTGAAAATGGCGACATAATCGACCTGCCACTCAACACCAAATGAAACCAAGAAAAATAACTAAATAAAACAATATAAAACAAATTAACAAATTACAAATTTCTTAATTAATCATTACATTTTTTAATCGTATGAAAAGTAAATTTTTCTATCTCGCAGCAGGTGCACTCGCTCTGACAGCATGTACCTCGGAAGACGTGATCAACGACGTGGAGAAGAGTAGAAATGCCATCAGCTTTGAGAACGTGGTCAACAAGCCCTCTCGTGCTGACGACATCACAGGCGCCAATCTGAAGCAGTTCAATGTATTCGGATTCTACACCACCCCCACCGACCCCACCACCGCCGTAGAAATCTTCGATGACGTGCTGGTGAAGCGCGATGGTGTAAAATGGTACTACACCCCCACTATTGACAGCGATGAGAACCTGCGCTACTGGGTGAAGGACGCCCGCTACTACTTCTATGCCTATAACTGCGGCAATGCCAATAAGCTTAGCGGAGAGTATGGCAAGTTTAACCTGAATATGGCAAATACCGACAAGACTCTTACCGCAGCCGACCGTGTACTTACCATCGAGGGTTATCGTTGCGATAACTCACACCAGCACGACCTGATCTACGCTTCGAACGTAGGTGGCAACAACTACGAAGGCATCCTGGGCCTGGAAAGCGGCAACGCAGCTGTGGCTCTGCAGTTCAAGCACATCCTCAGCAAGGTGAATGTGCGCTTCAGCAGCAAATTCCCCTCTGACTACACCGTGATGATCAAGAACGTGTCGATTCAGAACATCCGCAACTATGGTGACTATCACCCCGTGACAGGCTGGCAGAGAGTATGGCGTAACGAAGGTGACGTGCCTTACATCAATCTGTCGACCGCTGCAGTCGACGCTGAGGGCAACCCCACCAACATCACAATCGTAAATGGCCTTGACGAGCAAAAGAACCAGCTCACCGTTAGTACCGGCACAGGTTTCGTAATTCCTTACGGCTACAAGGGTGAGGAAGGCACAGAAAGCACACCTGACACACAGGTATACCTGACATTCGACATCGAGGCATACAACCAGGGCGCAAAAGTGCTCTCAAAGTCTCTGACCGCCACATTCAACCCCATCTGGCTTGCCGGCTACTTCTACACCTACAATGTAGTGCTCAGCGGATCATCGACCAACATGGATGCTATCGTATTCACCACTGCCACCGATGGCGACGGCCGAGTTGTTGACTGGCAGAACGATGACAAGTTCAATATCATCATCGACAAGTAATAATACCACGTTATTGTACGTTTAATGACTGACTACCACATACGGCGCCGCTCAACAGCGGGCGGCGCCGTATGTTAATAACAACCTATCGAAACACACACAAATCCCTATCCACAAACTCCAACCAGATTATGCTACGCAGACTGAGTAATATTATATTGGTGCCGGCAACCTTGTGCCTGATGGCGACGTCATGCCAGTCGGGCGCTGACGAGCCCCCGACATCACGCGGCAACAAGGTGGTATTTGCCACCGAGGTGGCTTCGCGCACCACACTCGTCAGCAACAGCAACATCACCGACCACTCATTCTTGGTCTATGGCGACATGAAGCGCATAGACCCACAACCCGGTGATCCTCTGATCACAATACTCAACGGCGCCGAGGTGAGTTACGACCCTTCGGCCAGGCAATGGAGCTACGACGATACTCGATACTGGTTTCCCGAGTTCCAACATTCATTCGTGGCCCTATATCCGGCCACCACACCGTGTGTCTCCGCACGCCAATATTCGAACAGTAAGCTAACATTCACATATAGATACCCAATCGACAACTACAAGGATGCCACCGACGTGCTCGTCACCGCCCACCGTCGCAACTACGACGGCCAAAACGGCGGGGATATAGTATTCCGTTTCGGTCATATTCTTTCCAACTTCAATATCAACTCTAAATATACCAATCCGGTTGCCGGTGCACAACCGCTGGTGATTAACGAAATCACGTTTTACAATATACCGGTAAGGGGTGACTATTCCATCACACCCTCGCCAATTACCGGCGGCAGCTCGATGACCTACGACTTCGACCCCGCACCCGACACTTACGACGGGTGGAGCATAACCGAGCGAGGCATCCTGAAAATCGAGTTTCCGGCAAGCGGTGATGAGGCCAGGATATTGCCACCTGATGAAAAGACCTACAGCCTCTTCTCCAACAGCGACGGGCTGCTGCTGATACCCAATCCCGATGTGTCGACCGAAATGATGGTGAAGTACACCGTCTATGACGATGGAGAATGGCGTTTAAAAACAGAAAGATTCGCAGTTCCACAAGGATGGCGTTCGGGTTACAGCTACACGCTGTCGTTGCATATCGATAACCGCAAGGTGCTGTTCAACATCGATGTGGCTGAGTGGGAGTACACTAAGGAGATCGAAACTGAAGTGCCAAGAAAATAAAAATACACCATATATGAATATTGCAATAAAATCGATATATCTGTTTATCGTGGCATCTCTTGCTCTGACATCGTGCACGCAGGGGGATGAGCCCGGACGTGTCGATGCGGATAGCAGGCAGATCGTATTCAGCACGTCGCTCTCCGAGCTTCCGGACAGTCGCACGGAGATTATGACCACCGATGCCCTTACCTACTTCCAGGTGACGGGGTTTGATGTCGATATGGCATCTGATGGTACACTGCAGCCGGTAATACCATATCAACGAATAGATAAGGTAAGCGGTCAGGATAAATATACATCGTCCGGCTGCTTGTGGCCTGAGGTGGGCAAAGAAGACCATAAGGTGGCTTTTTTCGCCTTCTATCCGAGCTTGGATGTGCATAGCAACGCGAATTTGTTCAACAGCTACAGTGGAGGGAAACTTACATATAAGCTGACAGGTTTCGAGGTAGACGCCCTTATCGACCGACAGGTAGACTTCATTACCGCCTACAACACAGGCTCGATGGCCGTCAACCAGTTCACAGGCGTTGACCTGACCTTCAAGCATCAGCTAAGCCGCATCGAGGTTAAGGCCTGGAGTAAGCACAAAAGCTGCGACATCGAGATTGCAGGCGTTCGTGTGGGAGGTACCAATCTGGAGGGTACGTTCTATTTCCAGAATGATGATAACGATGGATTCTGGTCAGATCGGACAAATAACAAGCCTGTAGAGTACATATTCGGCGAGAATGATGCGATAGTGTCGCTCAAGAGTGGCTCAAGCACTACATCAACAATAGGTAGTGCCGTGTCGATTATGGGAGGGCTACACACCAACAACCCCAACACCGCTATGCTTATACCGGGTGATTATACTACTCCATGGGACTATGCCGCCGACAGCAAAAATGAAAAAAAAGGTCTATATTTAAGTGTCCTGTTGCGTGTAACCGATGCAATACTCACTGCCGGAATAAATCCGAAGGAGAAGCAGCGATACCCCTATAAGGATCTGACGGAGGGGAAAGACGCTCTTGCCACTCCGAGGGTGTATTTGGCTGTGAAAAAAGCGACAAACGTTGTAAGGTGTCAGCTGTATAAACGTGGTGATGCATACTTCACCGACAAGGATTGCACCCACGGCCGTGATATAGCTGACGATGAGGAAGTCAAGGAATTTGGCTGGGCCGCCATACCTGTTACCGGCAATTGGGCGCCGGGGTACGTCTACACCTACACGCTCAACTACTCACATGGCGTAGGGCTTCTTGACCCAGAGGTGTCAACTACATCCCCTGGTGCCGGCGACCCCATAATCAGCGACAGAGTTGGCATTACTTACACCGTTGATAAGTGGAGAGACGGAGGCGGCAGCCAGTTTACAGTGCCCGGGTCTTAAATATTTGAAAACTATGAAACATACCAATCATATTTTAGCATTATATCTTTCATCTCTTATATCGGTCCCACTGCTGATGTCATCCTGTGCGGAGGATGATAACGGTCTGCTCGTTGAGGGGGATGAAGTCACTTTTGTGGCATCAATGCCTGAGATTTCGTCGCGAGCTTATAATATAGCCGAACGGATTCTCAAAGATGGTTTTACAGTGTCGGGCTTCTGCCCCGACAGCATTGTGGCCAATGGCAGTGTACTTCCTCCTTTCTTTCAGGACGAGAACGTAACCCGTCAGGCCGACGGCGCTTTCCGGTCGAAAGGGTGCAGATGGCCCGGAAACGCCGAAAAAAGGGAAGGCCGGCTGAAATTTTTCGCTTTCCATCCCACACGCTCCATTATGATGCAGCAAGCCGGGGTGGGCAATGAATGTTTTGTCTATTCAAATTCAACAGTGAAAGATGCCTCGGGGGTAACCTACGACTACCGCTTGACAAAATTCCGCGTAGCCCCCGATATAGCCAACCAGGTAGATTTCGTGACAGCAATCGGCGAAGGCAATAAGACCGCCAACATATACACGGGCGTGAAGCTTGATTTCGAACATCAGCTAAGCGGCGTCGAACTCAGCGCGTGGGGTGGCAGTACGCTCTACGACATCGAGGTAGCCGGCTGGCGTATAGGCGGCATTGTAGTGGAGGCCGACTTCGGCCTATCTACCGAGATTGCGAAGCCGGGCGAAAACGAAAATACGATTGGCGAGTGGTTCATCAACGACGATCCTCGCCGCGGATATGTAGATTATGTCTTTGCCCCGAAAGATAAAGTGGTGCGGATCAACGCCTCCGAACACAATACTAAAGAGACCGCAGTATCACTTCTGGGTGGAGGAGGTCAAGCCATGGTCATACCCCAAAAACAGTCCATGTGGGATTACAAGAATGACCGTACCGACTCACCAAAGGGCATGTATTTCAGCGCTCTCGTTCGCATCACTCAGCATGACGGCGACCATCATTGCGTCTTCCCCTCCAAAGATCCTCAATCGCAGGACCACATTGTATATCTGTCGGTGCGCAGGTCTGACGGTGAGGTCGTCACGCGCCTCGACAAGAATGGCAACATCTACGGTACCTCCACTGCATATGAAATTCCCGACACCGAGGAACTCCGCTACTACGGATGGGCTGCTGCCCCGGCAAACGTTGACTGGGTGCCGGGTTACACCTACCACTACGTCCTGGATTATACTAATGGCGTAGGCGTACATGACCCCTACGACCACAACCCTGCCGCCATTGTCGTGGACTGGGGCGGCGTAGAGATTACTACCACTACCGGCCAGTGGGGTAGCGGTGGGGCTATCGGTGAAGGAGGATGGGGTGCCAACACCAATAATACCGCTCCTGACGGAACAGTCTGGTGGAAGTAATATGCTCTTTTCCACACTCCAAACTTATAAAGCACAATCATAATGCACAAGATATCAACAAGAATTATCCGTTTCCATTCGACAGGAATTTTACTCCTGTTACTGGTCTTAACGGGATGCACGGATGAATTGGTCAGTCCTGCAGTAGATGAATTTGATGATCCGGGACGCGAAGTTATGATGCCTCTGTCTCTTGAGGTGGAAGGCATAGTCACTCTTGGATCCGCTTCCCGCAGCGATTCTGATGACGATTGGTCTCCCACTCCGGAGGACCCCGATCCCCGGATATCAGAAGACGAGACGCGACTGCATGATTTCTGGATTCTGCAGTATAACTCTGCGGGCAACAGAGTGGGAATGCCATATTATCAGAAATACTCCGGCCAAGGGGAAAAACCCGTTATTCCCTTTCTGATACCGACCAAACCAGGTAATAAATTCACCACCGTTGTAGTTGCCAACACCGGCGACTCCACTCTTTTTACTGATGAAAATTCGGAAACAGTAAGGAAAGTCAAGAATGTCCACAAGCCCATGAAAAACGCCGATGACGTGTGGGTAATAATTGACGATAAGAAACACCTGCCTATGAGCGGCAAAATTGACGTCGACTACAACACACTGTCCATCAGCGTTCATCTCCGCCCCAATGTGGCTAAACTCCACCTGTATTTCAAGCTTATGAAGACAACGGATGGAGAGGGAGATGCCGGCGGAGGCAACAGCTGGGATAGAAAGCGCAAAACCCTTGCAGTTAACTGGGGTAATGTGCCCGATATTCCATACGCTGATATTCTTTACGAATCAGACAACTACAATGACGACGAGCATCGGTTTCCCTCGCCGGTAAATCCTGCCAATCTCAATCTATTCCCGATCACGACCGATAAGGAAAAATTGACTGAAATAATTGGCTACTCTTTAGACATGTCTGACAAGCCCTCGACGATTGACGTATATCTGCCACGCAACACCCAAGGTGTCAACCAAAACACAAATCCGTATCTCAAGAGCCCTCTTGCTACGGAGCATGCGCTCTTCCTCGAAATAGTATGCTCCGACAAAGAAGAGACACAGCAAAATAAATACAGACGCATAGAGTTTATGGTGGGCGCCAATGATGTGAACGATTACAACATCATTCCCGGTAAATTCTATGATATAGATTTTACCTTCAGCAATTTTCCTACTGATGATGGTCCGGTCAAAAAACTTTACAGACGTTATGGCGAAGGGAATGCCTATATTGTCAACCCCAACGATCCCCGCATCATAAACCGCTTCCCGATAAGCCCTGTCAATAACTATGCTACGGAGCTCTATCCCGGTGCTCCTGATATAAGTAAAAAAACATATACATATTGGGAGGAGGCATATTTTAAAATCTATTTGCAGGAGCTTAAAGAAGTAAACAATGATGTTACAGGACAACTTACACAGGATCCTTCAACTTGGGAAAGACGTAGGGAGTATTTTACAACATATACTGACTCACAACACGAACCGGTTTGGCCATTTGCCATTACGCCAGACACTGAATGGGTGGCAGAGGTAATCTGGCAAGACAGCCCGAAGAGACTGATAAATTTCTGCGACTATTTAGGTATGCTCACAAACAACGGCGACTATTACGAAAGCGCAGGCGCCATGTGGCTGCCGGTGAAGATGGCAGACTTCAACATTTTCAAACAAACATTTTTAATAAAAGGGGGTACTAAAGATGTGTTAGACCCTGCGGCATTTAAAGATCCTTTTAATGACAGAAATCCCACCCGTAGTGAGATCTTCTTCAAGACCACGGGAGCGGAAGGAAATGTCATAGTGGGAATCCGCAAGAAAAGCGAGGATGGCAAGCCTGTGGAAGACCGCGAATACCTCTGGAGCTGGCATCTGTGGATCACTAACTATAATCCTGCCGAACTCGGACAATCTACGATGGACCGCAACATCGGAGCTATGGAGTCCGGTGGGGTCGGGTTTTACTATCAGTTTGGCCGAAAAGATCCGTTCCCGCATTGGAAGGCTTCAGTATATGACATTAATGGCAAAGAACTTACGCAACTCAGGCATACAATCGCATCCGGAGAGTCAGCCAGCATGCTCATTTATCGACATCCCGGTAAAACTACTACTAAAGACATTAGGGAAACACAAACAAATGCTGTAAAATGGCCTTATAAGCTGTTTTATCATACAGCCGGTACAACTGCCACGACATTAGCTAACAAGAATTATATAGGTCAGACAGTTGGTAGAACAACTGCTTGGCCTGTCAGCACCTCTGCAGCGAATTGGAATCCTCAGGATCCATCTCCACAAGGATGGGTGTTACCGCCGGATGAAAAGCAGCCTGAGACCCCTCCGGGATCATGGACAATGATTTCCTCCTGGGACGGATTGACTATACCTGCCGGAGGATTACGGGCTGACCCATACAGATATACTACATTATTTGACTTGTATCGTGGCGAGAATCCTTTCCTTTGGGTTACAGGTCCCCATACCGTGCTTCCTACTTCTGCCACAAATACAGGAACTTATACAGCCCCTTATTACTCAGAAGGCATGAAAAGTATGGTTGATGCCCTCCCCGTCCGCTGCACGAAAAGATGACAGGGCAATGGAGAAGGTTGCACCAACTTTGCGCAATGCCGAGTCTGCATAGTAGCACAATAACGACGACAGTAGAGTGAACGCTGTGTGATAAAAGGGCTGATGGTGTATAATCGATACGGCATAGCATGAAAAATGTAGATGTGCCCGGTGCGATGGTGGTGGCTGCGATCATCACGTTGCTGATAAGGTTGACACTCTTTGGCGATGATTGCAACCTGTTGGTTGTGCTGATTACATTTGTGGTGTCGTTCGTATTGGTATGTGTCATCACAATACTTGTGCGCACACTGTCGAAACGCCTGTGAGAGTATCTTAGTCCCGCTTCGGCATGATTCTCAATCAGATATTAGTTATTCGCATTTAATTTACTGCCAATGAATCCACCCGTTTTCACTCTGATAGGAATAGAGATTCTGAACGACTGCTCTAAGAATTTGAGAAAGGTATTACAGCCCGATGTGGTATATTTTTTCAATAATAACTATGCGCAGTCAGCGTCAGGAGAAATTGTAAGGAAATCACCTGGAATACCCGGTGATTTCTTTTTCACCAATGATTGTCGTGGGGAGAACTTGGCGATTAACATTTCGTGCGTCGTAGGTAAGAATGGCGACGGGAAGAGCTCTATCGTGGAGTTGATGATACGGATACTCAACAATTTCGCATACTTAAGCGGGTTTTTGTCGGATCATGATACCCTACGGTTCATCATGGGTCTTCATGCGAGGTTGTGGTATGCTATGGACCAAAAAATTTGCTGTATATCATGCGAAGGTGACAAGGTGTATTTAACTGTTGACAAGGAGATAATCTTCGGGTGCACGATGCATAAGAAGATGCACAACAGTGAAAAAAAGAAGGAACTCCAGCTTCATAGAGATTTTCTGTTTTACACACTTGTGAGCAATTTCTCGCTATACGCATATAATTCAGAGGATTTTAAGAGTGAAAGTGGCGAAAATGATGAGGAGGATGCGTGGATTGCGGCTCTGTTTCACAAGAATGACGGGTACCAGACGCCCATTGTGCTGATACCTCAGAGAGATAAGGGGATTATTAATATCAATAAGGAGCACAGCCTGTCGCTGCAACGGCTCAGTGAGCTATTTTTTGATTGTGGCAGCGGTAAATATGCCATCAGCCCTACGGAGCATGTCGAGGGTTTTGCATTCAACCTTGACAGAGAGTCAAAGCTGCTTAATAGAACGTTGTCGGAGTATTTTCAGGGAAAAGGCTCACGCAGTATCATTCATTTCAACGGGAGTCTGAAGCGTGACAAGCTAAGCCTCAATTTAAGTACCGACATTGTATTTAAACGGAATCGAGAGTTTTGGGAAGCATTTGACAATGATATATTTAACACCTCGCTCTGGCATAAATCTGTGGGTTGTGTCAACATATGGCAAAGCGATGATATGACGGATCTGGACCGTTATTTTCAGTTGATGGTGAATAAGGTGAGGCCACGAAGCGTGGCGGCGGGTGTGCTTCCCAAGATACGAGAAGCACAAAAGAGATTGCAGGGCATGACTTTCCTCCAGCTCCAGCGGATAGTGCTGGTGTACGAAGTGTGGAAAAAATGGATTGCGATGAAGCCTTATCAAGTTTCATGGTGCACTGTGGCACCAAAAGGGAGCGCTCCCTGGCAGTATGCAATTAATTATTTGATATATAAGACAATTCATGTGTTTGAGACGTATCCTGATTATTTTTCAAATGAATTGCACGTATACGAGACACCACAGCTGTTTTTTAATAACGACGCAAGAAAAAGAGCTTTGGACAAGATGTTTGAGTATCTTGTCGAGGATATCAACAAGGCTCACTCGCACATTACGCTAAAACTGCGCCAGACATTGTACTACTTAGAGAATTTCAAGACTCAATCATATTACGATGTAATTGACACGCACAGTGAGTCATATAAATCACAGATAACGCAACTGGGATTTTCAAGCTATGTGGATTGCGAGGACTACTATAATAAAATAGCACGGGGAAAACAGGATTTTGCGGCACAACTTCCGCCCCCAATCTTCAAAGGGGAATTTTTATTCTCCCGACAAGGGCAGTCGTCACTTTATTCGATATCAAGGATGAGCTCCGGCGAGCGACAGTTGCTGAATTCAGCCAGTGCGATCGTCTATCATCTTAAGAACTTGTTGCGATCGAGAGAGAGCGGGCTGAAAATCGTGTATCACAATGTGAATGTGATACTTGAGGAGGTGGAGCTTTATTTCCATCCCGAATATCAACGTCGATTTGTACACTATCTGTTGTCGCAAATTTGGCAGATACGCCCTTCGACACCATTGTCAATCAACTTGTTGTTTGTGACTCACTCGCCGTTTATTTTGTCGGATATACCCAAGTGCAACGTATTGTTTCTCAGGGATGGCCGTCCTGACTACAGCATGCAGGAGGATACCTTTGGAGCCAATGTGCATACATTGCTTCGCAACGGCTTCTTCCTTGACACCGTGCCCATAGGAGAATTTGCTAAGACGAAGATAAATGAAATGTTTGCCCTGCTTAACGAGTCGCGCACATTGACCCAAGAAGAATTATACTTGCTTGAAAGGGAAATATACTTAGTGAGCGAGCCGCTGTTGCGTTCGCAGTTGTTGAAACTGTACTCCCAAAGAATTCCTTATCAAAATCATGCATTAGAGCAACTGGTGAACCAACTGGGGCAGCGATTACACGAACTTGAGTGTAGAAATGCCTTATTGGAGCAAAAGATGGCACAGCTTGGACAACCATTAGATCGATCGGAGGATAAGAATGATACGAATTGAACGTTGTGATATGCAGGCTATTGCCGAGGAGTATTTCAACCTCCTAAATGCATGGAGGCATAAGCTTCCATCGAAGTCGTCGCTACATCCACTGGCCAAAGTCACTGATAAAGAATTGAGGGCTCTGATCCTGTGTCCCCCCGAGCAATTGGCCTCGTGCCCAAACCATCCCAAAATCAAGAGCGATATATTCCCCAAAGCATATGCCAATTTTTTCTATAATTGCTTCATTGACAATGCGCGCACTGTGAATATAGCACATTGGCTCACAAAACGATTAAAGATCAGAGTGTGCCCCTATTGCAATAGGACATACACATTCACGGTGGAGAAGGTGTACCAGAACACTGGTAAAGTGGTGAGGGTGAAACCCGAAATAGACCATTTTTATCCGAAGAGCAACAAAAACTACCAGCATTTGGCCTTATCGTTCTACAATCTGATACCCTCTTGTCCAATATGCAATCATGCTAAAAAGGATGAAATTTTTGATTACCACCCATATGTGGGAAATCTTGCGAGCGTAGGAGAACCGTATTTTGAAGTTACACTAAAAGATGGAGGCATATTCTCCGACAATCCGGTGGCGGTGCTAAACAATGCCCCAAAAAATGCTGACACCCTCGCATTGAATGAATTGTACGAAGGTCACACAGATTATGTGAAGGAGCTGCTGGATAAAATTCAGGCATACAACCATTCGCTATACGATCCACTCATAACATCCTTTCAGATGGAGGGAAAGACCGCAGAATACATCGATCAACTTATCTGGGGCACATATGTTGATGCCACACAACTGGATAAAAGACCATTATCCAAATTGACCCATGATATCCTGCGACAGTTTGACATCCTGAAATGACATATTGCGCCATCTTGCCCCCCCACGCCGTCCTCTTGCCCCCCACGCCGACCTCTGGCGCATGTTATGTCTCTAATCTTACTCCGTCATGCTCATCGCTACTGACGCTTTATCGTGATAGCATGGTGACCAGGCGACTACTTGCCGATGTAGAAGTGGTTAACTAGTTGAATTACAAAAGAGTATAAATTAAAACCGTACAAGGTTCGTACATTTTCTCTGTTTGTAAGTTGTTAACCTTCTGCAACTTAACACATTACAAGCCGCATTTGCCAACCTTTAGCTCGCTGCAACTTGATTGCAGCAAACCGACAACAGTGACTCAATGCAAAGTTAGCGATAATCTCCCGATTATCAAA
>CAZFEU010000001.1:0-235586 GCA_964517875.1 uncultured Muribaculaceae bacterium | reverse complement strand
CTTCGGCGAGTGTGGTTTTACCCGAGCCTTTGCCACCAAGCAAGGCTATGTTTTTAATCTCGTTGGTTTTGTAAATTTTCATGTTATCAGAGTTTAAAAATAAGTTGTATTAGTTATAAGGGTAATTAAAGCGTTTGACAGCTTAAATCGCTCGCAAGTTAACGGATATTGCCGACAAAACAAAACTTCCAAACATGTTATACAACACATTTGGAAGTAAGTGGTGCGAGTTTAAGAGGATAGTGCTATCGCTTAAAGTAGTTTCTGAGTACTTCGGCACTGATGTTGCCGTCAGTGTACACAGCCAAAAGGGCAGGGCGGTCATTGACAGCGGCAAATCGTTTGAAAGATGATTCCAGCTCCCGAAGATTTCCAGCCTGATGGTAGCTTATGCCAAATCCGTCACATAGCTGAGGTAGTGGGAGGTTGACTGATGGTGATATATGGCTTGAAGTTTCAGGCAGACTGCGTGTTGCGTCGATGAAATGGAAAATTGCACCACCACCGTTGCACATCACTATCATTTTCATTCGTGGTGACATTTGCTCGAGTGCGAGAGCACCTAAATCGTACTGGAAGCTTGTGTCACCAGATATAAGCAAAGTGGTGCCGGAACTGGCGGTTGATGCTCCGACAGCTGTTGAGGTGCACCCGTCAATGCCACTGACACCGCGGTTGCAATTGATTGTGCGGTGTGGTACTGATTTTGCCATTAGTTGGGCATATCTTATCGGGGTGCCGTTGGAGAGCTGAATGTTCCATTGGCGTGGAATTAGAGAGAATATTGTTGACATTGCCGTGAGGTCGCACCAGCATTGCTGATCAATGAATAGCTCATGGGTCTGTAATGCGCGTTCATAGATTTCGGCCCACTGTCGTGAGTAAGCCGATTGCCCTTTGCTGCGGTTCATTACGGTGGCTAACTGGCTTAAAAATTCATCGGGATCGACGGCTATTCGGCGTGTAAGGTGCTGGAAGCAATCAACGGTGGTGTCTTTTCTCCCCACTTGCCAATGCTCTGTCGAGGAAGGTGCGCTGCGCAGAAATTCCTTTATCATTCTTGACACTAAAGCACCTCCAAATGTGATGACAATATCGGGAGAAAGGGCCAACCTCTCTTCCCGGCTCATTGCCGACAGTGTGGTGTCGATGCGTTCTACTACACCTTGAGCGTGTATATTAGCTATGCTTTCGGTGAGTACCACCACATTCGAGCATTTGGCCAGACGCGTTAGTGCCGAGTCAATTTTGTGATTCGGCGCTCCAAAGCCAGCGATAATCATAACTTTGCGTGGTGATGCCAGATCGGTTGCCAACCATCGTGATTCGCTTGTGGTGAGAGATGGGCGGGGCATGATGCACTCTATGTGCCGATGTTTCTCAGCCGGGTCCACATCTTCGATTGTGCCTATCGGGGCATCAATTGACATATTTATATGCACCGGCCCGCATGGGGCGGTTGTGGCCAGTATCATTGCATCGTTAATCTCACGATTTATCCACCACTTTTGGGTGGCGCTATGTGGCTCTGCAATGAGATTATAGCTTCGTTTGGTGATATTGGCAAGGATTCCGAACTGACGCAGCGTCTGGCTGTCGTCTTGATCTATCCACTCAGTGGGACGATCGGCCGACACTACAATTATCGGCAATTGCTGGTAATAAGCCTCGGCAACGGCAGGAGCAAAATTGAGTACGGCTGTACCGGATGTGCAAATAAGCGCTACGGGCTTTTGGGTGGATTGGGCAATGCCAAGAGCTACGAAAGCAGCGGCGCGCTCATCGATCACAACGTGGACATGCAGCTGGGCTTGACGTACTGCTGCCACAATGAGTGGTGCGTTTCGCGAGCCTGGACATACCACGCATTCCCTCACTCCATGAGCCGTGAGAAGTGACAAAAGGGTGCGACAACCTACCTTGGAGGTGTTGGGTGTCATAGATTGTAGAACTGTGTGAAAGCTTTGATGATATATCCGTGATCGCGGGTTGAAGCAGTTTCGCGGCAAGAATGCATGGCCCACATGGCAGCTCCCATATCCACTCCTTTAAGATCGATCTGTGAAGTGAGAATGTTGCCTAAAGTAGAGCCTCCGGCACTGTCGCTATGGTTGACGAAGGTCTGGCACGGCACACCTGCCTGTTCGCATATTGAACGGAACACTGCTGCGCTTTGGGCATCAGTCATGTATTTGCAATTGGCGTTGATCTTGATTACCGGTCCGGAGCCGAGTACGGGGTGATTGGTCGGATCATGCTTTTCGGGATAGTTGGGGTGAAGACCGTGAGCGTTGTCGGCCGATATCATGAATGAAGCGTCGATTGAACGGAGGAATGTCTCCTCGTCACCACCAATTGCTATATTGATGCGTCGCAGAAGATTGTATAGTACTGGTGATGCGGCTCCCTGTTTGGTGCCACTTCCTGTTTCTTCATTGTCAAACACGGCCATTACTCTTGTCATTTCACCTTGCTGACTGTCGAGCAGAGCGGTCATTGAGGCGTGTGCCATCGAAAGGTCATCGAGTCGGCCGCTGGTTATCATCTCTGAGTCTACGCCCACAAGCATTGAGGGTGTGGTGTCATAGAGAGCCAGGTCATAGTCGAGGATGTCATCGGGGGATACATTGAGTTCAGTGGCGAGCAGATCGGTGAGCAGATAGCGTGAATCGGATGGCGTAGATTGGAGCGCTATGACGGGTATCATGTCGCGCTGGCGTGACAGAGGATTGCCATCGTTCACCTGACGGTTGAAATGTATGGCGAGGTGTGGTATTGTGAGCAACGGATCGTCAAATTTTACGATTTCGGTGATGGGGTGGAGGGCATCTTCGCCGCGTAGCATCACGCGTCCGGCGAGCGATAGTGGGCGATCAAACCATGTGTAGAGAATCGGGCCACCATAAACCTCTGTGTTTAGGCGCACCACGCCACCTTCGCTTGTCATCTCGGCGTTGGGCTTGATGCGAAAACCGGGTGAGTCGCTATGGCTGCTGATGATTTTCACCCCTGCAGCCGGATCTCCTTCTCCTACTACCCATGCAAAGATTGCAGAATCGTTTTTAGTGATGAAATAACCTCGCGAGCGCTCGAGGTTCCACGGTGAGGTGGGATCAAGCTGAGTGAATCCGGCGTCGATTAAGCGTCGCTTAATGGTGTCAACTGCAAGAAAGTTGCATACTGCCGAGTCCATGAATTGCATCAGGTCGGCTATTTCGGGTGTAGGTCGTGTCATGGTGATGGGGGTTATACTGAGGCTACATGTTCTTAAAATTCATTGGGCGGAAGGAGGTTGAGCAGTCAATGAGCGACGCAATGTGGGGTCAGGTTCGGCCATAAGTTCAATCATTCCCTCGGGATAGATGAAAACGTCCATGGGATTATTTGGTCGCAGATTTTCCCACCACTTGAACCGCGGCAGGTAGAGTAATGACTTTTTGGCCAGATAGAGTGGGGTGGTAGTGCCACTTGTCTGTGGCCACATTTTCATGCGTTGCACCTGCCTGTCGAGAAAGTCGGCGGCAAGGAAGCTGCTCTGTACGTTCACTATTTTATTATATGTGGAGTCACTCTCTTGTGGTAGGAAAATAGCCTCCACGTTGCCGCTCACATCGAGATGGCGCATATCACCATCGACAAATGTGGCCAGCATCTCCTTGCCTGATAGTTGGTTGTAATAGGGGTCTTCAATCATCTCAATTACAAATCCGGTGTCAGGCAATTTGGCCCATTCAACCGTTGAGTCATTGAAGTGTACCTGTATGCTACCGCCTGTAATCTGTCGGTCGCCGCTCCACACGATGGGTTTTACGTCCATATACATCATGGTGTCGCGTCGCACCACGGTCAGGGAGTCGCATAGACCCTGGATGTCAGTACGGTAGAATCGAACCCTCGGGTTGGCAACCAAATGGTTTGTAGTGTCAGCACCCAACGAATCTGTGGTAATGACGCGGAATGTGCGTATTACATCGCCGTGGAGATAAAGGGTGTCACCCTTAGAGTATTCAAGAGCTAAGGCACGACCTGTGACATATGCACTGTCGGTCAACTCGTTGTAGAATCCATAATCGCCTTTAAGCGTCGACTGTCGGGCTGAGTCGGTGAGCTCCATATCTCCTCTGGCTTCACCCCATCCGTTCATTCGGTCGTAAATGAGGGTGTCGCCTACCAATGTTCGGCCGGTACGGGTCACTACCATCGATCGGTCGTAAAGGTCGGCCAAACCCATGTCGGTGTTATAGGTGCCGTTGGTGGTATAGATTGTGCCATCGCGGTTGATAATGGTCGACATTGTCACCAGATCGGCCATGTGAGTGTCAGTGTTGTAGGCGAGAGTGTCGGTGTAGATTTTCAGTGTGTCGTTGCGTGTCACAGAGGTGAGCACAACATCGTTGTAGAAATTGGCATCCTTGGTGGAAGGGGAATATTCCCCTACCCAAGATTTAAGGCGGTTGGAGGCATCAGTGAGCACCCCTCCGTATTCGTAGTAACCGAGATTGATGCCAAGATCATAATTGAATATCTCGGTTTCGAGTTTTACATCCTTGTTTATGAGCTTTACGTTATTGCCGTCGTGGCCGTATAGCACGGCAAGTTGATCGGCACCGGAGTAGTTGAGCTCGTCGGCGTAGACAAAAAGTGTGTCGCCTTGCTCCATCCTCACGTTGCCGAAAGCGTCGAGTGAGCTTGTCTGATCGTAAAAGTGAGCGGAGTCGCAGTACATATACATATCGCCTCGGCGAAATTGTACGTCACCGATGAGTAGCTGATAGTCCTTGCCGTTTTCAAGTTTCAGCTCGTTGGCATGTTCAAGAAACACCATGCCGGGTTGATATCGGTTGGCGGTGGGTATAGTAGGAGCTATGGGAGTGACAGAGGTTTGTCTCTGTGGCGTGCCAAAAGCGATGACCGACGCGGCCATCGCTCCGATAAGGGCTGTAATTACTATTTTTTGAGCCATCCTTTATGCTCAAATTCGCAGTCGCGCCATCCGTCCTCGATGCGCACGTAGGTGTTGCGTATTTTGCGTTCAATCCATTTGTCGATAACCTGTTGCTTTTGGGCGGCTTCTTGCATACCCTTGATTAGCTGAAAGTCATCTGAAAGATTCGCCTTATGCGGCTCAATACGGGCTGTGAGTTTAACTATGGCTACTATCTCCTTGGCGCTCTTTGGGTCTATCATGATAAATGGCTTTGATACGCTTCCCACAGCCAGGGTGTCGACAACACGTCCGATTTCCTGGGGTAGTTGCGACATTTCAAAGCGCGAGGTACCGGTGGCTTCGTTCACCATGATTCCGCGGTTATTGCGTGTGTCTTTATCTTGTGACACATAAGGGGCTGCTTCTTCGAATGTGAATTTTTTCGCATCGACCATATCGGAGCGTAGTGAGTCAAGACGATTGATGGCGTTGTTGAGCTCCTCGTTGCTTACTTTGGGTTTGAGCAGAATGTGGCGTGCGTTGACGCGCTCACCGCGTTTCTCAATAAGTTGGATTATATGGTAGCCATATTGGGTTTCAACAATTTTCGACACCTTGTCTGGTTCGTTGAGATTGAAGGCCACGGCCGCAAATTCAGGCACTAACTGGGCTTTGCTCATAAATCCCAGCTCTCCGCCGCGTGAGGCGCTTGCACGATCCTCTGAGTAGAGGATGGCGAGGGTTGAAAAGCTGCTCTCCCCCTTGTTGACACGCTCTGTGAAGTCGCGCAGTCGAGCCTTGACATCTTCAATCTCCTGTGTGGGAATCACAGGATTGATTGTGATGATCTGAGTTTCAACCTGCATCGGCACGAAGGGTATAGAGTCGTCGGGTAGGGCATCGAAATATCGGCGCACATCGGAGGGGGTGGATTTGAGGTTTTTGGTGAGAGAGCGTTGCACCTCCTGGATTTTGTAGTTGTTGCGTCTCATCTCTATCATTTGCTCACGTATTTCGGGGAATGATTTGTGGAAATAGCTTTCCACCTTTTCTTTTGAGCCAAGGTTGTTGACAAGATAATTGAGTCGCGACTCAACTTCGCTCATTACCATTGCGTCGGCCACCTCCACAGTGTCAAGCTCGGCCTGGTGAAGAAATAGCTTTTCTATGGCCATCTGCTCGGGGATGAAGCAATAGGGATCTCCCTTGATTTGGGCTCGTTCGTATTGCATCTGCTGGTAAGTTTCTTCAATGTCC
The DNA here is from genome assembly GCA_964517875.1 of uncultured Muribaculaceae bacterium. Classification (GTDB taxonomy): domain Bacteria; phylum Bacteroidota; class Bacteroidia; order Bacteroidales; family Muribaculaceae; genus JAJPXC01. The sequence continues at coordinate 229,402 of CAZFEU010000001.1, read as the reverse complement.
GACTTGTATATCGGTTGGTCGCCCACGACCCAAGCCACCTCTTCGGCAATGTTGTTTTGGCTGTAGGCCCACGCTACCAGCGTGATGGCACCAACGGCGATTGAAGTTAATATCTTTTTCATAATAGTTTGCTCAGTTGCATGTGATGAGCCACAAAGTTAGCAATTCTTCTTCAATTTCAAGTTAAAAACAGTCAATTTTAGAGCGCATTTCGCGAAAATGAAAAAATTCGTATCTTTGTAGTCTGATTAAAATGCAACTTACTATGGGATTATTCAGCTTCTTTTCAAAAGAGAAAAAAAAGGAGAACCTTGACAAGGGGCTCGAGCGCACCAAGCAAGGTGTGCTTTCCAAGATAACGCGCGCTATAGCTGGTAAATCGAAGGTTGACGACGATGTGTTGGACAACCTTGAGGAGGTGTTCGTTACCTCCGATGTCGGGGTAGAGACCACGCTTAAGATCATAGAGCGTCTTCAGGATCGTGTGGCGCGCGACAAATATGTTGGAACTGCCGAGCTCAATCGACTGCTTGTTGAAGAAATTTCCGAAATGCTTGCCGAAAGTGGCGAATATTCTTCAGGGGCTGACTTTTCAGTACCTGCCGGACACAAACCACATGTAATAATGGTGGTCGGTGTAAACGGAGTGGGAAAGACCACCACAATTGGAAAGATGGCGGCTCAATTCAAGCGTGCCGGCAACTCGGTGATGCTTGGTGCCGCCGACACATTCCGTGCAGCAGCAATTGAGCAACTCGATGAGTGGGGGAGACGAGCCGGGGTGCCCGTGGTGAAGCAGACAATAGGGTCAGATCCAGCAGCTGTGGCTTATGATACGCTGTCCTCGGCTGTGGCCAATGATGTTGATGTAGTGATTATCGATACTGCCGGGCGCCTTCACAACAAAAAGGGATTGATGGATGAGCTCACCAAAATACGCAAGGTGATGGATAAGATAGTGCCTGGCGCACCTCATGAGGTGCTACTGGTGCTTGACGGATCAACCGGGCAGAACGCTTTTGAACAGGCTAAACAATTTGTTGCAGCTACACAGGTTAACGAGTTGGCAATAACCAAGTTGGACGGAACGGCCAAAGGGGGAGTCGTTATTGGCATAAGCGATCAGTTTAAGATTCCTGTAAAATACATTGGACTTGGCGAAAGCATTGATGACCTTCAGGTGTTCGACAAGCGAGAATTTGTAGAGTCGCTCTTCGGCGACAGCAGCAAGTGACAATTATGAAACCTACCAGCGTTAAGGTAATATCGCTTGGATGTTCCAAGAATCTCGTTGACTCCGAGCGGCTTATGCACATGCTTGAGAATGCCGGCCTTAAGCTTGTCACCGATGAGAACGCTGATGCCGACGTGGCCATAGTCAATACATGCGGATTTATAGGTGACGCTAAGGAGGAGTCAATCAACACTATTCTGGAACTGGCAAGTGAAAAATCAGAGGGCGCATTGAAAAAGATTTATGTGATGGGCTGTCTTTCTGAGCGCTATCGCAACGAATTGCCATCTGAATTGCCAGAAGTGGATGGTTGGTATGGAAAATTTGACTGGCCCAAGGTGATAGAAGATTTGACAAACACTGGGCCAGATAAGGGGTCGTACGAACGTCACCTTACTACCGGACCTCATCACGCATATCTCAAGATAGCCGAGGGATGTAACAGATTCTGTGCATTCTGCGCTATACCGATTATTACCGGACGCTATCGTTCACGTTCAATTGATGATATTGAGGCCGAGGTACGACATCTTGTAGCGAAGGGTGTCAAAGAATTTAATGTCATAGCCCAGGACCTTTCGGCTTATGGTACTGATTTATATGGTCATCAGGCTATTGGTGACCTTATTGACCGTATTGCGGCCGTCGAGGGAGTGAAGTGGATACGACTGCATTATGCTTACCCTGCACAATTCCCTATGCAGCTTCTCGACGCCATGGAGCGTAATCCCAATGTATGCCGATACCTCGACATAGCATTGCAGCATATTGCTGATCCGGTGCTTACTAATATGAGAAGGCACATCACAGCAGAGGAGACACGACGGCTTCTCGCCGAGATACGTCGACGCGTCCCCGGTATTCACATTCGCACTACGTTGATGGTAGGCTTCCCAGGAGAAGGTGAAAAGGAATTCGAGGAACTTCTCGAATTTGTGAGGCAGCAGCGCTTTGAGCGTATGGGCGCATTCGCCTATTGTGAGGAGGATGACACCTATGCCGCACGTACCTACAGCGATGCTATACCACAGGAAGTTAAGGAGGAACGTCTGGCACTACTCATGGCATTGCAAGAGGAGATAGCCCTTGAAATCAATCAAACTAAGGTAGGTCAAATTCTCGAAGTGGTTATCGACACAGAGGAAGACGACTATTACGTTGGTCGTTCTCAGTATGACTCTCCTGAGGTAGACCCCGAGGTGCTGATAGAGAAAACTCGAAATCTCAAGGTTGGAGAATGGCTCAATGTAAAGGTGACGGATGCGTTACCGTTTGAGCTAATGGCCACTCCGGTGTAAGTTTATGTGTGATATAGCCGAGTTACTGACGCAAGGCACTCCTTTTGCTCTGTTTCGCGAGCCTGGGGGTGAGCCTTCTCTCATCACTGCATCACATCCTGATGTCAAATTTAAGATTTATCCTTGGTTGTCAACGTCGGGGGTAGACCTTGATGCCATGTCATCGCCGGTTGAAGTCCTTAAGCCAGCCCCACAGCTCAACCGAGAGGATTATATGGAGAGAGTTAATATGCTTGTGAACCGGCTGAAGCAACGGGGAGGTAAAACCGTGTATTCACGAGTCATCAATGGAAGTGGAGTTTTGCCGGCTGAAACAGTATATCAACGGTTGATGTCGCTTGATCAGCCTACACTCCGCATCATGTGGTATCACCCTGTTACGGGACTGTGGGTTGCTTCCACGCCTGAGTTGCTACTTGATGTAGACCTGCAACGACATCGGTTTCGCACAATGTCACTTGCAGGTACACGTCTGGCCGGAACCGAAGGACCCTGGGACAGCAAAAATATTGCTGAACAGCAGATGGTGACTGACACCATTGTTGAGTCTCTGAGCCAGCTTGGACTAAGCCCGGAAGTAAGCCCCGTGGTAACGCTGAGAAGCGGTGGTGTGGAGCATCGGTGCACAATGATTGCCGGGGATACCTGCGGAATTGCTCCAGACAGCATCGCATCAGTGCTAAGTCCTACCCCTGCGTTAGGTGGCTATCCGCGTACTGACGCATTGGCCGACATTTCATCTTTAGAAGTTGCGCCCAGGGAGTGCTATGGTGGATATGTGGCGATTTCTGACTCTCTTAGATGGCGAGCTTATGTGATGTTACGCTGTGCGCGGATTGATCTCGCAGGCCACTACCGATTGTTTGCCGGAGGAGGAATTACTGCCGAGTCAAACGCAGAAAACGAATGGTGCGAGACTGAAGCCAAGTCACGCACCATATCAGGTATTTTATTCTAATCAGAAATCTACCGACAGTCTTACGTTGATCTGTCGGCGTGTGAGGTAGTTAGGTACGGCGTATTGTATGTTGTTGACATCTGTTACCCAGTAGTATGAGCTTACATTGGCAATGTCAAGCAGGTTGAATACGTCCACGCCGAGCCATGCGCTCTTAATGTGTCGGAAGATGCCATTGCGGGTTTCACCTTCTTTAAGCGGCGATACCAAAGCATAGCTAAGTCCGATGTCCACACGCTTATAAGCCGGGGTGCGGAAATACCCCTTGTCGCGTGACGAGCGGGGAGCTGTAGTGGGCAGACCGTCGGAGAATATGCCTCGCAATGAGAATTTGAGCTTGGGGAATTTTGGGAAATAGTCGGTAAAGAACAGAGCGAAGGAGTAACGTTGGTCAGTGGGACGCGGCACTTTCACGCCATTAAGATCCTCCTGAGTTTTCATAAGCGAGAAGCTTACCCATGAGTCGGTGCCCGGTACAAACTGGCCGAAAAGCTTCATGTCGAGTCCGGCGGTATATCCGTTCGAACCGTTTACGCCGGTGTATGTGATCTTCAGGTTGTCGATTTCGTAGGGTATCAGGTCATCGAGCTTCTTGTAGTAAGCTTCTGCCGAGAGCTTAAAGGGACGGTCCATGGCGCGGAATGTGTAGTCGGTGCCAAGTATGAATTGCAATGATCGCTGCGACTTGATATCGTCGTTTAGCACTATTGTAGTATTGCCATCCGCATCTGTTACCGGAAGGCGAAATTCCTTGTAGAATGGTGACTGGTAATAAAGTCCTGTAGCGAATCGGAACGCCCAGTTGCTATTTCGGTCGGGGACAAATGCCGCACCTATGCGTGGTGAAACCAATGTCTCCTTGTTGAAGCTCCAATGGCTCAGACGAATACCACCGTTGAACGAGAAGTAGCCGAGACTGGTGCTCAGTTTGTAGCTGTCTTGCACGAACATGGCAATGCGGCTTGTGGTAAGGTCGTGATGAGATGAGAGATTGTATATCACCTTAACCGCGTCGGGCACGTTGGGTAGGGAATAACCCGATGAGTCGCGTTGCTCCCACTCGCGTGTACGATCCATTATTTTTTCGGAGTTGAAGTTTAATCCGTAGGTGAGTGTGTGACGGTTTATGCCTGTGTTGCCCTTTAAGGCTATATTGAACACTGATGCCTTAAGACGGTTGCGTGCGTGCTCCATGTAGCGGCCCACGCCTAATTCGCCCCCTATAGCACCGTCGCCCGATGCACCGCCGGTGGTGCCTGCCTGGTCGAGCCAATATTCGCCGGAGATATCGTAGGCCACAAGCTCGTTGGTGAGATACCCGGCTCCAAGGAGTGTGAAGTTGGTCTTTTTAGAAGGCTCAAAGGTCAGTGATAAGGCTCCGAAGTATGTTTCAAATCTATCCTTCTCATGTCCGTCGAAATATACTTTAAATTGCTTGGCATCGTCAGATGTGCCGAAGTTGGTGGTGCGGTCGGTCGGAGTAAACCTATAGTTGTTGATCGATATGTTGCCCAAAAAATTCAATTTCCATTTAGTTGAGGGTCTAAAAGTCATATTTGTCTGATAATCAAAGAAGTTTGGGTCATACTCACCCTTGGTGTCCATTGAGCTTAGCAGCGATGAGTTGCGCTTGTACCTTAAGCCATGAAGTTGAGAGAACTTTTTGCTGCTTTGTCCCAAAGTAAGACTTCCACCCATCAGGCTGAGCGATGCTGCACCTTCAAACGCCTCTGGGTCGCGGTAGGTGATATCGAGAGCCGACGACATCTTATCGCCATATTCGGCTGAGAAACCACCGGTGGAGAATCCAATTGCTCCCACCATATCGGGATTTATCACGCTTAAGCCCTCCTGTTGTCCTGAAGTAATGAGCTGCGGACGGTAAACTTCCACGCCATTGATGTACACCAGATTTTCATCGTAAGTGCCACCACGTACCGAGTACTGCGACGACATCTCGTTGGATGAGTTAACACCCGCCATTGTGGTGAGCAACGACTCGACAGAGCCCCCCGACACGTCGGGCGATAGCTTGAGCGCATCGCCGTCAAGGCGTTGCATCTGGTTGGTTTGCTTGCGAATTTCGGTGATTTCCACTTCCTGAAGTTTCTGCGACTTCGGTGTCATTGTGACGTTGAGGGTGATGTCATTTTTTGCGTCTATGAGCTGCCGCGTCACTTCATCGTAACCCATACAGGTGAATATCACATTGATGGTGTCATTGGTCGGTACCGACAGTTGGTATCCGCCGTCAAGACCGGTGATGCCCCCTATGGCAGTGCCACCTATCCTAACTGTCACGAATTCCATCGGCTCCTGTTTCTCGTCAACAACTTTGCCGTGGATATTGACCTGGGCGTGTACTTGCGGCGATGTCGCAAATATGAAGGTGAGCAATAATACTATATGTGATAACAATCGATTGGTCATAATGAAAATTTGAGCATAACATTATATATAACGTGTCCTTACATCTAAAATTGTCTAAGGTGTTTAATTAGTGCCTCCCCCTCCCATAGCACTGCCCGGAGGGCTGCTCTTTATATAATCCCAAGCCAGCTCACAGAACTGGCTTGGGGAAAATATGGGTGAGACCGGGAATGCGCCAACAATGGCGCTACACTATACTATATTTGTTAAAAAAAATTAACTTTGTCACTAAATTTTTCTTCACACGTCTTTTATTTGATTTCTAAAGTTTATATTTGCAAAACAAATCACTTACAGAGTGAACGAAGTGAACGAAAATCACTTACTTAACCCTCTGCGATGTGAGTGTGTCGACAATAATAGCTGTGCTAAAGAGCATAATAAACAATAGAAAGTCAATTAATTCATTTATAGTAATTTAACCAATTTTTAAAACGTTATGAAACACTCAGTGCTGTTTTCTTGTTTAGCCGGTACCGCTCTGCTTCTCACAAGCTGCGGTGGTGGTAGCAAAATTGAAGTAGAAGGAATTCCCGTACAGCTTTCTGACAAAGGAAACTGGGGTATGATCACACCCGACGGTGATGTTATCTTTGAAAGCGAGTTCAAAGAGACACCTACCGCTGTTGTCAATGGTATGTTCTCAGTGAAAGCTGGTGACGATAACTATGCACTTTACAACATCGATGACCCCAAGAAGGAAGTTGCCACAGGCTTCACCGGTATCGGATGCTTCGCATTTGAGAAATATGCTCCTGCAGTGAAGAAAGACAAACCTATCTCTATCATCGATAAGAACGGCGAAGAAGTAGCTTCTCTTGGCGAAAACTATAGCAGTGCTAATCCATTCTTTAGCGATGGCCTTCTTGTTGTGGGTAAATCAATCAAAGAAAAGAAAGATGGCTATGAATATAACGTAACCAAGTATGGCGCAGTCAATAAAGAAGGTGAAGAGAAGGTTGAGGCTAAGTACAGCTACCTTACCGACTTCGTTGACGGTGTAGCCACCGCAAGCATCACAAACGATAAGGGTGAGACCACCTACTACGTAGTAAACAAAGATGGCGAAGAGACAGCTATTAACAAAGCTACTGAACTCACACAGTTTAAAGATGGTGTAGCTCTGATGACCGTTACTCCCAAGGATGGTGGCAAGTCAGAGTACTATTTCATCAACAAGAAGGGTGAAGAGCTCTTCAAAGTCAATGGTGATGGCGTAGGTTCATGGAATAAGGACTATTATGTATTCCTCGAAGGGAGATCTTTCGGTCTTAAGAAACTTAACGAGGATCAGGAGAAACTCATCAACGCTAAGTACAGCGTTATTTCAATCCTTGACAACGGTAACCTCCTCGTTAAAGAAGGTGAAGAGTATACCCTCGTTAATAAAGATGGCGACAAGGTAGGCGACAAGTTCGGCTTCAAGTTTGCTATGCCTCTTGATGAAGGCGACCACTTCCTGGTAAATGAAGGCGACAACTACATCGTAGTTGACAAAAACGGTCAGCCTGTTGACAAGAAACAGACCGTTTACGGTGTTGGCGGTTCTCTTACATCTGGCAGCCTTACTTACACAAAGAAGAGCAACGATTAATTTTAATTAATCAAAACATAGCAGCCGCGCTTCCCTTTATTGGGACAGCGCGGCTGTCGTTTTTTAGAGTTTTTAGAGTTATAGCCGCAGAGCGGCGGTGTCGTATCATAGCGGGTCTATTCGCATAGTGCCTGTGTGCTTTTTGATACGGTTGGATGCAATTTGAGCGGGTGGGTTGCTGAATGGGAAAAAAATTGTAACTTTACGGCATATAATCCATCACATATAACACCACTTCAAAATGAGAAAGAATTTAATACTATCAGCGTTGATCACTACAGCTATTCTGTCGAGCTGTCAAGGAGGAGGTCTTGAGAAATTCGAGATAGAGTACATACCCGTTAAGCTTGATAATGAGAAGTCATGGGGTATGATGTCGCCCGATGGTGAAATTCTATTTACATCAGAGTTTAAAAATCAGCCATCGGCGGTATTCAATGGTATCTTCTCAGTTAAAGAGGGAGAAGGTGAATCGGAAGGTACGACGCTTTATTACGCCGACCAACGTCCTAAAGAGGTGCCCGGGTGCAACAAGCTCGCTTCGGCTGGTGTGTTCTTCAGTGAGCAGCTTGCTCCCATTGCAAAGAAAGATAAGCGTATAAGTGTAATTGATACTGAAGGTGATGAGAAATTCGTGCTATCACCCGTAAATAAGAAAGAGGTGGTGTCGTGTGTGGCATTCTTCTCCGATGGTATGCTCATTGCCACCAATGAGGATGATAAGGTGGGTGCCTACAATACCAATGGTGACCTCATTATTCCAATGAAATATACCGATATCTCACTGTTCAACGAGGGTCTTGCCATTGCGTATACCTACAATGAAGAAAAAGATGAAGCAAAATATGAGCTGATTGATAAGAGTGGCAATATAGTGTCATCGCTCAAAAAGATTAATCGTGCATCAACGAGCCATAAACCTATGCGCCAAGCCTATTTTATCGGAGGTAAAGTGCCTGTAGCCCTTGACGACAATCGTTGTGGCTTTGTCACTAAGGATGGTGATATTCTTAAATGTCCTAAAGAAGTAAGAGGAACGGGCTACCGCAATAAGGATTACTATATGTATGTAGGCGACAGTGGAGAATATTGGGGAGTAATGAAATTCGACAGCGATGGTGACGAGGTGGTGATAAAGGCCAAAAAATATAAGTATTTGATTCCGCTAAATGCATCAATGAGCAAATTCATTGCTTGTGTAGATGAAGGTGATTATCGTATTATCGACCGTGATGACGAGACATTGGTAAAACTTGAATATAAGGATATTGACGTGGTGCCAGGATGCTTCACTATATTAGCCAAAGACGGTGAATCATGGTATATAATTGACGAGGAGGGTAAAGTAAAGGACAAAAAGCAAGAGATAAAGGAGTATGACTATTATGTGCCCCGTACAGTCCGATCTGACCTACAGAAACTAAAAGATGAAGCAGATTACGACTATTAATCAATATTCAATCATGAAACTGTGTTATATTATACTACCTTCATTCATCGCCCTATCGCTCATGACAGGGTGTTCGAAAGGGAATCAGCTGGATGATATCGACCCAGAGTATTTCCCGGTAAAACTTGCCGGTGAGAAGTCGTGGGGTATGATGTCGAAGGACGGCGAAATACTATTTGAGTCGGAGTTTAAAAACTGTCCCTCAACCGCATACAATGGAATCTTTGCCGTGCGTGAGGGTAAAGGATACTCGTTATATTATGCCGACGCTAAGCCCCGGCTTGTATCAGGCTGTGATAATCTTAAGGCAACAGGCTTGTTTGTAATTGATGATTACGCACCAGTAGTGCGTGAAGGTAAGCGAATCACTGTCATCAACCGTGATGGTGAGGAGATGTACACACTCTCCCCTCAAAAAGGGAAGGAGATAATTTATGCAAGTTCTTTCTTTAGTGATGGAATGCTTATCGTGCAGAACGAGGAAGGAAAGTATGGCGCTTTCAATCACGATGGTGAGCTGACGGTGTCATGTAAGTACGACAATCTGCAGCTTTTTAACGATGGCTACTCTGTGGCGAGTAGCACCGACAAGGATAATAACAAAACCAAGTATCAAATAATAGATCACAACGGCAACGTAGTCAACGCAATCAAGACGTGCAAATCAGTTAGGTCATTGATCTACGACGGAAAATGCATTATATGTTTAGACGATGAGCGCTATGCGTTCATAACAGTTGACGGTGATGTGGTGAAATGCCCTAAGGAAGTAAAGGATGTAGTTGAGTTCAATGGAAAATACTTGATATACAGAGGAGAGGGTGATTGTTGCGGACTTTTGGAATACGATGACGCTGGAGGTGAGGTACTTATCAAGGCCAGCAAATATGATTATATCATCCCTTTCAATAAATCTTGGAGCAAGTTCCTGGCTAATATGGGCGATGAATATCGTTTGATAGATCGCGAAGGTGAGACCCTCGATAAGTTCGAGGATTATAAATCCATGAGTGTGCTGTCGCAATCAGCTGAGACCATCATTGCGCAGGAAGGTAATTATTATGTTGTGCTCGATAGCAAAGGTAAGGTAATCAATAAGAAGCTCGATATCGAATCTATGTCATTCGGTGATTACCACCTGGTGCTGTCTGATCTCCCCAAAGTCCGCGATACAGTAAAGGCCATTTACCCTGTGAGTAACTATTATTACAGCGATGATGAGTCGTTGGATTCCACTGAACAGATACTTGCGCCTACACAATCGTATCTCGAAGAAGAGGAAGTTGTAGTAGAGACACCTGCAGAAGTGATGTATACCGACGATTATAATTATTATCAGGAGGCTGAAGCTGCGGCCGTCGAGACAGCAGCCGCTGCGGAGCCTGATTATTATGATTATCCCGCAGCTGAATAATAAGAAGTAAATACACTGATATGGTCAGACCAAACAGCACTTGCGTTGGTCTGACTATTTTTTCATTTCGATTTTATTGGTTACATTTGCGCAACATATATTATCGATAACACAATGCAAAGAGGATTGGTGATACAGAATACCGGAAGCTGGTATATGGTGCTTACCGATGATGGCAACGAGGTGCCTTGCAAGGTAAAAGGCAACTTCCGGCTCAAAGGTATCCGCACCACCAACCCAGTAGCGGTGGGTGACCGTGTGGAAATTATTGTCAACACCGACAATACGGGGTTGATAAAAGTGGTAGAGCCGCGTAGCAACTACATAATACGTCGTGCCAGCAATCTGTCGAAGGAGTCGCATATAATAGCCGCTAACCTGGACCAGGCGATGCTAATAGTCACACTGGCACATCCGGCCACCTCCACTACATTTATTGACCGCTTTCTTGCTACAGCTGAGGCTTATCAGGTGAGCGCTACTGTTGTAATCAACAAGGTGGATTTGCTCACCGAAGCCGAAGATATCGACCTTCTTAATGCCGTGACCCATCTATATCAATCGATTGGGTATAAGGTGCTCCATCTGTCAGCTAAAACAGGTGATGGGATTGATGCTCTGCGTGAGTGCCTGAAAGATAAGGTAACGCTGCTTTCGGGCAACTCGGGGGTAGGTAAGACTACTATCATCAACGATCTGATGCCAGGCCTTGACTTGCGTACGGCAGCCATCTCCGACATTCATGACACCGGCATGCACACCACCACATTCTCTGCCATGTTCCCTCTTCCCGAGGGTGGTTGGATTATCGACACCCCTGGTGTTAAGGGGTTTGGCACGATTGATTTTAAGCGCGAGGAGGTTGCGCACTTTTTCCCTGAGATTTTCGAAATGGGTAGAGAGTGCCGCTTCGGCAACTGCACACACACTCACGAACCCGGATGCGCAGTGCTCAGTGCGCTCGATGACCATCGTATTGCCCAGTCGCGCTATTCCAGCTATCTGAGCATACTCGACGACACAGATACTACCGACGATAAATACCGCAAACCTTTCTGATGCAGTAGTCTACTGAGGAAAGTGAAAAAAAAGAAGCAGCCGATTTGTGTCGACTGCTTCTTTATGGTAGCGGGACCGAGAATTGAACTCGGGACCTCCGGGTTATGAATCCGACGCTCTAACCAACTGAGCTATCCCGCCATTGCCGTTTTGCGAGTGCAAAGGTAACTTCATTTTTTGGTTTTCACAAATGTTTCGCCAAAAAAATGCTTTATTTTTTGGATTCTGTGCATTTTGTGCATTTATCATTGAGACTTGCGACAATGTTCCTTGACCGGACAGTGGTCGCAACCATTATCGACGAATTCTTTTTCTCCGCAATCAGCAGGTGAGTTGGGTTGCCTACGGGCAAAAGCCCTGCGCAACAGTGCCATCATTGCGAGCAATATGATGACAATCACACAGCCCCATTGCCATATCATCAGTTCAAGTCAAAAGTGATGGGATTATCTACCTTTTCATCCGTGATCGCATAGTCCAGCACCTCGTCAATCGTATTGACGTAGTGGAAGGTAAGCCCATCTACGTATCGCTGATGTATGTCGTCAACATCCTTGCGGTTGTCAACCGACAGGATAATGTCGGTGATGCCCGCCCTTTTGGCGGCAAGAATCTTCTCCTTAATGCCTCCCACCGGGAGCACGCGTCCGCGCAGAGTGATCTCACCGGTCATAGCCAGGCGTTCACGAACCTTGCGCTGCGTCATGGCCGACACAATCGAGGTGACCATGGTGATACCCGCCGATGGACCATCCTTGGGGATAGCCCCCTCAGGCACGTGGATGTGAAGCTGATAATTCTCGAAAATAGCTGGATTGATGCCAAGCTTTGCAGCATGAGCCTTGACATATTGCATTGCCAAAATTGCCGATTCCTTCATTACATCACCAAGATTGCCTGTGAGTGTGGGCTTGTCACCCTTACCACGTGTGAGTGAAGACTCGATATATAGTATTTCACCCCCAACGGCTGTCCATGCCAGGCCTGTCACCACCCCGGCGAAGTTATTCCCCTCATAGCGTTCGCGGCTATATGCCGGAGCGCCAAGCAATGGCGTGAGCGATTCGGGCCTTATTGAGTGCTCAATCTCCTTACCGCTCATCTTGGCCAAAAGTAATTTGCGCATTATCTGCGATATGCGTTTTTCAAGCTGGCGCACTCCGCTTTCCGAAGTGTAGCGCTCAACGATGGCATAGAGCGTTTCATCAGGTATTTCGACATTGAGCCATTCGGTGTTAAGCTCCTTGTTGATTCGGGGTAAGAAGTGTTGACGAGCAATAGCCACCTTCTCCTCAGGCAGGTAGCCGGCTATGTCGATCACCTCCATGCGGTCGAGAAGTGGCTGCTGCATGGTCGACAGCGTATTGGCGGTGGCTATAAATAATACGTTCGAGAGGTCGAAGTCCACGTCGATATAATTGTCGTGAAAGTGACAATTTTGTTCTGGGTCAAGCACTTCGAGCAGAGCCGAAGAGGGGTCGCCTTTGAAGTCGCGGCCCAGCTTGTCTACCTCATCGAGGATAATAACCGGGTTGGAAGTTCCGGCACGTTTTATGGCGTCGATGATTCGACCCGGCATTGCGCCGATATATGTGCGCCGATGGCCGCGGATTTCCGACTCATCATTGACACCTCCCAGCGATACGCGTTGATATTTCCGCCCCAAAGCGCGCGCTATCGACTGCCCCAGCGAGGTTTTGCCCACGCCGGGAGGGCCTACCAGGCATATGATGGGTGAACGCCCGTCGGGATTATTGATCATCACAGCCAGTTGCTCAAGTATGCGCTCCTTCACCTTCTCAAGGCCATAATGGTCGGCTTCAAGCACTTGCGATGCCCCAGGGATATCGGTTGACCCTTCAGAATGTACGTTCCATGGGAGTTCGAGAAGAGTTGAAAGGTAGGCGTACTGCACAGCGTAGTCGGGCGACTGTGGCGGAATGCGGCGGAGTTTTTCAAGCTCCTTGCCGAAAACCTTAGCCACATGTTCGGGCATGTGAGCTTCGTCACCCTTCTTTTTAAGGGTCTCTATTTCATCTTCGTCGCCGTAGAGCTCGGCGCGGATTTCCTCCATCTGTTGCTGTAGGAAAACTGAGCGCTGCTTGTCGTCGAGCGAATGCTTGGCTCGCGACTGAAGCTCACGGGTTATGCGCACCATCTCCATGCTTTTAGCCAGCTCGGCGAGCAGTTCCTGGCCGCGGTGACGCACATATCGCTCGGCAAGAAGCTCCATTTTCACTTTCGGGTGCAATGGGAGTGTTGAGGCTGTGATGTTGACAATATCAGTAGGATTGGTGTCGTCCGATGTGTTGAACATCACGTCCGGTCGATTGTCAGTAGCCTTCATCAGCTGTTGTGCTTCGGTGCGGATTGACTGCGCCAGTGCTTTAAACTCCTTATTATCGGCCTTAGGAATTATTTCATTTACCGTCTTTACGCTTGCGGTAAGGAGCCGGCTTCCGGCCACCTGAGCCTGGATTTTAAACTTGTCGAATGATTGTACGATGGCCATCTTTGTGTCGTCGGGCATCGTTATCACCTTGAGCACCCGGGCATAAACACCATATTTAAACAAATCGTTGATGCCGGGATTTTCTACATCGGCATCGAGCTGACATACCACGCCTATAAGTGATGAGTCGCGCTCGGCAGTTTCAGCAATTTCGATAGCCGAAGCCCTGCCAAGCGTAATGGGGAGCGACACTCCCGGAAACAACACCAGATTGCGCGTTGGCAGGAGCGTTAAAGCATCCATGGCCTCGATACGCTCGGCCTGTGACTCCTTGTCGACTGAATTAAACGAAAAAAATCCTTGGGTTTCTATGCTCATATTAACTTTATTTCTTTTAAAAAATACCGATAAGGCTATTACGCTTTATCCATAGCAAAAGTTGTGCCAAAAGTACAAAAAATCCCAGAATCTTTAAGGAGTTGCGCAATATTGTTACCTTTGTGGGAAATCTATCGCTGTAACACATGACACCACGACGCACGACTTCCATAGAAGATGCCACACTTAAGGCTGAAAGCCTTTGCGCACGAGCCGAATACTCTGCCACCGAGATGATAAGACGTATCATGGGGTGGGGTATTTCGCACAGTGATGCGGCGAAGATCGTGGATTCGCTTATCGAACAAGGATTTATCGACAATCAGCGTTTTGCCGTGGCATATGTTCGCCAGCAGGCTATTTACTCACGTTGGGGGCAGCGAAAAATCAGTATGGCTATGTATACCAAGGGTATCGACAGGAGCACGATAGCTGATGCTCTTGCCAGCATCAACCCTGAGGAATGGATAGAGGGTGCCACGACAGTGGCCCGAGCCAAGGCACGCTCGCTGGGGGTGATTGACTACACGGCCAAGGTGAAGATTTACCGTCACCTCGCATCGCGCGGTTACGATGCTTCGACAATCAATGCCGCTTTAAAAAACTTAGCCCGAGAGGATGACGACATGGATTAAGGAGTGGGGTGGGGCGTTGGTCGATATGCTATGGCCCAACGTGTGTAAGGTATGCGGCCAAACCCTCGTTGCGGGCGAACACACGCTATGCCTTGGCTGCAAGTTGGATATGCCCGTCACCAATACTCATCGCCACGCCGATAATACCATACATCGGCGCATTGCCTCCACGCGCCCCCGGATTTTTAAAGCTGCTGCATACTTCCATTACTCACCCGGCACGCCATATGCCCAACTACTTGTCGACGCCAAGTATCGACGCCAACCATCGATTGACCGGGATCTGGCACACTCCCATGCCGCAATGCTGCGCAATGAACATTGGTTTGATGGGATAGACGCAGTGATTCCGGTGCCTATGCATCCCTGGAAGAAGATGCGGCGAGGGTACAACCAGGCCGAGGTGATAGCGCGTGAGGTTGGGCTGGTGGCGGATTTGCCTGTGCTTGACAATCTGCGCTGCACTCGCCGACACGGCTCACAGACGCACCTCGGACGCCTTGAGCGCTGGCTTAATGCCTCTGACGTTTATACTGTGGAATATCCCGACGAGCTCGATAATCTGCACCTGCTCATCGTCGACGATATTATCACCACCGGCTCTACCATCCTGTCGTGCTGTCAGGCTGTTCACAGAGCCAATCCGAGCGTAAAACTCTCGGTACTCTCCCTCGGACTGACAACCCAACGCTAACACCCCTATTTTTCGATTGTTTTCGGGTTTTGAAGAGCTATATTTAAAATAATTGCAAAAAAGAGTTATCTTTGCGACAATTAATAATCCAACACTACAGAGAGTTATCATGCAGACACTGGCATCGGGTACGCTGTTGCACCAAGGCACATACCGCATAGAGCAGGTGCTGGGCCAGGGAGGGTTCGGCATCACCTACCTCGCCACCGACCTCAATCTGCAACGGTTGGTGGCCATCAAGGAGTTCTTCCCCAAAGATTATTGCGAACGTGACGAGACCACAAGCCAGGTCCAGCTCGGCACCAAGAATACCGCTGAATTTGTCAACCGCCTTAAGGCGAAATTCCTCAAGGAGGCCCGCAACATAGCGAAATTCGACCATCCGAATATCATACGCATCTTCGCCGCCTTTGAGGAGAACAACACCGCCTACTACGTAATGGAGTATATAGAGGGTGAATCCCTCTCCACGATGGTGGGTAATAACGGCCCCATACCCGAAAAGAGCGCTGTCGGGTATATCGCCAAAGTGGGGAGCGCATTGGATTATATCCATCAGCGGAAGTTGAATCATCTTGATGTCAAGCCGGCCAACATTATGGTGCGCCACGGCGACGACACCCCCATATTGATAGACTTCGGCCTGTCGAAGCAATACGACTCCGACGGCAAGCAGACCTCGACGATGGCGCCGGGCTTCTCGCACGGGTTCGCCCCCCTGGAGCAGTACAATGAGGGAGGGGTGAGAGAATTTGCCCCTCAGACCGACATCTACTCACTTGCCGCCACGCTGTATTACCTGCTGTCGGGCACCGTGCCTTTGCGTGCCACCATGCGCGGCGACGAGGAGCTGACATTTCCTGACACAATTCCTCAGAGATTGATTGCCCCCATATCACGTGCAATGTCGCTCGGGCGCAAAGGGAGACACCCCGACGTCACCGTGTTCATCCGCGACATTCAGGGCCAAGATGGCGCAAGCGAGGAGACCGAGATAAAGGACAGAAACAAACCAACTGTATCAAAAGAAAAATTTATTCCGCAACTCCAAAAGCCTATAACTGTCAAGGCTCCCCAAAAGCGCAGCAACCGAAATGTATATATCGTTGTAGCACTGATAGTGGCTGCGTTGGTGGTCGCAATGTTCTTCCTCATGCCCAAAATAACATCAGGCGCAGGAGGCACATCATCAGATACGACAGCCATAGTGACAAATAGTATAAACCCGGTAGCCGAAGCACCAAAAGAAGTAACTGATATGGAGTGGGAGTCTCCATTGGGGGCAGCGATATATTCGGGTCAGGTAGTCAACGACACCATTGGAGAGGTGGTCACATCGACTCCTCACGGTAAGGGTGTTATGACAATAACCCGTGGAGAGCTTGCCGGAGCCACATATGATGGATATTTTGTGAAAGGTCAGCTTGAGGGAGAAGCCACCTACACACTTTCAAATGGTGACACCTTCACCGGCACATTCCACCGTAATCAGTTTGACGAGGGGAAATATGTTGATAAGGAGTCGGGTGAATACTTTGAAGGGTCATTCCGTGACAGAGTCCCCCATAAGGGAAAATGGTACTCATCGGACGGTAGAGTTATTGAGGAAATAAAATAAGCTAAAGTACATGAGAAAGATAAAACTGATATTTCTTTTCCTAATCCTTGCGGTCGTTGCCGCTAACAGTCAGGCACCCATTAAGCGTAATCCGGGGAAAACTGACCCGACTCCGGCGGAAACTCCGGCTCCAAAGCCCCAACCTGCACAAAAGCCGCAACCTGCACAAAAGCCTCAGCCGGCTCAAAAGCCCCAGCAAAGTCAGGCAAAACCGCCGCAACAGTCGAACAATTCTTCCAATAGGGAGACACTTGACCCTGTGATCAGCAATCTGCTCAAGAACATGGTGTATATCGAGGGTGGCACGTATCAGATGGGGTCGGATGATTCCGACGCATGGGATAATGAGAAGCCCGTGCATCAGGAGAGCGTGGGATCATTTCATATCGGTAAATACGAAGTAACTCAAAAGGAATGGCAGGCTGTGATGGGAAGCAATCCGTCAGGCTTCAAGGGGGATAATCTGCCTGTGGAGCGTGTGTCGTGGGACGACTGCCAGGAGTTCATCAAGAAACTCAATAAGATTACTGGCAAGAAATTCCGTCTTCCCACCGAGGCTGAGTGGGAATATGCCGCGCGGGGAGGACGTCGCAGCAACGGCTATAAGTACTCAGGGAGCAATAATTTATCTAATGTGGCATGGTATGTTGGTAATAGCGGAAGCAAGACTCACGCCGTAGGAACAAAGTCGCCGAACGAATTGGGCCTATACGACATGTCGGGCAATGTGTGGGAATGGTGTTCGGACAAGTATAGTAGTAACTATAACAGCCCGCGTAATAGCTCCTATCGCGTGTTTCGCGGCGGTAGCTGGAGCAACTCCGCTGCTTACTGTCGTATTGCTTTTCGCAACTACAATTCTCCGAGCATTCGGGACAGGAACCTCGGCTTGCGCCTCGCGTTATGAGTTCCCCATAAGTAGGGACGCTCGGCCGAGCGTCCGATGGGGTGGTGTGGCGTGGCCACACAATATGGTAGCCGTGGGTGATTAACCCACGGATGTGGGGTATCCACGGTGGTAACGACCAAAGATTGGTCGAATAATGCGGCCATTTGACCGATAAATCGGTCAATTACAACACAAAACGCTATTCCGTGGGTTGCACCCACGGCTACATTCTTTCTACCGCTACGCGGTTTTTGTGCCTTTGGGTATCGGCTCGGCGTAGCCGGGCGCGAATGTTAGCCTGCGGCAAGCTCCGCGTAGCGAGCGCAGCCGTAGGTTGATGCCGCCACACCCTCACCAATCCGCTCCGCATAGCGGGGCGCCCGGCTACGCCGAGCAGTTATTTGTGTGTATGGCTTGACCCTATGGTTACGCTCGCTAACGCGGAGCTTACCATAGGCTACAATAGCGCCCCGCGACGCGGGGCAGTGCGGCGGTGGAGTATCGAACCCCACATGAGCGAAGCGAGTGTGGGGAGGATTGACGCGGTAGATTGGTGTTGCTTTCCAGCTTAAAAGGTGTGAAAAAACAAAAATTTCTATGTAACTTTGCGGAAAATTCAATTTAAACCATGACCATAAACAGTCGCAAACTATGGCTTAATGCTCAAGACTACGTATTGATAGTGCTCGGCATCTTCATCTATGCGTTTGGCTTTACAGCGTTCATTCTCCCAGAAAAAGTGGTGATCGGTGGCGTAACAGGTCTCGGATCACTTGTCTACTTCATCTTTGGTGTGCCTGTGGCTATATCGCAATACGCATTCAATCTTATCCTTATCGCAATGGCCTACAAGGTGGTGGGGCGGCAGTTTGTGATTCGCACGATATTTGGCGCGACTGTGATTTCGCTCGCAATAGGTATATTGCAGCCATTCTTTCCGGAGCCGCTTATACCTCAGCAGTCATTTATGAATGTGATAATTGGCGGTATATTGTGTGGCGTAGGTGTGGGTATGGCGTTCACTCACAACGGTTCGACCGGCGGTACTGATATTATTGCCGCCATGGTGGCTAAGGTGAGCAATGTGACGATAGGGCGCACGATGCTGTATGTGGATATGACCATCATTTCATCGTCGTACTTGCTGTTTCATCAGATAGATAAGGTGGTTTACGGTTTTGTGGTGCTATTTCTCGTGGCATGGGTCACCGACCAGATGATCAATACCAACCGCCAGGCTTGTCAGTTCATCATATTCTCGCCCAAGTGGGCCAAGATAGCTACGGCGATCAACAATGAGGCTCGCCGCGGCTGTACAGTGCTCACAGGCATGGGGTGGTACAGCAAGCAAGAGGTTAAGGTGCTGCTGGTGATGTGCCGCAAGATAGAGTCAGTGAGAATGTTCCGTATCATCAAGTCGATTGATAAGAATGCATTTGTCACCCAGGCCAACGTCAATGGCGTGTATGGCGAGGGGTTTGATGAATATAAGGTGAAGATGAAGCACATGGATGAGGACGAGAGTCAGGAAGAAGCTGACGAAACAGCTATACCTGCCGCAGCGACCGACTCCGCTAAAGATGCGCAATGAAAAATTGATTATTCTCTCATCACATTAATACATTTAAATGAAACGATTACTCCTCATTCTCACCCTGTCGGTGGTGACTATAGCTCCTTTAAGGGCAGACATCCTCGACTTTGGTGCTCCCGGCCAACCCATTAACGTGGGCGTACGCCTTGGTATCAACACTTCCAATATGAGTAATAACTATACTTATGCCAATCCTGAGTATCGGTGGACATCGACTGATTGGGGCACAGGGTTTACCGGGGGTGTGGTGGTTGATCTCAATATCGCTAAATGCTTCGCATTGCAGCCCGGATTCTATTTCCAGTCGCGCAATATGGACTACCGCTACGAGTTTAACACCCCTACCGCTGTGGGCGAAGTGGGAATGCTCGATCATATTGAGTCGGGACACATCCGGTCGTACAACTTTAATGTACCGATTATGTTGTCGTTCCGCGTCAACCTCACCTCGCTCTTTCAGGTTCGCGCCGAGGTAGGTCCGTATTTCCAATGGGGATTGGGGGGCAATGACAAGTACACTGTATCGACCCCCAACGTGCAGGATGTCAACTACAAACGCGACATTTACGGCGACCACGGCTTTATGCGTTCATACGACTGGGGCTTTAAAATAGGTGGTGGGCTCACTCTGTTGGGGCGCTACCACTTGTCGATACACTACGAGGCCGGTTGCCGCAACATATATAAGCAGCCCGTAGAGCTGCGACATGACCTATCGGGCAAGAATAAGTGCTGGGACGTGACCTTCGGTTACAACATATTATAAACGAGCGTCACAAATATATTTTGGTAGCATAGATAAATTCATTACCTTTGCACCAAATTCAAATTAAGGTCGGTCCGGTAGCTCAGCTGGATAGAGCAACTGCCTTCTAAGCAGTCGGTCCCGCGTTCGAGTCGCGGCCGGATCACACAACTCAAGAGGTCGAGAGAGCACACCATCTCTCGCCTCCATTTGTTGTTACCATAGAAATACTATTGATATGACACAGATTACTTTGACTATTACCGATCCCAAAGAAGCTAATCTGATAAAAAAACTGTTAGCTAAATTTGACAGCGTCACCATCTCAAAAACATCACGCAAACGCAAAACAGGTCTTGACGAAGCACTTGAGGACGTAGCCGCAGGTCGAGTTTTTCATGCCAATAGCGTTGAGGACTTAATTAACCAACTCAACAGTTGAAAAATGGCATACTCAATTAACTATACAGGTACCTTTAAAAAGGATTATAAACGTCTTGTGAAACGGGGTTTGCCCGTTGAGTTAATAACTAAGGCAATTAGCATTCTGGTTGAAACAGGGTCTTTACCGCCGGAATATAGACCTCACAAGCTCGTTGGCAAATATCCAGGGAGATGGGAATGTCATATTAATGGTCGAAACAGTGACTGGCTAATGATTTGGGAACAGAATGATATGAATTTAACCCTTTTGTTTCTTCGGACAGGTTCTCATTCTGACATATTCTAAATTATAATTTGGTTAAAGCCATATATTGCCGAATATAAAGATATCGCAAAATTGTGGGATTCTACACATCAGAAATAAAGAGTACGGCGCCTGAACAGTACGTAACTGACCTTCAGGAGCTAACTTATACAACATTGGAGCGGCTGGGCATCAAGTTCAGTCGCATAGATTGCGACCCGGCAATCACGATGGAGGATTGCATCAACATTGACCGCGCATTGGATATGCACACGGTGAAAACCTTGCTGCTATGCAACAGGCAGCAGACACATTACTATTTGCTTGTAATGCCTGGAGACAAACCATTTGTGACGCGCGATTTCGGAGCAGCAATGGGTTGCAGTAGAGTTTCGTTCGCTCCGGCGCAAACGCTCCTTGAGCGGCTGCATTGCGAGGTAGGTGCATCTACGATATTCGGGTTGCTGCTGCCTAATACCGCCGACATCGAGCTTGCCATCGACACCGACATATTTGAGAACAAGGATTACGGAGGCACCGATGGCACTACCACATGCTACATGCGGCTGACGATGGACGATTTTCGTCATCGCCTGCTCCCCGACATCCGCCCCACCTGGCACGAAATCCAACTATAAATAAAAATGTCCGCTACGGTAAACAGCGGACATTTTTATTTATAAGGTGTTTGATGTTGTTTAGAGGAGCGATACTGAGCGGGCTATAAATTGGCTAAGGGCTTCGCCTCGGAGAAGTCCGTTGCCAAGCAGAGCCAGGTCGATAAGTTGCTTAACAAGTGGCTGTGTCGAAGCGTACTCGGTGATAAGTGTCTCTTGCTCAGTGCGTAATTCGTTGACTCGGGCTTCCAAGTCGCTGCTACGCTTCTTCTCGTCATCATTGAGTTTGCCATCCTTGGCATTGTCGCGAATCTCGGTGATAGCCTTGTTGGCGGCTTCAACCTCGGTCTCCAGCGGGCTGATCTTGTCGGCGAGAGCAGCTGTGGCGGCATCACGTACTTTCTCAACAAGGGGTTGCTCGGTGTTGACGATAAGGTTGTAGCTATCGGGAAGCTCGCCATAGAAGCTCATGCCCGGTTGCATCTCGGCCATCTGCTTCATGCGTCGCATGTACTCGTTCTGAGTGATGACAATTGGTGAGTCGGTAGGCTTTAGGGCCTCGAACGATACGAGGAATTCGGCTTTGTCGACTTTAGGAGTCTGCGAACGGAAGATGGTGGTGAGAATATTGCGCTGAGTGGGGGTGAGGAGCACCGATTTCTTATCCTCCTTGGCGATAAGATTGTCAATAACATCGGAGTCGACACGCACAAAGTGCGATTTCTCAAGACGCTGCTCAAGCAGGCCGATAAAATGCGGGTCAAGCTGACCATCCATTACCAGTACTGAATAACCCCGGTCGGTTGCGCCCTTGATGTATTGATACTGGTCGGTAGGATTAGTGGTGTATAGATATATGATGTCGCCATCTTTATTGGTCTGCGTGGGTTCTATGAGCGTCTTATACTCATCGAGGGTGAAGTATTTGCCTTCAGTGTCCTTAACGAGAACAAACTTCATCGCGGCATCGGCAAACTTCTGGTCGGTGAGCATACCGTATTCAATGAATATCTTGATGTCGTCCCACTTCGACTCAAAGTCGGCTCGGTTGGCCTTGAAGATGTCGTCGAGACGCGAAGCTACTTTCTTGGTGATGTAGCTTGAAATCTTCTTAACTGCCGTATCGGCCTGAAGATATGAACGCGACACGTTAAGCGGTATGTCGGGAGAGTCGATAATGCCTTGCAGGAGCATCATAAACTCGGGCACCACACCCTCCACCTGGTCGGTGACATAGACCTGGTTGCAATAAAGCTGTATGCGATTGCGCCCCGGGTCGATATTGTTCTTAATCTTAGGGAAGTAAAGAATACCGGTGAGAGTGAAGGGGTAATCGACATTGAGGTGAATCCAGAATAGGGGATCGTCCTGACCGGGATATAGCTCATGGTAGAAACGGAGGTAATCCTCGTCGGTGAGATCGGCTGGTTTTTTCATCCAGGCCGGCTCCATGGCGTTGATTACATTGTCGCGGTCGGTGTCGACATACTTGCCATCTTTCCACTCCTGCTCCTTGCCGGAAATGACAGGAACGGGGAGGAATCGGCAATACTTCTTAAGGAGTGAGTCGATACGCGACTGCTCAAGAAATTGCTTGTCGTCATCGTCGATATACAGGATGATGTCGGTGCCGCGGTCGGTCTTGTCGCAGGGCTCCATGGTGTAGGCCGGGCTTCCGTCGCAAGTCCATTCCACTGCTTCAGCGCCTTCCTTCCATGAAAGAGTACGTATCTGCACCTTCTTAGCCACCATGAATGCTGAGTAGAATCCCAAGCCGAAGTGGCCTATGATGGAGTTGGCCGTGTCCTTGTATTTTTCAAGAAACTCTTCGGCCCCAGAGAAGGCTATCTGATTGATATATTTATCAACGTCCTCGGCGGTCATACCGATGCCTCGGTCGCTGATGGTGAGCGTGCCGGCATCCTTGTCGATGGTAACACGCACATCAAGTGTGCCCAACTCACCCTTAAACTCGCCAAATGAGGCAAGGGTTTTGAGCTTTTGTGTAGCATCAACAGCATTAGACACCAATTCCCGAAGGAAGATTTCGTGGTCGCTGTATAGGAATTTTTTGATAACCGGGAAAATGTTCTCGGTGGTTACTCCAATATTTCCTGATTGCATAGTAGTAAAGTTTTTATGTTTTTAAGTTTTATATTATAACAATCAGCAACGAGCGTGCCAAACCGATTTATGACTAAATTGTCATAAATAACGTTAAGCAGCATGACAAATTTTCAGCTAAGCAAGTTCTTGGGCGAGATATGACGAGGTGGGCGACGTGCCGGCAGCGATATCTTCGGGCGTTCCGGCAGCAACAATAGTTCCTCCGTTTTTTCCTCCCCCAGGGCCCATGTCGATGACCCAGTCGGCCGATTTTATCACATCGAGGTTGTGCTCAATCACCACTACCGTGTTTCCTCGGTCAACAAGGCGGTTGAGCACGCCCAGAAGCACCTCAATGTCGTGGAAGTGAAGGCCCGTGGTAGGTTCATCAAGAATAAACATTGTGCGCCCGGTGTCGCGCTTGGCCAACTCTGTAGCCAACTTGACACGCTGATTTTCTCCCCCGGAAAGGGTGCTTGATGGCTGTCCCAGCTTGATATACCCCAGACCAATATCCTGTAGCACTTTGATCTTGGACAAAATCTTGGGGTGTCCGGCAAAAAAATCCACAGCCTGATTAATAGTCATGTCGAGGACATCGGCTATCGACTTGCCGCGGTAGCGCACCTCAAGTGTCTCGCGGTTGTACCTTCGACCGCCACATGCTTCGCATGGCACGAGTACATCGGGCAGGAAGTTCATCTCGATCGTGCGGTAGCCGTTGCCTCCGCACACTTCGCATCGACCACCACTTACGTTAAACGAGAATCGACCGGGACGATAGCCGCGAATCTTGGCCTCGGGGAGCTCAACAAATAGCGAGCGGATATCGGAGAAAACACCAGTATATGTGGCGGGATTGGACCTTGGTGACTTTCCCAATGGCGACTGGTCGACTGTAACAACCTTGTCGATATTATCAAGCCCCTCAATTGATTTGTAGGGTAGGGGCTGGGTATGTGAGCGGTAGAATTTTTGGCTCAGTATAGGTTGAAGCGTGCCATTGATAAGCGAAGACTTGCCGCTACCCGACACGCCGGCTACACATATGAAACACCCTAAAGGAAATTCAACATCTACCGACTTCAGATTATGACCCGTGCAGCCAATCAATTTCAACGAAGTGCCTTTGCCCTCGCGGCGACCGGCGGGTATAGCTATACTCTTTTTGCCATTGAGGTACTGAGCAGTGAGAGTGTCGGTGGTAAGCATCTCCTTGGGAGTGCCTTGAAATACCACCTCACCTCCCTTTCGGCCGGCTTTTGGGCCAATGTCGACCACATAGTCTGATTCAAGCATCATCTCTTTGTCATGTTCAACTACGATTACGGTGTTGTTGGCGTCGCGCAGATGTTTGAGTGAATTTATAAGCCTTAGATTATCACGCTGGTGAAGACCAATCGAAGGCTCGTCAAGGATATAAAGCACGTTGACCAACTCCGAACCGAGCTGAGTGGCAAGCCTTATGCGCTGACTCTCACCGCCCGATAATGATGCCGAGCTGCGATTGAGCGACAGATATTCCAATCCTACGTCAATCAGAAAGCTGAGACGCGAGTTGATTTCTTTGAGAATCTCGTGTGCCACTATAGCTTGTGTAGGGGGGAAAAGGGCTTCAGCAGTTTTTGTCCACTCGTATAGGTCGGCTATGTCCATCCTGGAGAGATCGGCAATATTCTTATCACCGATAAAATAATGAAGAGCTTCACGGTTAAGACGGTCGCCATGACACTCGGGGCAAACTGCTTGCGAGTAAAATTGACCACTCCATTTTTGGGCCGACGCTGACGCATCGTCGCCCAGTTGCATCTCGATGTATTTTATCAACCCTTCATAAGACAGGAAGTAGTTGGATGTGGACATTGTCTCATTTTTGATGGGAAGACGCTCTGTGGTGCCGTTGAGAATGTCAGACATCGCTTCATCTGAGAGCTGGTTTATGGGAGTGTCGAGGGTATGACCGTACTTCTCGCAGATAGCTTGTATCTGCCAGAATATCATCGAGTTTTTGTATTTGCCTAATGCCACAATACCTCCTTCGCGTATTGACAGATTGGGGTTGGGCACCAGCTTGTCACGGTCGATGATGTTGACATACCCCAGACCCTTACAGCAGTTGCAAGCTCCCTGGGGAGAGTTGAACGAGAAGTTGTGAGGAGCCGGTTCGCGATAAGATAGCCCGGTTTCGGGATCCATCAAAAGCTGGCTGTAATGCCCCATGCTATCAGCATCAACATCGTAGACTGATAACTGTTTCCCTCCTTGCTGTAGTGCGGTACTGATGGTGTCGCGAAGGCGTTCTTCATCTTTGGCTGACACTTTAAGCCGGTCGATAACTACTTCAATAGTGTGGTTCTTATATCGGTCAACCTTCATTCCCTGAGAGATTTCCCGCATCTCGCCGTCGACTCGCACATTTAGATACCCCTTTTTGCGAAGCTGTTCGAACAGCTCCTTATAATGACCTTTGCGGTTCTTCACTATAGGGGCGAGGATATATATTTTGCGGCCGGAATAACGATCAAGGATGAGGTGTAGAATTTTCTCCTCGGTATATTTGATCATCGGATTGCCAGTGAGATAGCTACGGGCTTCGCCGACGCGTGCGAAAAGCAGACGTAGGAAGTCGTAAATCTCTGTTGTGGTGCCTATGGTGCTTCGGGGGTTGCGGTTAACAGTTTTCTGTTCAATCGCTATTACGGGGCTTAAGCCTGATATGTTGTCGACGTCGGGCCGCTCAAGGGCTCCGAGCATATTTCGGGCGTAGGAGGAGAATGTTTCTATATAGCGACGCTGGCCCTCGGCGTAAATGGTGTCGAAAGCCAATGACGACTTGCCGCTACCGCTCAATCCGGTTATAACGGTGAGTGAGCGGTGAGGTATAGTGACATCAATATTCTTAAGATTGTGGACGCGAGCGCCCGTGACATCGAGGGAGGAAATCATTGTATTTTAGTTTACCCAATTGGGGTTGTAGACACTCTTGTGCTGCTTTGAGCGAGAGAGCGACGACTTTTTGGGTATTCTCACTTTATAGGTTTTGTTGGTTTTGTTGGGTAAAGATTTGGCTCGAATCCATGGATTGGCGTCGCGCAGTTGCATGAAGTTTATATCATATTGGCTGGCCCATACAGGCCAATCCTCCACGGGCTCAGATACCTCTACGATGTCGTACTCCATAGGCTGGTACAGCTGATCCTTGGTGAGTGTGTAGCCATAGAGTTGAGGGTTTTCCATAATCACCTTCATAGCCAGCAGACGAAACATATAGCGTGATGTTTCATCTGCGAGATATAAGTCATAGGCTGTGGTGCCCAATTGTTTGTCGAGCTCCCCTGAGATGCGGGCCATACCACCATTGTAGCTGGCCGCAGCCGATTCCCAGTTGCCGAAGCGGTCATAGGCTTTGGCCAGGTAGCGGCATGCGGCCTCGGTGGCAAGTTCGGGGTCGTAGCGCTCATCAACATATTCGTTCACCTCAAGACCATACTGTTTACCGGTTTCAGGCATGAATTGCCATAAGCCGGCTGCTTTGGCACTTGATAGTGCGCGAGGATTGAGGGTGCTTTCAATGCATGCCAGGTATAGCATATCCTGGGGTATTCCATTTTTCTTAAGAATGGGTGCCATCAAGGGGAAGTAGCGGTTTGCGCGCTTGATGGTAAGCAGTGTATTGCCGTGAGTATAGACCTGCGAGGTAAGCTCGCGGTCGAGTCGCTCCCACATATCCACGCGGTCAAGGTCAATAGTCTGTCCGGCAAACTCCATTTTGGATGGAATCACAGGATTGACTACTTGAGCATATTTGCTGTGATCGTGGGCCTCGGCGTTGCTTGAAGAGCTAATCATAAGTGTGCCCATGGCCATGATGGCTGCAAATAAGGTGGTTTTCATAAACGTAGTAATAGTTGTAATAAATAAAGGTGTTAAGATTGGTGTTTATTCGATGGGGTCACCTGTACCGACTGAGTTCTGCTTATAGCGGATAACATTGATGTCTCCTCCAAGATTGTATTTTTTGCCATCAGCTCCGGTAGCTTTTATGACATAGAAATAAACTCCTGGGGGCACTAATTTACCATTGTGCTTTCCATCCCAGCCCTGTGAGGGGTGTGTGAGGTCGATGATTTTTGTGCCCCAGCGGTTGAATATGTGGCATTCAAAGTCGACAATAGATTTGTAGCTCACTTTCCATTCGTCATTTACGCCCTCTGATGCTCCAGGTGAGAAAGCGTTGGGGCAGTCGAGGCGTGATTCACCAACGAATACTTCGTAAGCCGTGCCATAGTAGTTGCAGTCGCCAGCTGCATTGCTCGCTGCGAATCTAACATAAGTGGTGCCGGTGTCGTCGAAGGTATAGGTGAAGTCAGTGTCGTTGTGGCGAAAAGTTATATCGTTAAATTCCGGGTCGTGACTCATCTGCCACTCTTTGAAAATGGCTGCATCGGTCACAGCTGCTCCAAAAGTGATCTCTACAGGGCCTGAGCCACCCATGGCCTGACCGCCGGTCTCTTCATGCTTTTCGTTATCATACTCATGCTCGGTTTCAATAGCCCAGGTTTGGGCTTCAATGGCATTTGTATTGAAGTATGAGGAGCTTACGCTTTGCTCACTGCCCCAGGAGCGTAGAAATCTATCGCCCGAGAGCACAAAATACGTGTCGCACAAAGGTGCGTCGACATAGATTGTGGCTGGCAGATAAGTAAGATTCTCATCCACCGAAGTAAGTCCATAACTGTAGTTGTCCTCGTTATATTGTAGAGTATTGTAGCTAACAGTAATCTGGCGGTCGATTTCAATCTGGCGCCCGTTGATGGAGTAGTAAACCATCCTATCGCCCACGCCCGATGGTATTAGAGCCGTGCGCTCGCAGTCGGCCTCGGGGCTGATGCCAAGTGCTGTGAGTGACAGCGGATGAGCTGCATAGTTTACGAGCCAATAATATGAGCGGGTGGTGCCTTCCTCAACGATGTACCCCATATCCGCTGTGCCGGTTAACTTTATAGAGTAGCGCCTGCCATTCTTGCTTACGGCTACTGGCTCGGCATAACCACCGCCGAGATTGCTGTAGCGATACACGTTGACGGTGCGATCGGATGTGGCTTCATATATGGCATCCACGCCATCGAATTGTGGAAGAACCCACACTTGGTTTAAGCCCGACGATGCTTCAGGCTGCACCGACACTGCCTGACCGCTTTGAGGACCGGAAAATGTGAGTGCTGCCTGCGCTAAGGCCGCTGTGAGAAGCATGGTGGATGAGAAAATGAGTCTCTTCATCGATTATATTGTGGAGGGTTATTCTTGTGTGGTCTCGGATGCGTGTGCAATTGACATCTTCACTGAGTCGGCACCATCCTCGTGAACCACATTGATTGTGTCGCCAGCCATTATGTCGGCGTTTATGATCATTTCAGCCAGTTCATCCTCAAGGTATTTCTGGATAGCTCGCTTGAGCGGACGTGCGCCATATTGTTGATCATAGCCCTTGTCGGCAATAAAGTTCTTGGCCGACTCATCGATAACGAGCTTATAGCCAAGTTGGCTTATGCGCCTGTAGAAGCCGGCGAGCTCGATATCAATAATTATGAATATCGCCTCCTTGTCAAGTGAGTCAAACATTATAATATCGTCAATGCGATTGAGGAATTCGGGCGCAAAAGCCTTGTTAAGAGCCTTTTGAAGTACGCCATGGGTGAACTCCTTGCCGGTGTCGCGTGTCTGGAAGCCAACACCTGCGCCAAAGTCCTTGAGCTGACGAGTGCCGATGTTGGAGGTCATTATAATTATAGTGTTTTTGAAGTCGACTTTACGGCCGAGTGAATCGGTAAGACGGCCTTCGTCCATCACTTGAAGCAGAAGGTTGAACACATCGGGGTGAGCCTTCTCAATCTCATCGAGAAGCACCACAGAGTAGGGGCGACGGCGCACTTTCTCAGTGAGCTGACCACCCTCCTCATAACCCACGTATCCGGGAGGTGCGCCCACAAGGCGCGACACTGTGAATTTTTCCATATATTCACTCATGTCCACACGGATCAAAGTGTCTACTGAGTCAAAGAGGTATTCGGCAAGTTTCTTGGCCAGATGTGTTTTACCTACGCCTGTGGGCCCGAGGAACATGAAAGTACCAATTGGTTTGTTGGGATCCTTGAGGCCAACACGGTTGCGCTGTATAGCCTTCACAATCTTTTCGATTGCGGCATCCTGGCCAATTATTGCACTCTTGAGTTGCGGGGCCATCTTGCGCAGACGCGTGCCTTCGTCCTGAGCTATACGTTGCACCGGCACTCCAGTCATCATGGCGACAACCTCGGCCACTTTCTCGTCGTCGACGGTGACGCGTTGATTGTCAAGAGCTTTTTCCCACTCGGCTTGTGCTTTCTCAAGGTCGGCCTTGAGAGCTTGTGCCTTGTCGCGGTAATTAGCAGCTGAGGCATAATTTTGCTCCTTCACGGCGTCAAGCTTGGCGGCTTCGGCTTTCGCAATCTCGTCTTCAAGCTTCTCTATCTCCCCGGGCACAGATATATTGGTAATATGCACACGTGAACCTGCCTCGTCAAGCGCATCGATAGCCTTGTCGGGGAAGTTGCGGTCGCTCACATATCGCTCTGTGAGATCTACGCAAGCCTGGAGAGCTTCGGGGGTGTAGCTCACGTTGTGGTGATGCTCATATTTATCCTTGATGTTGTTGAGGATTGTAAATGTCTCCTCGGCGGTGGTAGGTTCAACCATCACTTTCTGGAAGCGACGTTCAAGTGCGCCATCCTTCTCAATATTCTTGCGATATTCATCGAGAGTTGTGGCACCGATGCACTGAATCTCGCCGCGGGCAAGAGCTGGCTTAAGCAGGTTGGCGGCATCCATTGAGCCTGAGGCATTGCCCGCACCAACGATTGTGTGAAGCTCGTCGATAAATAATATTACATCTGGACTCTTTGCCAGCTCATTGAGAATGGCTTTTAGGCGTTCCTCAAATTGACCGCGGTATTTAGTACCGGCCACTATTGCAGCCATGTCGAGCGAAATTACGCGCTTGCCGAAAAGGATACGCGATACTTTGCGCTGAACTATTCTGAGCGCCAAGCCCTCTACTATGGCCGACTTGCCAACGCCGGGCTCGCCTATAAGCACAGGATTATTCTTCTTGCGTCGACTTAGAATCTGAGCAAGACGCTCTATCTCTACTTCACGACCCACAACGGGATCAAGCCGCCCTTCAAGGGCTGCCTGGGTCATGTCGTGACCAAATTTGTCGAGAACGGGGGTATCGGTATTGTGGCGACGTGAGTCGGATGGCTGCTTACGTTTATCGTTGGATGGAGTATCAAATGGTTCATCCTCCTCATCGTCCTCAAAGTCGGCGCCCATTCGGGGTGTCTCCTCCACTCCTGCCAATTGTTTGTAGAGCGATGTATAGCTAACACCGGCATTTACAAAGGGCTGCATAAAGTCCATGGTGCGGGTTTCGTTATTGTGAAATATTGCAAGGAGCAGGTGCTCAGCCTCTACGGCTTCGCTTTTGAGAAGCCGAGCCTCCAACACCGCAAGTCGGATGATGCGGTTGGTGAGGTCGCTTACTTTTACGTCCTCATTTTCGTTGTTTGACGACTCAAATAGCGATTGGTCGAGCCCTTGCTGGAGTTCGTAAGCCGACATGTCGGATGTGGCGTGCTCAATCATATGAAATGAACGCGCGCCGAAGTCACTTATCAGGGCCAGCAAGAGGTGAGCGGGTGTGATCACTCCATTATTATGACGCAAGGCCTCTCGGCGTCCGCGGTCAAGCACCTCGCGAAGTTGTTGTGAGAAATTAGTATCCAATATGTGTAAAGCTTTAAGTTGTCGATTTAATTTACAAAAGTACTAAAAATTTATGCAATAACCATGCCAAACGGTGGCCACTTTTAGTGGTTGTGCGATAATAATTGTTAAATCGTAAGCAGCTCAATCACAAAAAGCACGAGGCGGTGATTGGAGTCACCGCCTCGTTATTGTGGAAAAGATTAGGTCAACGACCTGAGCTCTTGATCATGTCGCGCATCCGATTGTTGAAAGTCGAAGAAGCCATTAACTGCTCTACGGTAAGATGCATGCGATAGCGCCAGTAGTGCCGGGGATTAGCGGGCACGTTGATCTGCTCATCGGCGGGATTTTCGCGGCGCATTTCACCGTCCATCGATAGCCAGTCTTGCAGTGGGAGGATGCAAAGCATCGAAGGTGAAGAGAGGTGCAGCCCGATAATCTTCTCACATATCCATGGCTCGGCAAAATATGGTGCGGTGCCCATGGCATGGAGCACATTGTTGTAGAAGCGCTGTGTGGCTTCGCGGTCGGATTCCCACCAAGCTCGTATGCCACCCATGTCGTGGGTAGAGGTGGTGCAAACAGAGTAGTAGGGGTAATTGTAGGTGTTGCCAAATTCACTCTTTGGATCCTTGGGCATACGCTGTATTTCGAGCGATAAAATCTCAAGTGCGCTCATCACTGCAGGCACACAGTCGGGTATCATTCCGAGGTCCTCGGCACAGGTGAGCATGTCGGTAGAATCGATCAGTGGGGGGAGTTTCCACATGGCCTTTCCGTACCAGAAGTCGTTGTGTCGATGATAGTAGAAATCGTTGTACAGTCGATCGAAACACCAGCGCTCGTATTCTGTAAGAGAGCGGTATATGTAAGTGAATTGGGCGGATATGCGTGGATGATATTTGCCTGCCTCGTATGGATCCTCGATAAACAGCACCTCGTCAATCAGGCCCAACAGGGCATTACAGAGTTTGTTGCTCTTATCGTCCTTAGGTTGTGTGGCAAAGTAGTCAACCACTTTGCGCTGGGTGTCAACCTCGCTGCGGAGTTTGTAGCGGCCGTATCCTGCTGGAATAAGGAAACGGTCGCGTGCTTCGTCGGTGTATTCGCCGAAAAAGTCGCCCAGGAAGTAGTCCATGATATATGGAGTGGTTTGCAGGTCGATGTCGAGCCAGAAATCGTAGTTGTATTTAAGCTCATCGGGCGTGTAGGGTAGGGCGGGGTTGAACACTCCGAGCAATCCGTGAACGGCATCCATCGGTATCTGCCATATACGGAAGAATCCCAGCACGTGGTCGATACGATAAGCGTCGAAGTATTCCGACATTTTGCGGAAACGAGATTTCCACCATTGGAAACCATCGCGGTTCATTTCCTCCCAGTTGTAAGTTGGAAATCCCCAGTTCTGACCAAGCACAGAGAAGTCATCCGGGGGGGCGCCTGCCTGGCAGTTGAGATTGAACAGACGAGGGTTGATCCATGCGTCGACACTGGTACGGGAAATGCCGATGGGTATATCACCCTTGATGGCTATGCCGCGTGAATGGGCGTAATCGCGGGCTTCACGCATCTGACGGTCGAGGTGATACTGGGTGAAATAAACACAATTGATATCATCAGCGTTATCAGCCACGAATTTGTCAATTTTGCGTTTATCATAGACAGCGTACTGGCCCCATTGGCTCATTTCGGGTGTGCCCATGCGGTCGCGGAGCACACAGAAAGCGGCGTAGGGTGTGAGCCACTCGGCATTGCGTTCCACAAAGCTCTTGAATTCAGGTGTGGCTATAGTTTGTGCTCCATCCTGAGCGAATATTTCGCGAATGAATTCACGCTTGGCATTATTAACGCGCTCGTAGTCAATTTGTGGCAGGGCGTTGAGTTCACGGCCAAGATTGTCGTAATATGCCTGCCGGTTGGGGTCATTAAGCCGTCCTACCAGTGGAAGATGCAGGAATTGGGGATGCAGAGCGAAAGTGGAGTTGGCGTTGTAGGGATACGAGTCGGTCCACGTATGAGTCATGGTCGTATCATTGATAGGGAGTATTTGCAGAAAATTCTGGCCGGTCATTACTGCCCAGTCAACCATCTTTTTCAGGTCGTTGAAGTCGCCTACGCCAAAATCGTCGTCGGTGCGGATAGAGAATACAGGAATAGCTGTGCCGGCACCATGCCAGGGTGTCATAGGATTGATAAATCTCAGACCGGCTAAAACGAGCACCTCATTTTTGCGCGCAGGAGTGATAGAGAA
Source organism: uncultured Muribaculaceae bacterium (assembly GCA_964517875.1). Classification (GTDB taxonomy): domain Bacteria; phylum Bacteroidota; class Bacteroidia; order Bacteroidales; family Muribaculaceae; genus JAJPXC01. The sequence goes on along the minus strand of CAZFEU010000001.1, from coordinate 195,492 downwards.
TTGGCGATTGTCACCACCCTCCCATGCCACTACGGCCTTTGTCGACTTGTTGAGAACCAGAAATTTAAATTCAAATGGGATTTCAGTCTCGGTCATGTCGATGTTAACGCGCCATGAAGGGAAGTCAGCGTCGTTCATCACCACCGCAGCCTTAGGATCCCAATTGCCCAAAGCGTTGCATTTGCCACTGATTGCGAGCACATTATCTGAGCCTACCATGGGTGCTGAGACTTCGATTGATAATATGCCATTCTTGGGTACAAGCTGCTGGTCACGGGTGTCGCGATGACATATACATTTTGTGAAAGCTGTTGAATAGTAGGGCTTATCCCATGGTTGATCCTGCCAGCGATCAAAAATCTCATAGAATTTTGACATGCGGGCTCTGATGAACTTATGGGGATGACCCCACTCGCATTTGGTGAACCCATTTTCATGGCGCACGATGTAGGAGTACTCGAAATTGCGAGTATTGTCGGCAACTTCGAGGTCGAGCGACCACGACTGGGAGCCTGTGAGTGTGAGTTTCACGGCTTTCGACAGGTCTCCATTGCCCAGCTCGGGTATGTTGCCTGAGAGGTAGACCGACTCACCCCAGTTGGTGCGGTAATCGATGTTAAATGATATATTCATAGCGATTTAGGGTATAATTATGTTGCTTATTCTCTACGCTTTGGTTATGCCGTTGGTTTTGGCCCGCTAAAATTAGCGTAAATTCATAAAATATTGGCCGATTTTCGAGAAAAAAATTTCAAAAACCGACCAAAATTATCAGAATAAAAGTTTAAAGCATGATTAGCCACATTTTGATGTGCCGCACTCGGTGCATATCAGGCATCCTTCCTGATATATGAGTGACTCCTTGCCGCAGTTGGGGCACGTTTGGCCCGTAGCCTTTGTGCCGTTGGGCAGATACTTCTTCAGGGCTCGCTCAACACCCATCTTCCAAGTGTTGATTGACTCAGAGTTGAGCTCCAGACCACCCACAAGTTTGAGCACCTGATCAATAGGCATTCCGTAGCGAAGCACTCCAGAAATGAGTTTGGCATAGTTCCAGTATTCGGGGTTGAATTTCTCACTGAGGCCCTCGATAGTGGTCTTATATCCGCGTTTGTTGATAAACTGGAAGTCATAGCGCTTGTTGCCAGCACTGTCGATGGCCTTGATGATCTTTCCATGCGACACTGACTTGGGACAGAATATGCCGTCTTCATCATCGGCTGGACCAGTGAAAATCTCATATGGGCGACCGTCGACAAGACCCACAAAGGCTATCCATTTTTCTTTGTTGTTCTGGAAGCGCACCACATCTGCCTCAAGCTCTACAGGACGCTTGAGAATGAAGGGGCGAACGTTGGCCAGTCCAGGCTTCACATCAGCCTTCTTGTCGACCGATACCAGAACGCCCGAACGTGAACCATCACGGTATACGGTGCATCCTTTGCACCCTTGACGCCATGCTTCCTCATAGAGTTGTGCCACAGTCTCTTCGGAAACATCTTCGGGCAAGTTGATTGTCACGGATATCGAGTGATCAACCCACTTCTGTATACGACCCTGCATTTTCACTTTTTCCAGCCAGTCAATATCGTTGGCCGATGCTCCGGCATAGGGTGAGCGGGCAAGCATCTCATCAATTTCTTCTTGGGTATAGCGTTTTGTGGGATCTATATTGTTTACCTTCATCCATTCGATAAACTTGGGATGGTAAACAATGTATTCCTCGAATGCATCACCCATGTCATCGACGTAATCCACATGCACATCGGCATCGTTGGGGTTGACCTTGCGGCGACGCATGTACACAGGCATAAACACTGGCTCAATGCCCGACGATGTGCGGGTCATAAGCGAAGTAGTGCCAGTGGGGGCTATGGTGAGGCAAGCTATGTTGCGGCGACCATGTTTCAGCATCTCATCATACAGACTTGGCGATGCCTCACGTAAGCGCTGGATATAAGGATTTTGTTTCTCACGTTCAGAGTCGTATACCTCAAATGTCCCACGTTCTGATGCAAGCTCCACCGATGAGCCATAGGCAGCCAGCGCCAGCTCTCGATGCACATTTTCAGAGAAGTCAGTGGCCTGAGGTGTGCCGTACTTCAGCCCCATTGCGGCGATCATGTCACCTTCAGCCGTGGTGCCTAAGCCTGTGCGACGGCCCTTGAGAGTCTTTGTGCGGATTTTCTCCCAGAGGTGCCGTTCGGTACTCTTCACTTCATCCGTTTCGGGATCTTCGTCAATTTTACTTATGATTTTGTCAATTTTTTCCATTTCCAGGTCGATGATGTCGTCCATCAGTCGCTGAGCTTTGGCCACGTGCTTGCGGAAAAGATCGAAGTCAAACTCGGCCTTGTCGGTAAACGGATTTTTCACATACGAGTAAAGGTTGATGGCCATCAGTCGGCAGCTGTCGTAGGGGCACAAGGGTATCTCACCGCAAGGGTTGGTGGAGATGGTGCGGAAACCTAAATCGGCATAGCAGTCGGGCACTGACTCACGGGCCACGGTGTCCCAAAATAGCACTCCGGGCTCGGCCGATTTCCACGCATTATGTATTATCTTTTCCCATATACTCTTGGCATCTACCTCTTTGACTACTTTAGGGTCGGAGGAATCAACCGGGAATTGCTGACGGTAGGGCTTCCCTTCGATAGCTGATTGCATGAAGTCGTCGTCGATGCGTACCGACACATTGGCACCAGTCACTTTGCCCTGTGTCATCTTGGCATCGATAAATGCTTCCGAATCAGGGTGCTTAATACTTACGGTGAGCATTAAGGCTCCGCGCCTGCCGTCCTGGGCTACTTCACGTGTAGAGTTGGAGTAGCGCTCCATAAATGGTACAAGACCTGTGGATGTCAGGGCCGAATTTTTCACCGGCATCCCCTTTGGACGTATGTGCGACAGGTCATGTCCCACACCACCGCGGCGTTTCATCAGCTGCACCTGCTCCTCGTCAATTCGTATCACACCGCCATAGGAGTCGGGAGTTCCATCAAGGCCAACGACGAAGCAATTGCTCAACGAGCTCACCTGATAATCGTTACCGATGCCTGTCATTGGGCTACCCTGGGGCACGATGTAGCGGAAATCTTTGAACAAATCAAATATCTCATCATGACTCATTGGGTTGGGATATTTACTCTCGATACGTGCAAACTCAGCGGCAAGGCGGTGGTGCATATCGTCGGGGGTCTGCTCAAAAATATTGCCCAACGAATCCTTCAGCGCATACTTGCTCGACCATACTCTTGCCGCAAGTTGGTCACCATCAAAGTATTCCAGCGCTTTGGAGTATACCTCATCGTAGGTGTACGATTTATTTTCTTCCATATTATAGTGTCAAAATTTTAAAAAATGCAACATTCAATTGTTTACCAGTTGGGCAAATATTGTCGGTGCGGAGTTTGCCATTTGGAAAAAGATTACTAATACAGAGTTTCGCTTTTGCGACAACTTTGTAAAGTGGAAGTTTCTCGTTTTGGAAAACTTAATGCGCAACGTCCTTGCAAAAGTCGCTAAAAAATTCCATCTTGCCAAAACAAGTTATCAACAATTTTGCGACAAAAGCAACATAATCACATCCCGCCCCATTTGCAACTCAGAAGTAGCCCCAAAAAGAAGCGTCCATAGCCCGCTGATCGCTCAGCGAAGTTATGGACGTGCAAATCTTACAGTCGAAACCTTATGGATTCATTTTGTTTAAGTTGGTTGGAACGTTTACTTGTTGTCCGTTGAGTGTGAGTGTAATAGATGTGTTGTTGAATTTCTTCATTTTCTTGAATGTCATGGTTATCGACATCTTATTACCCTCTTGTGTGGTGATCATGGATGTAGCATCGTATGTTTTACCATTGTTGTTAAACTTTGCGCAGCAAGTTTCTGAACTCGATGTGTAATTGTCGTCCACAATTACAATAGTGGTCTTACCATCGTTGTTATCCAAGCTCTTGAACTTGAATTGTGCGCTTGCATTGAGTGTAAAAACTGCGCAAATAATCAGGAAATAGATCTTTTTCATAATAAAATGTATTAAAGTTATTATGGCGCAAATGTAAAGACGAGTTCGTTGTTTACTCTCAACATTTGTTGAGAAATGCAGTGACTATTAAAAATTTTTCGACGTGTTTGTAGCCTTCGCTTGTAAATAAAAGGGTCCATAACCTGCCGATTGCTCAGCGCCGTTATGGACCTTATTACAATTTCGAGAAGAAGCTTATTTACTAATTTGTGATTTGATGTATTCAACCATTTTTTCAGGCTGTTTGCAACCTAAAACATATCTTTTCCCACTCTTCATACTGACGAGAAAGCATTTGGAAGGATCCCCGTAGAAGCCATAATATTTTCCGATGCCATTTTCTCGAAAAACGCCCCAATAGCCCATAAACCCACCAGATGCGCAGATTCTTATTGCACCAGCGCTCGGGTGGAATAGCTCTACATTATCCACATCACACATGGGTAACTTTTTGCCTCTTAACAGACTGCCTAACACGATATTATCGCTGTCAACTTTAATATAGGCAGCTCCGTAAAATAGCATGGATACAAATAATACGATGTAGATGGCCAACAGAGTGAAAAAGACTGGCTTATCTTTGACTGTAGTGATGCACGCCACAAACAACGCTCCTGACACTATGGCTGTTAGGATGGTGGCAAACCGGCTAAAAGAAATTGTCGATTTCATAGTCTGTGAGATAAATACTGCGCAAAACTACAATTTTTGCACTTTGTGATAAAATAATTATTAATACAAAGATACACCATTTTTTAAAATATCACCCAATATTACAAAATTACAATATCGCCGAAGCTAAAACAGGGCAAAAATAGGGCAATAGCCATAATATTCTCAACTGGACATAATCAGTATTATGTTAAATACGATATATGGATAACGGATTTAATGGTGAATATTTACCTACGCTTAAGAAGTAATGTTGGGTGGGCGCAACCGTGTGTAATGAGCTAAAGACTCCCAAGAGTCGCATGATGAGTTCGGCTAAGTTTGCCACTTCATCAGCAGAGTAGCATCGTTCAGGGCAAGCGCGTCAAAATGTTTAGTCTACGCAAATAGCCCGCAGGGCTGCACTCTATATAACCACATGACTGCGAGCGCAGCGAGCTGGCTTGTGGAGGATGTGAGGCTATTTGAGCTGATATCATTCCATACCGCTCCGACATATAGATGGATGATATTTTGACGCTGTAGCCCTGAAATAACATAGGAATGAATAAATGTATTTCACAAATTTGAAGTAAGTGCTTATCAGTGTGCATATAAGAAACATCGCAGTCCCTGGCTATGGGTTTTTAATATTTTTTAACCGGTATATTTGGGCTAATGGTACTTGCCTGTTCTAATACTCTTGACTATGATGAAGAATTAGAGATTGCTGAAGAAGATGATTTACTGGGTATGTGGATGTTACCTGTATCTCTAATATGGGGAATTGTTACATACTGTTTTTTTGATGGCATGTTCAATTTCTTGCGATAGCACAATATACATAATAAAAGCAAATAGCCGATGCTCTGTTGAGTGTCGGCTATTCAATTATGCAGTGGTCTGTTACCTATAGCTGATATTTTGCCATTATGAGAATCTACATATTAGTTTATTCGATGGCGGAGAGGTTTTTGAAGTCGCGGATGGTACGCGGCAGAAAAACTGTGATCAAAAGTACTGTGAAAATTACCGTTGCGGCTATGATAATCCAAAATCGGTATCGTCCCACCACCCAAAGGTTGGAAAGGAACAACGTAAAGAACACAGCCATTGCCATGCCAAGCACAATCTCACCTGTAAGCGCATACAGTCTCAGAGCCTTGACTTGCTTGAGCGTATCAATCGGTGTGGAAAGTGCAATGTTGATTTTCTTGGTCTTTATGTAAAGAAAGGCATACCATGCGGCTGCTATAACCAAATATATTCCGAGGAACATTTTATAGGCAGTCGGAAAGGCATCCTCGCCAAGACCGACATGCCAAGCCACTAAAAATACAACGGCAAGAATTATACTTGAGCTGGCTCCTTGACGGTAGCGTTTCATTATTCTGCTCTGTGCTGTGTTGCAAGTATTCGTGTTGAAATTGATGGTATTGCTACATTTTTCTGCGAGAAAGTCATCGAGAGTCGTCATACTGTTTTTTAGATCGTCCAGGTTCATATTATTTCGATTTTGAAATGAGTTTACTTTTAATTCTATGAAGTTTAGTAGCCACATTGTTTCTTTCTATACCGATGATCTTTGCAATATCATCATAAGAGTATTCATCGAGCCAGAGAAGAATAATGGCTTTCTCAATCGGCATGAGTAGATTTATCAGTTCGTGCAGAGCCGCCAGTTGTTCGGCCTTGTGGTCGTCAGCTTCAGATGAAATGTCAGCAACTGAAATTTCAAAAGGAAGGGTTTCAACCCTTGGCTTGTAATTGCGGATTGCCATTAGCGCCGAGTTGACAGCTACGCGATATACCCAAGTTGAGACCTTGCTTGTGCCACGGAATTGCTCTAAACCCAACCACAGATTGGTAAGGATTTCCTGTCGTAAATCCTCATAAGGCACTTTTGGCGTGGCATAGGCCCAGCATACTTTGTTGATTATGCGGGAATGCTCTTTGACGAATGAGGTGAATGCCCGGCTTGTTCTTGGTGGACTTTTCATAATTTTGATGATTTGTAACGTTAGGTGCAAAAACACCTTCAAAAGTTACACTCGTCTCTAAAATTTTTACAAAAGCCTGGACAACCTAAAGTAGCGATGGCTGACATGAAAAAAGTGCCTGCTGGTGATTTCACATAGGGCAAAAACACCGTCAGACACTCAATGTCTAATAGCCGGCCGGAGACGGCCTTCTCTTACTTGTTTTGTTCAAGCCATTTCAAGCGGCGCATATCGGGGAGGTGCTTCACCTTGAAATCTTCAAATTTCACTTCAAATCCTTGTCCGTCAGGACTTGCTCCCATCACGCCTACCTTTACTGGATGATTGTCCTGCATCCAGGCATTGCGCATCATCACCCATTCCTTGCCGTCGAAAGAATAGAATATTTCAATCGCGTCAAGGCGGCGCACAGCCTTGATATAGATGTAATCCACAGGTCGGTCAAGGGTTATCACGCTCCAGTCGCTGGTGTGGTGGGTTACTACTACGCTCAGGTTGTATTTGCCATCTACAAATTCAATTCCGGCCTTTATATAGTTTTCGTTGTCAAGCCTAACCATCAGTCCCGCCTGATCAAACCGTTCTTTATATTGTCCGGTGATTTTCACCGATGCCTCAAATTCGCCACCGTATTCACCATAATAAAATGGCGCATCGTCAACGGTAAATCCGTAATGCGATATTCTCCAGTAGTCAGTCTGTGGAGTCACCGTCATCAACAGGGAATTGTTTTCGATTTTCCACTTTTCGGGTTCATTAAACCATTGCATTTTATTCCAAGTTTGTGCTGTCACTGTTATCCATGACAGGATGATGAAAAATAATACTGATTGACGCATAAACATATTTTTTTGCAAAAATAGCATATTATACCTATGCTGTAAATTTTTTCACCCATTTCTTCTCAATACATGCCGATTTTTTTGATGCTGGATGCGAGAAGAACATAAAATTACTGCATTTGGAGGGCATAAATCTAAAAATAAGGGGATTATGTGTTAATAAATTGTTAAAAGGAAATCTTTTTGGGCGATGAGAATGTTATAGGTGTAAAAAGATGGAGAGTTGGACGAGAAAAATTGATTCTCGCAAGTTTGATGCTCGAAGAAGCTAATTTGTCCAAGCTTAACATCAAGGAGAGGACATTCATTTTACAAAAGTCAACAGTTTACAATTCACCACTGAGTGAATTTGTAAATAGGAGCAGAATTAAAGCATAAAAAGTTTCCGATAAAACATTGTCGAATTCTCATCCGCAACACTAATTTCAATAAGGCACCCCACAACTTACAATTACATTATAGTTTACAGAATCAAAAATATGTGTGTAACATATTTTTGCATTTTGCATAACATCACAGTTCCCAGCTACATATACACTATATTTAAAGCATTGGTGAAGCTTATGGCGTTGATTCTGTTGCTCAGGCGGGGATTGAATAATTAGTGGGTGGTAATTAGCAGGTATGCAGCACGATACGGGTGTAGTATTAAGTAATACTTTAATAAAAGTTCGATTGTAAATTTGCATTTGTGCCGGCTGGTTGCAATTGCATATTCAGCGAGGATGCAAAAATTTCGCATCATAAATTTGCAAATTTACGGTTGAGTGATTACATTTGCACATTCGTAATTGCAAAAGTCAATAAGAATGGATATTGTAAATCGACTAAAATTTTTCATGGATTCGTTGCAAATTGGCAACTCTCAGTTTGCCGACAACTGCCGTATCCCCCGCCCTACCCTATCCCAAATGCTTAATGGACGAAATAAAAAAGTGTCGGATGAGATAATTGCAAAGATACATTCGGCTTATCCCCAGCTTTCGGTGTTATGGTTGATGTTTGGCGAGGGTAATATGTTGACCGATGCAAATTCGCAAATCTCAGGCTCTCAAGCAAGCTACAAATCTGCACAATATTCTACGCAAGATGCAGAAGGCGAGATATTTACACAAGGCATGGAGCACCCTAATCTTTTCAAGGGCGCAAATGCAGAAAAAGCTGCACCGTCATATAAGGTGCCTGAGACGCTTAAATCAATGCCCGAGAGTGGCATTTCAAGGGTTGAAACGACTAAAGAGGCTGATTTGGCAGATAGTGGTCCCCGGTTGCCATTTTCGTTAGATGCAAATCAAATAGCCAATTTCAACGCCAATTCTCCAAAGAAGATTGCAAATATTGTGGTATTCTACACCGACAATAGTTTCCAGTCGTTTATTCCACAAGAATAGTTGACGCTGATTACCTAATCAGCGTCAACAGGGATTATCGTTATGTTATTATAGTAAAACAGCCTTTGCGCAGTCCTGACTGTGAAAACCAGGATAGTGTATTGGAGAAATTAATTGCCCAGCTCTGAAAGGAACTGGATACGTACAAGTCTTATCTCCTCTTCGGTGTAATCATCACCAAGCTCCTCTATAGCCAGATTTACAGCATCACTTTCACTTTCGCGGAAGTATTCAAATATATCCTCACGATGATCATCGTCCATGATTTCGCGTATGAAGTAGTCAATATTGATTTTGGTACCGGAGTACACGATAGCCTCAACTTCGTCGAGCAATTCGTTGAACTCAAGACCCTTGGATTCAGCGAGCTCATCGAGGGCTATCTTACGGTCGATGGCTTGGATAAGTGATATTTTCAGCTTGCTCTTGTTGGCTACTGAGCGTACGCGCAAATCCTCGGGGCGTTCAATCTCATTCTCCTCAACGTGGGCTTTTATGACATTGATAAACTCTTCGCCATAACGTTTTACTTTACCGGCGCCCACTCCTGTGATGTTCTGAAGTTCATCAAGGGTGATGGGATATGTGGTGGCCATAGCCTCGATTGAAGGGTCCTGGAATATGATGTATGGAGGCAGATTAAGGCGTTTGGCTATCTTGCGTCTGAGATCCTTAAGTATCGAATATAGCTCGGGGTCGACGGCGCATGATGCGCCACCCTTAATTGGTTCTTCTTCAATATCGTTGTTAAATTCCAAATCTTCTACTATTGTAAATGATTGAGGTTTTGCGAGATAAGCCACACCTTTGGGGGTGAGACGTATCAAACCATAGTTTTCAATGTCGCGTTCAAGATAGCCGGCGATTATTGCCTGGCGTATGACAGCGTTGAGGAATCTCTCTGTGCGATGCTGTGCGCATCCGAATACATCGAGGGTATCCTGTTTGTAAGACTGTATCACTGGGTTGGTCTTGCCCAGCATCACGTTGACTATGTGGTCTACCTTAAATTTCTCTTTTAGTGCTGTTACGGTCTCGATAGCGCCGCAAAGTTCGTCGCTGGCTTCGACACGTTTGCGAGGATGACGGCAATTGTCACAGTTGCCGCATTGGTCGTCGGAAAACTCCTCGCCGAAGTAGTGCAGCAGCGATTTGCGGCGACACACCGATGACTCGGCATATGAAGCAGTTTCCAGGAGCAGCTGTTTGCCTATTTCCTGCTCGGCTATAGGCTTGCCTTGCATGAATTTCTCCATCTTCTGGAGATCTTTTGCGGCGTAGAATGTAATGCACTGTCCTTCACCCCCATCGCGCCCGGCTCGTCCGGTCTCCTGATAGTATCCTTCGAGCGATTTGGGCATGTCGTAGTGTATCACAAACCGTACATCGGGCTTGTCAATACCCATACCGAACGCAATCGTGGCTACAATTACATCGACCTCCTCAAGAAGAAAAGCATCTTGATTGCGAGTGCGTGTGGCGCTGTCCATGCCTGCGTGATAAGGGAGTGCCTTAATTGAGTTGACTTGCAGCATTTCAGCTAGTTCTTCAACCTTTTTTCGCGACAGGCAGTAAATTATACCCGATTTGCCGGAGTTATTTTTGATAAATTTGATGATATCCTTGTCGATGGATGCCGTCTTGGGCCTTACCTCGTAATACAGGTTGTGGCGGTTGAACGATGATTTGTAGACAACGGCATCCTGCATGGCAAGATTCTTCTGTATATCGTGTTGTACTTTAGGCGTGGCGGTGGCCGTAAGCGCTATTACGGGGCGTTTTCCTATCTCATTGATTAATGGGCGTATACGACGATACTCAGGTCTGAAATCATGTCCCCATTCCGATATGCAATGTGCTTCATCCACAGCGTAGAATGATATGGGCACTTGCTTAAGGAAGTCTACGTTTTCCTCCTTGGTCAACGATTCGGGAGCAACGTATAGCAACTTGGTTTTGCCCGAAGCGATGTCCTCTTTCACCTGGTCAATTGCGGTTTTATTGAGTGATGAGTTAAGGAAGTGCGCTATATTATCGTCAGCACTGAAATTGCGCATGGCATCTACCTGATTCTTCATCAGTGCTATAAGCGGAGATATCACAATAGCCGTACCTTCCATCATCAGTGACGGCAGCTGGTAGCATAGCGATTTGCCGCCACCAGTAGGCATAAGCACAAACACGTCGTTGCCTTCAAGAAGTGAGGTCATAATAGCCTCTTGGTTGCCCTTAAACTTCTCGAAGCCAAAATTTTGCTTAAGTGCTTCAGTGAGCTGTTGTGAAATCGTTGTTGACATGGTGGGTGGTTTTTTAGTAGAGAGCTTATGATGTCGTTGATTTATAAGCTGGATGTGTTAGTTTAGTTGTCAGGGGTATTGGTGGTTAAAAGCTGTCAAAGTGGGCTTTAGATAGCTGTTTTTCGGCGAATTCGCGTGTAACTCTGAAGTCTTTCTTGTTGGTCGATGGCAATTCATACATAGGGTCTATCATTATTGATTCGACTATAGAGCGCAGTCCACGGGCCCCAAGCTTAAATTCAATTGCTTTGTCAACGATGTAATCGAGGGCGTCATCGTCAAACTCAAGCTTCACACCATCCATTTCAAAGAGCTTCTTGTATTGGCGGGTGATAGCGTTCTTGGGCTCAACAAGTATGCGCCGTAATGCGTCGCGGTCGAGCGGGTCAAGGTGCGTGAGTATAGGTAGACGACCTATGATTTCAGGGATGAGACCGAACGACTTGAGATCCTGTGGAGCCACATATTCCAGATAGTTATCTTTCTTAATGTGTTTCTTTGTAGCGTCGGTGGAATAGCCTACTACATGGGTGTTGAGACGTTGGGCTATCTTGCGTTCGATGCCGTCGAATGCGCCGCCGCAAATAAACAGGATATTCTTTGTGTCAACCGGTATCATGCGTTGCTCCGGATGTTTACGCCCTCCCTGTGGTGGCACGTTGACAATGGAGCCTTCGAGTAGTTTGAGCAAGCCTTGCTGAACACCTTCTCCGCTTACATCGCGTGTGATTGAGGGATTGTCGCCTTTACGGGCTATCTTATCGATCTCATCGATAAACACAATTCCTTTCTGCGCAAGCTCTACATCGTAGTCGGCTGCTTGAAGCAGGCGTGTGAGAAGCGATTCAATATCTTCACCCACATATCCCGCTTCGGTGAGTACAGTAGCGTCAACGATGGTGAAAGGCACTTTGAGGAGTCGGGCAATAGTCTTGGCCAACAATGTCTTGCCGGTGCCTGTGGGTCCTACAAGTATTATGTTGCTCTTTTCGATATCCACGTCGTCAGCGGCATGCTGCGCCAGACGCTTATAGTGGTTGTATACGGCAACTGAAAGATACTTTTTGGCCTCCTCCTGCCCTATTACATATTGGTTGAGCTCCTCATGTATCTGGCGCGGGGTGGGAATTTCCTTTAAGTCAAAATTGTCTTTGCTGTCATTCTGTTCGTTGTGGTACTGAGTGAGCATCTGGTGCACTTGCTCCACACACTCCACGCATATATATCCTTTGCCAAGAGCTGAAGGTATCAAGGCCTCCGACATGCTTGCCGGGCGTCCGCAGAACGAGCAAGTCTGCTCGTCGTTGGATGTCGTCTTCTTAGCCATATTTGTTAATGTTAGCTACGGTCGCTTAGTTAATGTTTTGTTTTGGTGAGCACTTGGTCGATCATGCCGTATTCTTTTGCCTCCTCTGAGGTCATCCAGTAATCGCGGTCGGAGTCGCGCTCCACTTTTTCCAGCGGTTGTCCAGAGTGGTCAGAAATGATGGTATATAACTCTTTCTTGAGCTTAAGTATCTCTCGGGCTGTAATTTCAATGTCGGAGGCTTGGCCCTGTGCGCCACCCATGGGCTGGTGAATCATCACACGTGAATGTTTGAGAGCAAAACGTTTTCCAGAAGTGCCCGCAACAAGGAGTACCGCAGCCATTGATGCGGCCATGCCGGTACATATAGTTGCAACGTCGGATGATATGTATTGCATTGTGTCATATATGCCAAGGCCGGCATATACCGAACCGCCGGGCGAGTTGATGTAAATAGACACATCCTTGCCAGGGTCGGCTGAGTCGAGATAGAGTAGTTGGGCCTGTATCACGTTGGCGGTATAGTCGTTTACGTCAGTACCTAAGAATATGATACGGTCCATCATCAGGCGTGAGAACACGTCCATCTGAGCTACGTTGAGCTGACGCTCCTCTATGATTGTGGGGCTGATGTAGCTTGAAACTATTTGGCCATTGGTTTGGCTGGTGTATTGGTCGAGGGCAAGTCCATTCATGCCCAGATGTCCTACGGCGTATTTGCGGAAATCGCTTGTGTTGTGATTCATATCATTATTGTTGTTTAAATTACGGGGGAGTGCGCTGACTTTTCTGGCCGCTGGCCTGTGATTTGTCGGAGAATTCCCCTCTTTTCTAATTCAAAATTACTAAATAAGCAAATCATCTGCAACTTTTTTGGAAATTTTTATCACTAACTACCGAAATTTTTTTCAAGATTATGGCAGTGGGTGCGGGATGTATACATAAAAAAGTCGCAACCCTCATTTGAGGGTTGCGACAGTGATTAGTTGCTACTTCAGATGCTATGTTGCTGATGCTCCGTGATGTGGGTTATCATTCAGCGGCACCTGGATTGGCCAGACGCTTGAATTCATCAAGCGACACTTCTTTCTTGTCGAGGTTAACTTTGGCCTGAATAATGCGGAACAGTTTGATGTCGCCTACCTGCTCCACAAGGCGTGGGCGATAGTTCTTATCGGCAAGAATATTCTTGGCAAAGCGGGTGATGGTGTCATCATCCATGTTGTTCATGCCATACTGGGCGAACTGCTGGCGAGCTATGTTCTTGGCGAGTGCCAGTAGGTCGTCCTCGGTGATCTGCATGTCATTAGCTTCTGCGATCTTCTCACGTATTAGCTGCCACTTGATGCCGGGAATCATGCCGTCAAAGTCTTTATCAAGTTCCTCCATTGTTAACTCGGGGTTGCGAAGAAGGAGCCATTTCTTAAGGAATTCTGTGGGGAGTTGGATTGAATCGCCGTATTTTTCCATCAGTGCCTTCTGGGCGTCGTTGCGGAACATGATTTCGCTGTTGGGCTCAAGGCTGCTGGCAATCATCTCGCGGAGAGCTTTCTTGTACTCCTCCTCGTTGTGCACCTTGTCAGGACCGAATACTTCTTTGTAATATTCTTCACCGAGCTCAGCGAGTTTCACGACGATAATCTCAGAAATAGCCATCTCAAAGTTGGCCTTTACGTTGGCAGCCACTTGCTTGTCGAGGTGGAGCATGGATGACATTTCGGCCTCATTGCCCTCGCATGTTTTCCAGGGGTTGAACACCACTTTGTCACCAACCTTCTTGCCTAAGAATAGGTCAGCCTGCTCTTTGTCCTTGAAGAACATAGGAGCCACGATGCCATCAATCACCTGGATTGCGCCTTCCCCTTCTTTGATAGTGCCATCTTCATTGAGCTCCATCAAAGCACCCTTTACAAGGGCCTTTTTATCAACTTCTTCGCCAGGCACTTGTGCGCCGAAACGTTCACGCAGACCGTGATCCTGCTCCTCAACCATTTCGTTGGTTACAGTGATTGTATAGTAGGGTACGGTGATATCGTTGTTCAAGTCAATGTTGAGCTCGGGAGCGAGGCCGATCTCATATTGGAAGTTGTAATCCTTATCGTCGAGATTGATTTCCTTTACCTCTACGGGGATAGGTTGGCCAAGGACATTGATTTTGTTGTCCTGGAGATATTTTATAGCGGCATCTGCTGCCTCGTGGTTGATAACATCGCTCTTCATCTGGCGACCGAAGCGGCGGCGCAGCTGATCGATTGACACGTGCCCTTTTCTGAAGCCTGGGATGGTGTGAGTGCGTCCAAATGTTTTCAGCTCGTTTGTCACCTTGTCTTGGTAATCAGCTTCTTGGATTGCCACATTGAGTATGGCTGTGTTGTCGCTTGTTTTTTCGAGTGTAACGTTCATTGTCAGTTATTTAATTCAGTTGTATAATTCTACGTATTGATTGCTGTAGCTACTGCAAGCTGCTGCAACCACAACAATAGTGCAAAGGTAATTCTAATAATTTTAACACACAATAGTTTGGGGTTGATTTTAGGTCGCCTTAGTTCGATGATTTTACTCCATCGAGTTGCGATTGCCCCTTGCCGGTAGCGAATAGTGGAGCCAAACATACCCTGCTATGCCGGCCAGAAGCGAACCAACTACGATACCAAGTTTGGCTTGATCAAGTATGGCATTACCGGCATCCGAACCTCCGCCAAACGACAAATTGGCGATAAACAGAGACACTGTAAAGCCGATGCCACCAAGCATAGCTACTGACGCTATCATGTTCCAATTGGAATAGTCGGGCATTGGAGCCAGCTTAAATTTCACAGTAAGCCATGAGAAAAGGAGTATTCCTACGAATTTACCCACAATAAGTCCAAGTATTATGGCAAGAGATACGCCCTGGATGATTGATGACGGTTCTATGCCAAGCAAACATATGCCGGCGTTGGCGAATGCGAAGAGAGGGAGTATTATGTAATTGACCAATGGATGTAGTCGATCCTCAAGTTCTTGCAGCGGTGAGATAACCTTGTCGGATGCCGATTCGATGCGCTTCAACCAGTCCATCTGCTCGGCCGAAAGTATGGATTTTCGTTCAAGAGTTTCATCATCTTCGGCTCTGAAGTGCGATATGGACTGTCGGATCGCTCTGATATATTTCTTGGGCGCAAACACCGGTGTCGCTGGCACACAGAATGCTACAAGTACACCGGCTATTGTGGGGTGAATACCCGAGTTGAGGAAGAGAAACCATATTACACCTCCGATGCCGAGATAAAATGCCGTACTCTGTATGTTCATCTTACCCCCAAATGCCAGCACCGCAAGTAGAACGCCAGCATAAACCAGCAGCATTACATCTATATGTGATGAGTAGAAGGCCGCAATCACAATAATGCCACCTATATCATCGACTACGGCCAGGGTGGTGAGGAATATCTTGATTGATAGTGGAACGCGCTTGCCAAGCATTGCAAGCACTCCCAGTGAGAAGGCGATATCGGTTGCCATGGGAATAGCGGCTCCTCCCTGGTAATCTGTGCCATGGCTCAGAAGCATATAGATAATCACCGGCATCAACATGCCACCGATCGCGGCCATTATAGGGAGTAACGCCTGTCGGAATGACGCCAATTCTCCCACAAGCACCTCACGTTTTATTTCGAGCCCTATTGTAAAGAAGAATATTGCCATTAGGGCATCGTTGATAAATTGCAACACAGTCATGGGATGCCCTCCATGGCTGAATATATTGAAACCTCCTACTTGCAGGTACATCTCTTGATCCCAAAAGTGGGAGTAGAGCGTATTTAACCCAGGCACATTTGCCACTATCAAGGCGAGCACTGTGCCGCCTATCAGCAGGTTACCGCCCGAAATGTGACGTCGGAGCGCTTGTCGCGCCGCATAGAACACGCGATGATGTCGCGAAATAGTTACATCCTTCATGATCTCTCATAATTAGTCAAGGATATAACGTTGCAACAAGCTGAGGTGTTCAGAAAGTAGGTGGTGAGTTGTAGGAAATAGGGAGTATTGGGTCAAGCGATTTCAGCTCCTCGGCTGTTAGATTGGGCAGACTTTCGAGTAGTGTATGCATATAGTAGCGCACGCCTGTATTTCTGACGCGCTCACCTGGTGAGGCGAATATAGCTTTGCTGTTAGCCTCAATCCACTCTGTTATAAAAGTCTTGGCTGTTGCTTTATGACGAAGTCTTACCAACGAGAATGCATATATCAGCGACACCATTGAGGAGAAGCGTGGGGTGTAGACATGCGATGAGGGCTTTGCAAACATTTGCTCAATCTTGCTGTATTCCCCATTTATGTATAGCGCCGTTACGAGCATTTCAAATCCGCTGGTGAGTGGCTCGCGGTTGTGGAATGCTTCGAGTAGCATGACCATACCGTCAAATTTTGTATCAAAAGCCAGTGACTGAGCCATCTGCATGACATCATCCTCGGTAAGCATGTCAGACATCTTGATAAATTTGTCGATTAGCTCTCTGTTGGGTGTCTCAGCCATTTCAAGATACGACTGCATAAGCTCTCGGCTCACTGGATTAAAGGCCAGATAATGCTCATACACTTTGATAGCCTCGTCGGAGCCAGCTACGGTCTGTTCGGCAAGGGCGAGAGTACGCACAAGCATGATGTTGGTGGGGTCGGCAGCGGCTTTTGCCCTCATCTGTGTGAGAACTTCGGAAACATCCATATCGTGTAGCAGCAATAGCTGAGTTTTCACTGCCAGCGCTTCCATAAGGTCGCCATCGATAGCCAGGGCATAGTCAACGGCATTGAGAGCATCATCGTATTGGTCTTTCTCTCCATAGGCCCTCGCAAGCATAATCCAGTAGGGCGCATAGAAAGGTTCAATCGAAGTGAGCTCATCGAGGAGCCTGATCACAGTGTCGTTGTCGCCCGACATTGATGCCATTACCGCAACTTCATAGAGAAGTGTCGGTGTATAGTCGGTCTTGGTTTTGAGGTGCTCAAGATGCTCAATCACCCAATTGAGTCGGTCGAAGCTATTCGCGGCATCAACGAGTTGTATCAGTGTCTCGTCATCCATTTTAGGGTAAGATTCCAGTATATCGTCAAGCTGTCTGATAAGTTCATCCCCTTCAGGCTGGTTGAGACGCATGGCGAGAATATCCCACATAGGATGTCGGTAATGCCCACTTTCGAGTAATGCTCGGGCCATATCCTCTTGCTCTATGAAGTAGTAATATAGAGCTTTACGCACCTTGAGAGCATCGCTATCAGGATAGAGTCGGGCAGCCATGGCTATAACCTCGGTCCGTACTACATCGTCGTTTTTGTCACCGGCAAAGTCGAATATGTCAATAAGGTCGCCCTCATCGAAGAATGGAGCTTCTGATGCGGGTGTAGTCACAGCTTTCTTAAATTCCTGATATAGATGCTCGCGTGTACGTTCCACAATGTGTTGATTTCTGAATTATATTTGCTGGGATATTACTTTTTTTGAGCTTTCTCCCAGCTATCTTTAAGGGCTATGGTGCGATTGAATATGAGATGATCAGGGGTTGAGTCGTAGTCGGGGGTGAAATATCCTATGCGTTGGAATTGGAATTTGGCTCCCTGTACAGCGTTTTCAGCCAGGAAAGGCTCAACTTTAACGCCCTCCACTACCTTTAGCGAGTCGGGGTTGAGCAATTCGCGGAAGTCGCGCTCAGATTCAGCTCCTGGATTTTCCACGTTGAACAGACGGTCGTATAGACGCACTGTAGCGTTCACTGCAGTGTTGGCTGCTACCCAGTGGAGTGTGCCTTTAACTTTACGCGCCGCTCCCGGCAGGCCTGAACGGGTATCAGGGTCGTAGGTGCAACGTACTTCCACGATGTTACCCTTGTCGTCCTTTACCACTTCTTCGCACTTGATGATGTATGCTCCCTTAAGGCGTACCTCTCCCCCGGGGAAAAGTCGGAAATATTTCTTGGGTGGATTCTCCATGAAGTCGTCTTGCTCGATATAGATTTCACGTGCAAACGGCATCTGGTGAGTTCCTGCGTTGGGATCCTCGGGATTGTTCTCCATATCTACCATTTCGGTTTTCCCCTCTGGGTAGTTGGTTATGACGAGCTTCAAAGGGTTGAGCACGGCCATCACACGTGTGGATATGCGGTTTAGGTCTTCTCTCACTGCGTGTTCAAGTAGGGCTACTGAGTTAAGTGCCTCAAACTTGGTGTAACCGATACGGTCTATGAAGTTGCGTATCGATTGAGGGGTGAAGCCACGGCGACGCATACCCGAGATAGTAGGCATGCGTGGATCGTCCCAACCTGCCACCAATCCTTCTTTCACAAGCTGTAGCAATTTACGCTTGCTCATCACCGTGTATGTGAGGTTGAGTCTGTTGAACTCGATCTGTCGTGGACGATAGGTTTCATCAGCCAGCTCCTCTACAAAGAGGTCGTAGAGTGGGCGGTGAGGCACGAACTCAAGTGTACATATTGAATGGGTCACACCTTCGAAATAGTCGCTTTGGCCGTGGGCGAAGTCATACATTGGATATACTTTCCATGTGGTGCCGGTGCGATGGTGGGGATGATTGATAATGCGGTACATTATAGGATCGCGGAAGTGCATATTGTCGGACGACATGTCGATCTTGGCGCGAAGCACTCTTGACCCTTCGGGAAATTCGCCCGCATTCATTCTGTGAAACAAGTCGAGATTCTCCTCGGGAGTGCGGCTGCGATAGGGCGAATTTTGTCCAGGTTGTGTGGGAGTGCCTTTCTGTGCGGCGATTTCTTCCGATGTCTGGTCGTCGACATATGCCTTCCCTTCCTTGATCATACGCTCGGCTAAGGCATACAACTTGGGGAAATAGTCGGAAGCGTAGTATTCGCGGTCTCCCCAGTCAAAACCGAGCCAGTGAATGTCTTCTTTGATTGAGTCGACATATTCCACATCTTCTTTCACCGGGTTGGTATCATCAAATCTAAGGTTGCAAGTGCCACCAAATTTCTCGGCGACACCGAAGTCCATGCATATGGCTTTAGCGTGTCCGATGTGCAGGTACCCATTAGGCTCCGGGGGAAAACGTGTGTTAAGACGTCCACCATTTTTACCGGCTGCGAGATCGTCAGCTACTATTTGCTCTACGAAATTCAATCCTTTTGACTCAGTATCTTGAGTGTTGATGTCATTTTCGGCCATTGTTTGTGCGATTAATTAGTTTTCTTTTAAGATGCAAAATTAACTCAAATTCTGTAATAATTTCCAACTTTGGCTACCGAAATTTTCTATCTTTGTAGAAAATTAATGTAATTGATCAGTCACCCCCCTACTCCACCATATGATTATACCTCTCATTATCGCCATTATCACTTCGTTAGCTGCTGTAATCGCCTTAGTAAGCAACCATCGTAACTCCTCAAGAATGCAAGCCCGTATTGACGAGCTTACTGCGAACAGCGATAATCTGTCGAGGCAAAATGCCGCACTCGAGGCAAGGAATCAGGCAATGGCTGAACAGCAGAGCAAAATGGAGTCGCAGTCGTCACTGCTCGCTGAGCAGCTCCAACAGTCACAGAACCAGCACAACGAAGATACCCGTACAATAAGTAGTCTGCAAGAACGACTTACTATGGCTCAGGAAGCGCAAGCCAAAATGCAGGAAGAGAATGAGATTCGGTTTCGCAATATAGCAACTCAGGTACTTCAAGCCAATTCGCGCGACCTGCGGGAACAGAGCCAAATTCAACTGTCACAAATGCTATCTCCACTCAAGGAGAATATCGAGGCGTTTAAAAAGACTGTAACCGACACTTACAATAACGAAGCCCGTGAACGTTTCTCACTGCAAGAGCGTATTCGCGAGCTCATTGAACTTAACAATACCATAGGACAGGAAGCACGTCAACTATCCACAGCGCTCCGTGGAAATAACAAGATACAAGGCGACTGGGGTGAGATGATACTTGAGTCTATCCTTGAAAAGTCGGGTCTAACAAAAGGACGTGAGTTTGACGTGCAAGTTACCACCGATGGGCAAGGGAATACGTTGCGCGACGATGAGGGTAACGTTCTGCGTCCAGATGTTGTGGTCTACTACCCCGATGGACGATGCGTGGTAATCGACTCCAAAGTGTCGCTATCGGCTTATATTGACCTTGTCAACTGTCAGGACCCAAACATGGCCAGCACATTAGGACGCAATCATGTGACTTCGGTACGTCGTCACATAGCCGAGCTGGCAAGCAAGAGCTATCAGGATTTCGTAGGTCAACGCCACACCGATTTCGTGATGATGTTTATACCCAATGAAGGGGCCTACATTCAAGCAATGCAACTTGACTCACACCTGTGGCAAGAAGCATATGACTCACGAGTGCTCATTGTATCACCTACCCATCTTATTTCAGCCCTTAGACTTGTGGAGCAGCTTTGGCGCCAGGATCGTATGCGTACCAACGTTGAGGCCATAGCCACCGAGGGTGGGAATATGTACGATAAGCTTGTGGGATTTATCGACGATATGCAGCGTATCGAAAAGAGCATCAACCAGACCCGTGAAGCCTACGACAAAGCTGTTAACAAACTCTCAACGGGGCGCGGCTCCCTTGTGAAACGAGCCGAAAAGATGCGAAAGCTTGGTGCCAAAGTATCGAAGTCGCTCCCACAGGATCTGATCGCCGACGACAATGACTTAACACTCGACGCCCCCTCGTCGCAGGAATAGGCGGCAACGCATTTTAATGAAATTCCCCTGCCACAAGAGCTGTTGTAGCAGGGGAAAATTTCATGTTGAATGTATGATTCTTCTGTACTTAGAATAGTTCCTCTTGTTCAATCAGTTTCTCGTCACGGCGAGTGGTGCGGATGAAAGGCACGCAGAATACGCCAATCAGCAACAAGCATCCGGCGATAAACATCATGGTGGGTTGCGATAAGCCTAACCCCTTTACTATCAGTCCGCCAGCAATGGCTGCAATAATTTGCGGCATGCATATTACGCAGTTGAATAGTCCGAGCAATGTGCCGGTACGCGGATCACCCTCGATTGCATTGGTAAACAGCGCGAAGGGAATTGCCAGCATTGCTGCCCATGTGCAACCCTGTAGCGCAAATGATACGATAAGCACATATTGATTTGTGACAAATAAGCACGATGCGAAGCCAATGGCACCAAGCAGAAGCGAGAGGATATAAGCCACCTTTATATTCTTAAATAGCGGAATTACCATTGCCCATAGCATCGCAGCAATGGCCATCACTGCCGACATGATTCCATACCAGTCGCCTGCCTCTTGGAAGCCGGCTGAGCTGGCATCGGTCGTGCCCCAGCAGTTCTCTGATATCGCGCCGGTGGCGTAGGTCCACTGGAATAGGAATGCGGCCCAGCAGAAGAATTGCACAAGGCCGATGGTGACAAATGGCCTAACGATGTTGACTTTCTTTTTAGAATTGGCACCATCCTGAGCACTGTTGCTCGCGTCATTATACATCTTATACTCCTCTGGAGTAAACTCCTTCACCTTCGAGGTGGTGAAAATCACACAGAGAATAAGAATGGCAGCTCCGATATAGAAGCTGTAGATCACTGAATCGGGAATAACCCCAGCGGCGGCTACATTCTTTATTCCAATGTACGAAAGAATGTAGGGAGCACAAAAGCCCACCACCGAGCCGGCGTTACAGAGCATTGACTGGATGGAGTATGCGAGACCTTTCTGTTTCTCATTCACCATATCGCCCACGAGCATCTTGAAGGGCTGCATGGCCATGTTGATTGAGGTGTCGAGCAGCATCAGCGAGAACAGTCCGAAAAGCATTGTTCCCGACAAGCCCCACATCACTATCTGGGTGGTGATTCCAAGTGAGCCTGCATTTGGTAGCAGACACATCACAACCACTGCCACAATAGCGCCAATAATCAGATAAGGTAAGCGTCGGCCCAATTTTGTCCAAGTCCGATCGGAGAAGAATCCCACCAAGGGTTGTACTACCATACCCATCAATGGGGGTAGAATCCAGAAAAATGACAACTGGTGGGGATCTGCGCCAAGTGTAGCGAATATGCGCGAGATATTGGCACTCTGCAATGCGTAGGCAATCTGGACGCCGAAGAATCCGAAGCTCAGCGTAAATAATTTCCAAAAGCCTAAATCAGGTTTTATTTTCATGATATTGAGTTGGTTTGATATGAAATTTTGGTAAGAGGTTGATAAATTTTTGTTATTGCTATTATTAGTCCTGGTTTCAGCCGTTGAGGGTTTGAGAGTAAAGCCAAGCTATCTCGTCGGCCCATTTACTGTCGTCGGGGGTTTCCAGTATCAGCGGTATGTTGTCAAATCTGCTGTCTTGCATAAGGCGTTTAAAAAACTCCTTGCCAAGATATCCGTCGCCAATCTGCTCATGACGGTCGATATGTGATCCGTGTTCGCGCTTTGAGTCGTTGAGGTGCATACCGCTTAGGTATTTGAAGCCTATTATGCGTTCAAAGTCTTCCCAAGTGCGGTTGTACCCTTCCTCGGTTGTCATATCGTAGCCGGCGGTGAAGCTATGGCAGGTATCTACGCATACACCCACGCGCGATTTGTCGTCAACATGATCGATAATGCGTGCTATTTGCTCGAATGTGTGCCCCAGATTGCTCCCCTGCCCTGCGGTGTTCTCGATTACGGCTTTTACACTATTAGTTTCGCTCAGCGCTAAGTTGATTGATTCGGCTATTAGGTCGAGGCAATCGTCGATTGGCATCTGGTTGAGGTGACTCCCGGGGTGGAAGTTGAGCATCGTAAGCCCAAGGTTTTCACAACGGTGCATCTCGTCGATAAAGAGGGCGCGCGACTTAATGAGCTTTTCGGCATCAGGCGAGCCGAGGTTGATAAGAAAGCTGTCGTGTGGCAGAATCACTGATGCGTCGTAGCCGTAGGTGGCACAATTTGTTTTGAAAGCCTCTATTTCCTTGTCGGATATAGGCTTAACTTGCCATCTTGAAGGATTGCCTGTGAAAAGAGCGAACGCCTTGGCTCCAATTTCTGCTGCCCTAAGAGGCGCTTCGCTCACACCTTTAGCGGTTGACACGTGTGCTCCGATATATTTCATATGGTTTTGTTGTAAGCAGATATTACCGCGAATTTACAAATAACTTACTAACTTTATTCCCGTTTTAACTAAAAACTTCGGTTTGTCTTTCTAAAAACTTATTTAGGGTGAATTAACTTACGTCCCATTATGTGGGAAATTGCTCCGCGGCTTATTAAATATGCCACGAATGCGAGCCACAGGCCATGATTGCCTATCAACGGCATCAGCCACCACAGCAGGCAGAAGAATATCACCATCGAGATGAATATGGCAATCAGCATTTTGCGGGTCATCGTCGCTCCGATAAAGATGCCATCCCACGTGAATGCGCCAAATCCTGCAAATGGAATAGTAACAGCCCACCAGTAATATTCATGTGCTGTGGCAACTACATCAGATTGACTACTTAACAAGGAGATTATTAAATCGCCGCTCAAAGCATAAATGACGGTAAATAGAGTGGCTACACCAATACCCCATAGGATGAGGCTGCGGATACAGTCGGCCACTTCGCGTTTATTGTTTGCTCCAACGGCTCTGCCTACCACCGCTTCGCCGGCAAAAGCGAAACCATCCATGAAATAGCTCATCAACATAAACAGCTGCATCAGCACTGCGTTGGCGGCCAGAATAATTGTTCCTTGGACTGAGCCAGCGCGGGTGAACCACAGTGTAACGGCAATCATGCACAGCGTGCGAAGGAAGATATCACTATTGATGGTGAAGAATTTTCGGATACTTTTCCACTCTGCCATATCGTGCCATCGTGTGAGCTTTACTTTATATCGCAAGCATAATGAGAGTCCCACAGTCAGCCCTATCCACTGTGCTGTCATCGTGCCGGTGGCCAGACCCTCCACACCCCATTTCAGACCATACACCAGTGTGGTGCTTATGGCAATATTCACCACATTGATTACAATTGACATGTACATCGGGGCCTTAGTGTTCTGCATTCCTAAAAACCATCCAGATAGGGTGTTGACACCCATTACGGCTGGTGCTCCCCATATGCATATCTCTACATATCTGTAACCGTACCTGAATTCCTCCTGGCTGGCTCCCATAAAGTGGAGCATCCATCGTGCTACAAACGGAGCCGCAATAATCATCAACATACCAATAAGGGCGGCAACAAATAGTCCGCGCAACAGGGCCATGTCAATTGTAGTACGGTCACCCGCGCCTACGGCCTGAGCGGTAATGCCGCTTGTGCCAGCCCGTAGAAATCCGAAACACCAATACAGCAGATTAAAAACACTGCCGCCCAGGGCTATTGAGGCAATAAACACGGCGCTGCCCATATGCCCCACTATTGCCGTGTCAACCAACCCCAGCAAGGGGGTTGTGATGTTAGCCACAATGGAGGGTATGGTCAGCGCCAGTATTCTCCTATTTAGAGAGCTGAGCCTCAATTGCGTGAAGGCTTTTTGTCAATGCGGCAGCTATCCCACACGAAGTAGCCTATAAGCATGGCGTACATTACCACACCGGCAATCTGCAGGGTCACTGCGTCGGTCTCGTTGATAAATTCAAAACCGAGGTATCGTGTCAAGGCCGCAAAGACTCCAAATAAAGCTCCACCTGCAATTAAGCCTGAGGCTATGAGTGTTCCACGGTCATTTCGTGCCTGTGTAATCTCTTTATCCGAGGATGAACGACCTACATACCATGCTATGGCACCACCTACAAGCAGCGGGGTGTTGAGCTCCATAGGAATGAACATACCCAGGCAGAAAGCCAATGCAGGTACTCCAAGCCAGTTAAGCAACAAGGCCAGAATCGCTCCTGTCATGTATAGAATCCAGGGGGTGTCGCCTCCCATCATCAGGGGTTCAATCACTTTGGCCATTGCATTAGCCTGAGGCGCCTGAAGGGCATTGTCGCCGGTGAATCCATAAGTGTCGTTGAGCACCATGATCACACCTCCTACAGTAGCTGCTGATACCAGTGTGCCGAGGAATTTCCACGATTCCTGTTTCTTAGGTGTCGAGCCCAGCCAATAGCCTACTTTCAGGTCAGTTACAAATCCGCCGGCCATTGAAAGTGCCGTACACACTACACCGCCTATTACCATTGCTGCCACGATGCCCGATGTGCCGCTGAGACCTATCGCTACAAATATAGCCGAAGCCACAATCAGGGTCATAAGTGTCATGCCCGACACGGGGTTAGAACCAACTATGGCGATAGCGTTGGCGGCTACTGTGGTGAACAAGAACGCAATAACCGTTACAACTGTCCATGCAACCAGTGCCTGCCAGAATGTGTGTATCACGCCAAACCAGAAGAACAGCAGCACAGCAATTAGGGCCAGTGCTATAAAGAATACGATGTGCTTCATCGATATGTCGAGCTGCCAGCGTTGAGCCTTGGCTACTTGTGCATTTCCCTTGAGCTCACGACTTGCAAGTCCTACAGCTTGCATGATGATAGGCCAAGATTTAATGATGCCAATCACACCTGCCATTGCTATACCACCGATACCTATCATACGGGCGTAGTCCTTGAAGAGCGCATCGGGCGATAGGCTTATAAGTGCCTCGTTGCCGTAAGTGCCCATTAGTGGTATAATCACCCACCACACGAACGCCGAGCCTGCAAAGATGATGAATGCGTATTTCAGTCCTACGATGTAGCCCAAGCCGAGCACAGCAGCTCCTGTGTTGCAGCTGAATACAAGTTTGGTCTTATCGGCGAGAGCCTGTCCCCATTGTGTCACATAGCTTGACAACGACTCAGCCCAGAAGCCAAAGGTAGCCACCACATAGTCGTAGATACCACCAATCAACGATGCTATTACCAAAGTAATAGCTTGCTTACTATTGTTTTTCGAGGCTTGGCCACTGGCAAGCACCTGTGTGGTAGCAGTAGCTTCGGGGAAGGGATACTTTCCGTGCATATCCTTCACAAAGTACTTGCGGAAAGGTATGAAAAACAGTATACCCAGCACTCCTCCAAGGAGCGAGCTCATGAATATCTCCAGAAAGTTGACTGTGATTTCAGGATGTGAATGCTGAAGGATGAACAGAGCTGGCAATGTGAAAATTGCTCCTGCTACAATCACTCCTGAGCATGACCCTATTGACTGGATTATAACGTTTTGTCCCAGAGGATTCTTAAGTTTCAATGCACTTGAGCATCCCATGGCAATAATGGCGATTGGGATTGCTGCTTCGAATACCTGGCCCACTTTCAGCCCCAGATATGCTGCGGCGGCACTGAAAATTACAGCCATAATCAATCCCATGGTCACAGAGTATGGCGTAACTTCTTTATAGTCACGTGCGGGATGCATTAAAGGTCGATACTCCTCATCCTCTGCGAGTTCGCGAAATGCGTTCTCGGGGAGCTGTATCGGATCGGCATCTTTGAGGATGTCTTGTTCGATTTGTGATGATGATTCTTTCATTGTCTATGTGTTGTTAAAGCTTAATTCGTATTAAATCGCAGGGTTCTCATTTGCTGGTTTGGGCTGTCCAAGTATGTCGAATTGTTCAACATATATTTCGGTGGTGGTACGCTTTATTGTGTTGCGATCCTGCCACACGCGTGTGCGCAATTTGCCTTCCACAAAAAGCTTTGTACCTTTTCTGATGTAGCGTTCGGCTGTTTCAGCCATTCCGTCCCACATCACAAGTGAGTGCCACTCAGTGCGTTCGGGCACCTGAGCTCCCGAGGCAGTGGTGTAGGCTCTTTCGGTGGTAGCGAGCGACAGATGAGCCACCGGACGACTCTCCACATATCTTATTTCAGGGTCGCGCCCTACATTGCCTACTAAAATCACTTTGTTTACTGACATTTTTCCTCTGATTTAAGATTTCATTTACCTGAAGCAAGTAACCCTGCAATCACGGCGTTGCTGAAGCCCTGCCTCTCCATGGCGTTAAGTCCTCGGATAGTGGTACCTCCAGGTGTAGTGACTTTGTCGATCTCAGCCTCAGGATTGGCACCCGATGCCCTGAGCACTTCGATAGCGCCTTCCATTGTTTCAAGGATTAGTGCTTTGGCCTGATCGGGGTATAGCCCGAGCTCCACAGCTCCTTCAGTTGCCGCTCTCACATAGCGCATCACGTAGGCTATGCCGCATGAGCATAGGGCCATTCCGGCGTTCATCAGTCGTTCTTCGATCACAGGTGCACTTCCAAGATATCGGAATATCGTAGTGATCATATCCACATCCTCGGCCGAAGCATTGGCGTTGTGTGCTATAAGTGTTACGCTTTTACCGTAGGCGATGGCTGTGTTGGGCATCGCGCGGAATATCGCTGCATCCTCGTGTCGATAGAAGTTACTTACCTGGTCAAGACTAATCCCCGCGGCAATTGACACCACTACCCGGGCTTTTGCATTATCACGTATCTGCTCATATACGGGTTGCACCAACCAGGGTTTCACCGCTGTGATTAGGATGTCGGCTTTGCGGGCCACTTCTGTATTATCAGTTGTTGTGTCTATTTTTGACGGGTATGACTCGTGAAGCTCATTGAGTTTCTGAGTTGACCTGTCAGAAATTATAAGGCTGAAATTCGATGTGCGCTCGGCCAATCCGCGGGCCACTGCGCCTCCCATGTTTCCGGCACCGATAATACCGATGCAAAGCTTGTTATCGTTCATATATGTTGAGTGAGAGCTTTATGGTTGTAATTGCGACAGGCGCTGCTCGAGTTCGGTTGAAGTCAATTTGGTCGTGAGGATGCCGCGGTGCGCTATGGATATGCCTCCTGTTTCTTCGGAAACCACCACGGCTACAGCATCGGTAGCCTGAGAGATGCCAAGCGCCGAGCGGTGACGTAAGCCCAACGAGCGCGGCACGTTGGTGTCATGACTCACCGGCAGAATGCATCCCGCTGCTTTGATTCGTCCGTCAGCTATTATTAATGCTCCATCGTGGAGGGGTGAGTTCTTAAAGAATATGTTCTCGATAAGGCGGCTGTTGATTTGGGCATCGATCATATCCCCGGTGCGCTCATATTGTTCGAGCGACATTGACTGCTTAATCACAATCAGTGCTCCGGTTTTGCTTTTCGACATATTCATGCAGGCATACACTATTGGCATCACCCAGCTGCGAGAGGTGTCGCTCTCTTCATCCTTGTCGTGGTGATGAAAGAGATTTTTGATGAAATGCCACCGTCGTTGAGATCCAAGCTCGACAAGAAACCTTTTAATCTGATCCTGAAATAGTATTACAAGCACCAGCAAGCCAATCGACATGAATTTGTCGAGTATGGTGCCTATCAACCGCATATTGAGAATTTCGGAAGAAAGCACCCACACGGCTATGAATGCCAGCACTCCGAAAAACACATTAATCGTGCCCGACTCTTTCATTATGCGATATAGATAGTAGAGCATCAGCGCCACTATCACTATATCGAGTATGTCTTTTATTCCGAAGGTAATCATATGTGTTCAGCGGTGAGTTGATAAAGTTTGATGGCTTCCGTTGCAGCCTTCACGTCGTGTACCCTAAGCATTTGTGCTCCCATGGTAAGGGCGAGTGTGTTGACGGCAGTGGTGCCCACAAGGGCTTCGTCGGCTGTGATGCCAAGCGCATTGTATATCATCGATTTACGCGACACTCCTACCAAAAGTGGTGCATCAAGAATGTCGGCTATGTAACCAATATGTGCAAGTAGCTCATAATTTTGCTCAAGTGTTTTGGCAAATCCAAAACCGGGGTCGATTATCACATCGGCCACTCCGAGCTCTCTGAGTCGGCTCAATTTAGCACTTAGTTCAGCCACCACTCCTGCCACTACCCCATCGGCATAGTTGGTAAGCGATTGCATGCTCATCGAGGTGCCGCGGGTGTGCATCAGTATATAAGGTACCTTAAGCTGGGCCACAGTGTCAAGCATCAGCGCATCCCCATCTCCGCCGGTCACATCGTTGATAATATTAGCTCCGGCTTCGACAGCGGCTTGTGCCACCTCTGCTACCTGAGTGTCAACCGACACAATCGCAGTAGGCGCTACCTGCTTTACAGCCTCTATTCCCATCACCACTCTGTTGATCTCGTCTCTGACCGACACTGCGGCATTGCCTGGAGCTGTAGAGCATCCCCCGATGTCAATAACATCTGCGCCACCCTCAAGCATGCGTATTGCCTGGGCTGACACATCTTCAGGTGTCGACACCCTCGACTTGGCATAAAACGAGTTGTCGGTAATGTTGATTATACCCATCACCACCGGGCGATGAAACCAACGCAACTCACCATTGATGTTGAGTGAAAACTCCTTGAATCGGCGCACTGTAGTTAAGGGCTTAAGGATGTTAAAAAGACCTATTCTGGAAGGACTGTATTAAATACTGTAAATTAACACTGCGAAGTTACATATTTTTTCTAAATATGCGTCACCACAACCATAAAAAACAATCAAACCATACCCACTCCTGGGAGTTTGCTTTTTTATAAAAAGTTGTCAACAATGTACCACCTTGCACTTGCATGGCGGTAAGGTTTTTCGTATCTTTGGGGTGTGAAAAGAAATGTCAGATGAGAAAGGTTGCTTTAATACTGATAATGCTTTTGTCGGCAATGACGCTGAGTGCGCAAATGCACTACGGACTACGTATTGGAGGAGTGTTCAACTCACCGCTCAGCTCCAATGCCCCACGGTCTACATCTGTCGACGGTGGTAGTGGGTTTGCCGGTGGTCTCACCGCAAATTACATATTCCCCCGCTACAACATGGGTATAGGAGCATCAGTGCTCTACGAACGGCGTAGCATGACTGCCTCGTCGGAGGGGATAGATACCCGGTTTGGCGGGGATTTCATAGCAATTCCGATTGACCTGAAATATCGCCTCCCCATAAGTGTTTTTCACGACCTGGTTTCTCCCCACGTTTTCACAGGCCCTGATTTAGCGTGGCGATTAAACAAGGCTCAGGGTCGTAGGTTTCACGCAGGATGGAACGTGGGCGTAAGCATTGACGCAATCAGCTTGCTTGAAATCTCAGGTGGCTATCGCTTCGGATTGGGCAATATCAACCCTGATGGATATAAACTGCGCGATTCCGGTGGTTTCATCGCCGTTGCAATCCTTTTCAGCATCTGAATGTACAACTTAAAAAATCGAATACACACAAGTGATACCATTTGCGCATCTACACGTGCACTCGCAATATTCGGTGCTTGACGGACAAGCCTCAGTAAAGGCCCTTGTTGACAAGGCCGTTGCCGATGGCATGCCAGCTATGGCGCTCACCGATCATGGCAACATGTTTGGCATCAAAGAGTTTTTCAACTACGTAAACAAAAAGAACAAAAGCCTGCCAGAGGGAGCTGCGAAATTCAAGCCTATATTCGGCTGCGAGATGTATGTGGCGCGAAAGTCGCTCAACACTCACGTCGACGATAAGGACAAGGGGTATCACTTGATTGTGCTCGCAAAGAATGAAAAGGGGTATCACAACCTTATTAAGCTTGTGTCGCAAGCATGGACCGAGGGTTTCTACTATCACCCACGCACCGACAAGGAGGCACTTGCGGCCCATAGCGAAGGCTTGATTGTATGCTCGGCATGTCTTGGCGGTGAGATACCGCGCCTTATACGTATGGGTGAAATTGATGAAGCAGACCGACAGGTGGCATGGTTTAAAAAAACATTTGGCGAAGACTACTACATAGAGCTGCAGCGCCATAAAGCCACCGTGCCACGTGCCAATCACACAACCTACCAGATTCAGGAGGAAGTCAACCCTGTGCTTATTGAACTTGCGCGGAAAAACAATGTAAAGTTGATTTGCACCAACGATGTGCATTTTGTCAACGAGGAGGATGCCGAGGCTCACGATCGATTGATATGTGTGTCAACCAACAAAAACCTCGATGACCCCTCTCGCATGTTATACTCCAAACAGGAGTGGATGAAGACAACCGAGGAAATGAACCGCCTGTTTGCCGACATTCCTGAGGCATTGTCCAATACATTGGAAATAGCCGATAAAGTTGAGGTATATACAATCGATCACGGCCCTATAATGCCAAACTTCGAGATACCTAAGGATTTTGGAACCGAGGATGAATATCGCCATAGGCTGACAGAGCAAGACCTTTTCGACGAGTTTACCCGCGATGAACATGGCAACGTAGTGCTCTCGCAGGAAGAGGCGGAAAAAAAGATTAAAAAATTGGGTGGTTATGACAAGCTTTATCGCATAAAGTTTGAGGCTGACTACCTTGCCAAGCTCGCCTACGAGGGAGCTAAGGTGCGATACGGCGATCCGCTGAGCGATGAACTGGCCGAGCGAATTAAGTTTGAGCTGCACATTATGAAGACTATGGGCTTTCCGGGCTACTTCCTCATAGTGCAGGATTTCATTAACACTTCTCGCCGGGAGTTGGGTGTGAGTGTGGGCCCCGGTCGTGGTTCAGCCGCCGGATCGTGTGTGGCCTACTGTCTGGGTATCACACAGATTGACCCCGTAAAATATGACCTGCTTTTTGAGCGTTTTCTCAATCCCGACCGAATCTCACTCCCCGATATCGATATTGACTTTGACGATGATGGCCGTGCCGACGTGCTCAACTATGTGACCCAAAAATACGGAGCTGAGAAGGTGGCACATATCATCACCTACGGCACCATGGCTGCTAAATCGGCTATTAAGGATGTGGCACGCATAGAACAACTCCCCCTGCCGGAGAGCGATCGATTGTCGAAACTCGTGCCCGACCGTATGCCTGAGGTGGATGGTAAGGCGCTAAAGCCCACTCTTAAGAACTGCTATCAGTATGTGCCTGAGTTTCAGAATGAATTGCATAGCTCAAATCCTCTGATTGTAGAAACGCTTGAATATGCCAAGCAGCTTGAGGGAAATGTGCGCAATACTGGTGTGCATGCTTGCGGTGTGATAATTTGTCGTGACGATGTCACCGACTGGGTGCCAGTGAGTACAGCTGTCGACAAGAAGGATGGCCGAATACTTGTAACCCAATACGAGGGATCGGTAATTGAGGAGACCGGCCTTATCAAGATGGACTTCCTGGGCCTAAAAACCTTATCGATCATTAAGGAGGCAGTAGCCAATATCAAGCTCACACGCGGCATCGACGTGGATCCCGACAAGATCCCTATCGACGATCCCCTTACCTATAAGCTTTATTGTGAAGGTCGCACATTCGGCACATTCCAGTTTGAGTCGAAAGGTATGCAGAAATACTTGCGTGAACTTCAACCCTCAACCTTCGAAGATTTGATAGCCATGAATGCCCTGTATCGTCCGGGTCCCATGGATTATATACCCGAATTCATTGATCGTAAGCATGGACGCAAGCCCATTATCTATGACATACCAGTGATGGAGAAGTATCTTAAGGATACTTATGGAGTCACAGTGTACCAGGAGCAGGTCATGCTACTTTCGCGACTGCTCGCCAACTTCACCCGAGGTCAGAGTGACACGCTGCGCAAGGCCATGGGTAAGAAGCTGAAGGACAAAATGGACGCTTTGAAAACACTCTTTCTCGAGGGAGGACAAGCTAATGGCCATGACCCTAAGGTGCTCGAAAAAATATGGGCCGACTGGGAGAAGTTTGCATCTTACGCTTTCAACAAAAGTCACGCTACATGCTACAGCTGGGTAGCATACCAGACTGCATATCTTAAAGCTAATTACCCGGCCGAATATATGGCAGCTGTGCTAAGCCGCAATATCAACGATATTACTAAAATCACCGGCTTCATGGATGAATGTAAGTCGATGCGAATACCAATCAAGGGGCCCGATGTCAACGAATCATTCTCGAAATTCGGTGTGGACTCGCATGGCAATATCCGCTTCGGGTTGTCGGCCATAAAGGGTGTGGGTGAGAATGTAGTGTCGAGCATTATTCAGTCACGTAATAAAGAAGGTAAATTTGAATCGATATATGACTTTGTTGAGCGTGTGCCACAGACTGTGCTCAACCGCCGCCTTATCGAGTCGCTTGCTTTGGCGGGTGCGTTTGACTGTTTCGAGGGTGTAAAACGTGAAGACTTCTTTGAGAAAAATCATCGCGATGAAACATTTGCCGACGAGCTTATCCGATATGGTCAGCTCTATCAACAAGCGGCGCAGCGTCAGGAGGCATCGCTCTTTGGCGACGATGATGTGACGATGAACAAGGCTGGGCGTCCACAAGTGCGTCCGGCACTTGAATGGGTCAACGCTGTAAAGCTTGAAAAAGAACGTGAACTTGTGGGCATGTATCTTTCGGCTCATCCGCTCGATCCATATTTCATGGAGCTTAATTATGGCTGTAGTGCCAATATTAAGACCAAGGAGGAAATAATTCCATCGGAAAATGAAGGTCTTGAAATCACATTTGGTGGAATGGTAGTAGACTTCATATCACGTCCGACGCGCAACGGTAGCGGCAATTTTGGCATAATGAAAATCGAGGACTATTCCGGCAGTACCGAGATTCGTCTTTTCGGCAATGACTATATCAATTTTGCCAACTATGGCAAGCCAGGTACCCCGATACTGGTAACTGGCAAGTTTACACGCCGATTTGCCAAGAGCGATGTGCAATTCAATATTACGTCAATCTCCCTGTTGGAAAACGTAAAAGGCAAGCTGCTAAAAGGGATTGTGGTAAACTTACCCATTGATAAAATTGATCATCAGACCCTTGACCTGATAGATGAACATTGCAAATCAACGACAGAAAACTGCGGCACCCTATCGTTCCGTGTTTACGACCCCAAGATAAACCGCTCAATCGAACTAACATCGAGTGTGTTTGTCCCCATCAACCGTCAGCTCGTATCAATTCTTGACGATCTTGATTTATCGTTCAATGTACTCCGTAATTAATCCCCTATATAGAATAAAATTTATTCATAAACCAATATAAGCAAAAACAATGGCATTTCAATTCACTGATTCAAATGTAGAAGAAATCATCGCTTCAGGTAAGCCAGTTATAATCGACTTCTGGGCTACATGGTGTGGACCCTGCATGGCAATGAGCCCTATCATCGATGAGCTTGCAAAGGAATACGAAGGACAAGTAGTGATCGGCAAATACAATGTTGATGACGAGACAGAACTGAGTACGAAATATCGCATCATGTCAATCCCCACCCTGCTGTTCTTCAAGGATGGTAAGAAGGTAGATATCCGTCTCGCAGGCTCACAGCCCAAAGCTATCCTTGAAGCCAAGATACAAGAGCTCCTCGCTCTGTGATATGAGCAATCTGATAACAAAATTAGTAAAGGTGGTGCGGCTTATACATCAACGCCGCACTACCCCATTACGACTCGAACTCAACCTTACACAAGCGTGCAACCTCAATTGCTGCGGATGCACACACTACTCGCCGTTGGCTCCGGCCGATGATGCCGTGTCGCTTGAAGTAATTGAGCGCACACTTAAGCATCTGTCGGAAGTTAAAGGTATTAATAAAGTTGAAAGCCTGTATCTTATTGGGGGTGAGACATTGCTATATCCTCATCTTGAGGAAGTAATAGCATTGGTACGCCGTTATTTCCCGAAGGTTCCTGTAAGTTTGTTTACCAACGGCATAATGTTGCCTAAGATGAAAGACTCATTTTGGCAAGCCTGTCAGAAGTACCACATTGCCATCGACATAACACGCTATCCCATAAAAATAGATTACAACGCACTTTTCGCGCTTGTCAAAAGTAAGGGGGTGATGGTTCATCAGTTTGCCGACCGCAATGACGAATACTCATTTTTCCGTTTTCCGCTTGACCCGGCAAAGCGTCAGTCGGTACGCCGTGCCCACCTCACGTGCTTCAACTACGGATGTCTGTCAATTATCGGTGACCGTCTTTATCCATGTTCAATCAGCGCTTGCATTGAGCTGCTCAACAACCGTTATGGCACCAATTTCGAGCATAAAAAGGGTGACTATCTCAGCATTGACGAAATCACGGATGTGAAGCAGATTTACCGATTGCGCAACCGTCCCGTACCATTCTGTGCTTACTGTATGAAACCTGTTCCAACCACCTACTCAACGTCACGTAGAGAACAATCAGAATGGGTTAACAAGGTTGATTGATAGTCATTTATTGTGCCAGCGATTTTTATAGGCCGCATCTAATAGCCTCTCGGACACACGCTTTGCGGTAACTTCGTCGTGAAATGCACTCAGCGGTATTTTAATATAATCCCATACCTTATCTGACCATTCAATGGTGAGCGATGTGGCATTTACTGTGCATCCCGATATTTCATCTATCATTATCACCTTTTTAATAAATTCAGCTGGTTTATCGATATCCTCAAAACTCAGCTCCTCCTCTTCCGAAAAGTAATTTTCATAGCTTATGGTGATGCTTAAACTATCAATATCGATAATTTTTAAATAATACAGTAGCGATGCCCCGGGAAGTGTACCATAGAATGAGTATACAATCCAGATTATTGTGGGATAGACCATTAATGCTATCATAAAGGTCACATACCACCAACGAGGGTCAACCGTCATTGCTATACAAGTGGGGATAAACAATACAAGCACCACAAGCCACCACCAACGGCCAAACCATACCGACAACATCCGCCTTAACGCTCCGCTGTGCTCCGGACGAACAGCAATCATAACAGTTTCGTCGATTGGTGATTGAGCCATGTCTTGCATTATAGATTCTTGTCAAAACGCGATGCGTCAAGACGTAACATTATGAACAGCAGCACGGTAAATCCAAGTAGCGACGAACCGCCGTAGCTAAAAAATGGCAACGGTATGCCTATGACAGGGCACAGTCCGATCACCATGCCTATATTGATGCAGAAATGGAAGATGAAAATGCTTGCCACGCAGTAAGCATACACACGGGTGAACGTGGTTGGCTGGCGCTCAGCAAGCGATATGACTCTTAATATCAGGAGAACGAAAGCCGTCATTACAGCAATAGTGCCAATGAAACCCTCCTCCTCACCTATTGTGCAAAATATAAAATCGGTATGCTGTTCAGGCACATATTTCAGTTTAGTCTGAGTGCCGTTTAGAAATCCTTTTCCCGACCATCCACCCGACCCAATGGCTATCTTTGACTGGTTGACATTATAACCGCCTCCCTTCAGATCTTCCTCAAGGCCAAGAGTAACCTTGATGCGCATCTGCTGGTGAGCGCCCAGCACATTATTGAACACATAATTCACTGAGAACATGAATGTCATTGCCAAAATCGCCGTGGCAACAGTGATGAGCAACTTTCGCATCGGAGTCTGTAGATACTCTATCATCAGATATAGGCAAGTTACACCGATTACGCCGATGAAGAACCAACCTCCCGGTTGAATTAAATCAAATGCGCTTAGCCCGTATATCAACCCTATCGACACAATATACCATATCAACACATTCCGAGCCATGCGCAGGTTGCGGCAATATATCAGCACCATTCCGAGCAGAGTGGCTAAAATCAGAGCATAGATAATGAATTCACCCTCGCTGACACCGAAAATAACCTCTGTGGAATATTTCACCGCAACTACGAAGATCACTACGGCAAACAGAGCGCCAAGTAGCACAAGACCGCTCATCCCTTCGCGGTAGAGCACGAAGAAAAACGACATGTACACCAGTGCCGACCCCGTCTCATGCTGAGCAAGAATCAACAGTACCGGCAGAAAAATTATAGCCAATGACTTAACGTAGTTACTTGCCGAGGCATTTAGTCTAAAGCCATATGCATCAAACATTTTAGCCAGTGCCAATGCGGTTGCAAATTTGGCAAACTCAGCCGGCTGAATTGAAAATGAGCCGAACACTATCCATGAGCGCGAACCCTTGACATCGGGAGCTATGAATATCGTGATTAGCAGCAGCATGAGCATCGCAATATATACCGGGTAGGCATAAGTCTCATACATCCGTGCGTCTATCACCAGCAGCAGAAGTCCTACACCAAGGCTCACTCCTATCCACTGAATCTGCTTTCCTGAGAATGCCGACATGTCAAATATCGAGGCATTATCAAAGTTGTAGCTTGCGGCATATATACTTATTGCCCCTGCCATTACAAGCAGTAGATAAAGCACGATCGTGAACCAGTCAAGCGATCGGAAAATCGATGGAGTAGGTCGGGCGGTTATCACAGCTTCAGGGTGTTAATGTTTTTTTACGCCACTTAGCAATTTTGAATTGGCATTGAGCATCTCTGTTTCCATTGCTTTTCGCTCCGGGGGGATGTATCCGCGCAAGTATTTTTCAATCACGAGCGCTCCGATAGGCACACCGTAAGTAGCGCCCCAACCGCCGTTTTCAACATATACGCACACTGCTATCTTCGGATCGCGGTATGGGGCAAATCCTAAGAAAGCTGAGTGGTCGCGCCCATGAGGATTTTGAGCAGTACCGGTTTTGCCACATACCTCGAAATCGGGTATGTTGGCGCGACGGCAAGTGCCACCGGTTACGGCCATACGCATACCCTCGGCTATCGCATCATAATGCCTTGCGTCGATTGTGGGGTAGCGTTTCTCAAGTAGCTCTTCCGGTAGGATTGTATCTTGTATTTCTTTAACCACATGTGGCGTTCTGAACCATCCGCGATTTGCTATTGTGGCACCGAGATTGGCTATCTGTAAGGGTGTAGCAAGTACCTCACCTTGTCCGATAGACACAGAAATGATAGTGTTAGCGCTCCAATGCCCTTCGCCGTACGCCTTGTTGTAGTACTGTGCATTGGGAAGGAAGCCCCTACCCTCCCCGGGCAGGTCAACACCGAGTTTGTAGCCGTAGCCCATCGAAACGAGATGCTTCTTCCATACTTCAAAAGCATCAGCTGAAGTGCCATACTTCGAACGGCGGTCTACCATATTTTTGAATCCCCAGCAGAAAAATGCGTTGCACGATGTCTGCAATGCCGGTTTGAGCGGCAGAGGGGATGCATGTCCGTGACATCCTACTCTCAACCCTCCGTTGATATAACCGTGAGAGCAGGGATAAGGTGTACTCAAGTTTATTATATTTTCCTCAAGAAGTATTAAACCCTGCGTTGGCTTGAAAGTGGAGCCAGGGGGGTAAGCACCCATTAAAGCACGGTCATACAGGGGCTTTTCAGGGTCGTTGACGAGTGTACGGTAGTTTTCGCCACGTTGGCGACCCACCAGCAGTGTGGGGTCGTAATTAGGGCTCGTCACGAGAGCAAGGATTTCGCCAGTTTCCGGCTCAATAGCGACTATAGCACCTATTTTATTAACCATCAGGCTTTCAGCATAAGCTTGTAGCTTGTAGTCGAGACTTAACTTAATATTTCTACCCGAAATAGGCTGTACATCATTGGCTCCGCCATCATATCGCCCTTTTATGCGTCCGTGAGCATCGCGCATTAATATCTCCGCACCCTTGACGCCGCGCAGATAAGACTCATAGCTTTTCTCCACGCCCAGGTCACCGCAGTAGTCACCGGGCTGATAATACTTGTCATTTTTAATATCGTTGGCATTAACCTCGCGAATGTTACCAAGTACGTTGGCGGCGAGACTGTGGTTATACTGCCTTAGAATACGCTTTTGGATAAAGAACCCCGGATATCGATACAACTTTTCTTGGAGGCGCCCATAATCCTCGGCCGACAGGTGTGATATGAGTCGCTGAGGGGTATATGACGAATAGCCCGGATTGAGGTGAGGATTGCGCATATCCTCAAACCGTTTTCTCAATTGCTCCGGTGTGATATTGAGTGTGCGACATAAGTCGACTGTGTCGAGGGTCTTCACGTCGCGCGGTATTATCATCACATCATATGCGGGCTGATTGTACACAATAAGCTCTCCATTACGATCGTAGATTAAACCGCGTGAAGGGTACAATGTCTTCTTTAAGAAGGCATTTATATCGGCAGATTCCTTGTATTTTTCATCAGCCATCTGCAACTCGTAAAGCCTGCATGCGAATATCGAGGCTATCACGAGCAGAAATGCGATGATTACATATTTTCGTTTTTCAAGATTATAATCTTTTCGCATGTCGGCGCAGGGTGAGAGAGTCGATGGCCAGAATTAGTACAAAAGTCAGTAAGCTGCTGGCCACTATGCGGACGAGCATCCTCAGTGGGTTGAAGAATGAGAATGACTCGATCAAGAAATACATTAAACAATAAAACAGAACAAGTGTAATGAGATACTTCATATACACCAGCAAGCCTAACGACTTGATTGATGGCTCGGGGTCAGTCATTTCGTCTCCGCGACTCAGATATAGTCCGAGTGTGGGTTTGCGCACTACCGACAAGAGCGTGCAGCATAAGGCGTTGACACCCTGAGTGTCGGAGAAGATATCGACTGCCAGGCCGATACAGAAAGAGAATGTCATGACCCAGTTAATATCCAGAGTGATTGGAAGCCGTAATATGAAATATATGAATACCAATGGAAATGCCACATTATATAGGCACAGGTTGTTGAACACCACTGCCTGTGCTAACACAAGCAGGATGAACATCATTATATATTTGAGTATTACTCGGGTCATTTCTTGCTGTTGTCGGGATCCTCGTGAGGCAGATCTCTAAGCTCCACGTCACGGATTTCCTTGAGTAAGGTGTTATCAACTACTCTCACGGTTGATAGCTGCGAGAAGTCGGTAAGTAATCTCACCTTGAGTGTATAGAAGTTATCATTTGAGTTGGGACTCGTACCCTCGATGATGCCAACAGGCACATTCTCGGGGAAAGTACCGGAGTATCCGGTAGTTACCACCGTGTCACCGGCCTCGAAGACAGTGTGTTTGGGGAGCTCTTCAAGCAATGCATATCGGTAGTCATTACCGTCCCATGTGAGTGAGCCAAATGTTTCGGTACCTTTTACTCGACAAGAAAGCATGAAGTTGAGATTTAGAAGCGATAATACACGTGCATTGTGCGGACCGGTGAGGTTGACAAGACCTACTACCCCATTCTGATCTACGACACCCATATCCTGGGATATTCCGTCGAGCTCACCTCGGTCAAGGGTAATGTAGTTGAATGGTTTTGATATGCTGTTGTTAATTACGTGAGCTACTGTGAACTTAAAGGGTTGAAGCTCGGGCACAACTTTTACAGTATCAGCATAAACAGAATCGGTGTATGTGCGTAGTAAGTTACGCAATCCTATCACTTCTCCTTCAAGCGAGGCGTTGCGTAGTTGCAGGTCTTCGTTAATATCGCGCAGGTTGAAATACGATGATATTGTCGACGCTTTTTCATAGACCGTAGAAGCCACAGCCCCTGCCGAAGTCATGTAGACATGATGTTGATAGGGGTTGCGGTTAAACAGCAACACACATGACAGTATTACATATAACAGGAATACCATCACAGGGCTGCGCCTTACAAGAAAGTCTAACAGGCTGCGCACGGTGGTGTTTCTACTCTTGACTCCTTAACGTATCAGGAAGCTGAAATTCTGAATATTCTTCAGAGCCACACCGGTGCCTTTTGCCACGGCGAGCAATGGGTCTTCGGCTATGTGGAACTGGATGCCTATCTTGTCGGTGAGACGCTTATCAAGGCCGCGGATCAAAGCGCCACCCCCGGCCAGCCATATGCCATTGCGAACTATGTCGGCGTAAAGCTCCGGTGGTGTCTGTTCCAGCGCACCAAGCACAGCGGCCTCTATCTTTGAGATTGATTTCTCGATGCAATGTGAAATTTCTTGATAAGATACAGGAACCTCCATTGGCAACGCCGTCATTTGGTTGGGGCCGTGTACTACGAAATCGGCAGGAGGATTCTCAAG
The DNA here is from genome assembly GCA_964517875.1 of uncultured Muribaculaceae bacterium. Taxonomy (GTDB): domain Bacteria; phylum Bacteroidota; class Bacteroidia; order Bacteroidales; family Muribaculaceae; genus JAJPXC01. The sequence goes on along the minus strand of CAZFEU010000001.1, from coordinate 154,229 downwards.
CTCAGTAAGGGCTGAGCCGACATTTATCTTAATTAGCTCGGCTGTGCGTTCGCCAACCCTTACATTATGGGCACGGCGCATGTGGGCCTGTATGTCGTCAGTTAGGTCGTCACCAGCTATCTGTATACTTTTATTGCTCACAATACCACCGAGCGAAATCACCGCGATCTCGGTTGTGCCACCCCCTATGTCGACAATCATGTTGCCTTCGGCGGCTTCAACGTCGAGTCCGATACCCAGGGCTGCGGCCATGGGCTCATATAGCATATATACGTCACGGCCCCCGGCGTGCTCAGAGGAGTCGCGGACGGCACGGATTTCAACTTCGGTAGAGCCTGATGGGATGCCGACTACCATTCGTAGCGATGGGCTGAACCATGAGCGCGAGCTTGCTTTTTTCACCAGCCCGCGGATCATCAGCTCTGCGGCATTGAAATCAGCAATTACACCCTTACGCAGAGGGCGCACAGTGCGTATATGATCATTTTCTTTACCTTGCATTTGCTGGGCTTCTTTGCCCACGGCAATCAATTTGTCGGTACGACGATCGAGTGCCACGATTGATGGCTCGTCAATCACTATCTTGCCATTGTGGATTATGATAGTATTGGCGGTGCCAAGGTCGATGGCTATTTCTTTAGTAAGTGAGAATAAGCTCATTAAATTGAAGTGTTAGAATTTTGAATGGGAGAGTTAATATCAGTTCTTTACGAATTAATTCATTAGTGTTTGAAGTGGCGTATGCCGGTAGTCACCATTGCCATGTTGTGTGCATTGCAGTAATCAACCGACTCGTTGTCGCGGATTGAGCCGCCAGGCTGAATTACGGCGTTAATGCCTGCCTGATGGGCTATTTCAACACAGTCGCCGAAGGGGAAGAATGCGTCGGATGCCATTACAGCGCCTTTGAGGTCAAGATTGAACGACTGCGCTTTGGCAATTGCCTGTTTAAGCGCATCGACACGTGATGTCTGCCCTACTCCGCTTCCGAGAAGCATACCGTTCTTGGCCAGAACGATGGCATTGCTCTTGGAGTGTTTCACAATCTTGTTGGCAAAGAGCATGTCGGTGATTTCAGTATTATCAGGAGCCTTGGTAGTCACCACTGTGAGATCCTCGGGTGTTTCCACCTTTGTGTCGCGATCCTGCACCAATGCGCCGTTGAGCACAGTGCGCACCTGGCGGCGGGTGGTAAGTGGTGCTTTCTGTAAGAGGATAATGCGGTTTTTCTTCTGTTTCAGGATTTCTAATGCGTCAGCGGTGTAAGCGGGCGCGATTATAACCTCAAAGAATATTTTGTTGATTTCCTCGGCAGCCGCAGAATCAATTTCACGGTTGGCGATAAGCACTCCGCCGAATGCCGATACCGGGTCGCCGGCAAGTGCATCGGTCCAGGCCTGAAGCATGGTGTCGCGTGAAGCAAGACCACAAGCGTTATTATGTTTTAAAATTGCGAATGTAGGTGTGCTAAACTCGCTCATTAAGGCCACGGCGGCATCGATGTCGAGCAGATTGTTATAGCTTATTTCCTTTCCATGGAGCTGGTCAAACATAGCGCCCAAGTCGCCAAAAAATTGTCCTACCTGATGTGGATTCTCGCCATAACGCATCTTTTTAGCGTGGTCGAGCGATAGACGCAGAGCCGATGGGTCGTTAGTGCCCTCGAAGTAGCTGAATATTGCGCTGTCGTAGCCTGAAGATACCTTAAATGCTTGTGTGGCAAACCATCGGCGTTGGTCAAGTGTGGTTTTCGCACCTTGCGCTTTGAGCAAGTCGGCAAGAGGTTGATATTGCTCCTTTGAAGCCACAATAACTACGTCGTTATAGTTTTTGGCGGCGGCACGTATAAGCGATATGCCGCCTATATCAATTTTCTCTATGATTTCATCGTCAGAAGCTCCTGACGCAACCGTTGCTTCAAATGGGTACAGGTCGACGATCACCAGATCAATGCCCGGGATGTCGTATTGTGCAGTCTGCTGTTTGTCGCTTTCATTGTCACGACGATTGAGTATGCCGCCGAATACCTTGGGATGTAGAGTTTTGACACGTCCGCCAAGTATAGAGGGATACCCTGTGAGGTCTTCTACAGCCTCGCAATCATATCCGAGCTTTTCGATGAAAGATCTTGTACCTCCGGTTGATAGAAATTTCACACCGTCTTTGTGCAGCAAAGCGAGTATTTCGTCCAAACCGTCTTTATAAAACACTGAAATAAGTGCGGTTTTGATTGGTTTTTCCGCCATAATGATTTAGATGTCTATATTACGGTGCAAAATTACAAATTTTCAACAATCTACACCAATGCTTTTCCCCTTATTTGTAAATAAATTTTGCGATAAACCTCGTTTTTATTATTCCTCTTCCATTTCGTGGTTCTCGCGTCGTGGAAATCAGCTATATTAGTGGCTTATAATCGTACAGGATGATTTGTCCTGGGGTTGAGCGGCGGTTGTCGATGAGACGTTGATTGGAGGAGCCTCGAAACATTAGATTTTCGTCTTTCAACGATGCGATAAATGGGCCGTCGACTACTACGTCAACTTCTGCTATGGCATCGCACAACTCATGTCTGGCGGTTATTTCTTCGTAAGTGAATCCTGTGTACAGCCATACGTTTAGTCCTATTTGTTTCAGCCTATTTACCAGTATTTTGACACCTTGAGGTTGATATAATGGATCTCCTCCTGTGAGGGTGACATCGAAGTCGTTTGCGGCAACGTGCTCTACAATTTCGTCGATAGAGACATCTTCACCCGCATTGTGTGGCCAGGTGGAGGGATTATGGCATCCGGGGCAGTGGTGGTCGCAACCTGCCAGATAAATGGATGTGCGCAAACCAGGGCCATCGACGCTCGTGCCGTCGACAACCCTGATTATGCGTAATGTGCTGTGCTTAGTTTCTTCGGTGATCATTTGTGCACTACTCGATCGTTGAGCTCGGCAAGTTTCGCACTGTTCCATCTGTCGGTTGTGCCTACGAGGTACCCTGTAATACGCTGCAAACGGTCGATGTGCTTGCTGCCGCATTTGGGACATGATTCAAGGCCTTCCTTGGCATCCTCATAACCACACTCCATGCAGCGGTTACGGTTATGGTTTACGGAACAATAACCTATGTTGTGACGATCCATCAAGTCCACGATATCTGATATTGCCTGAGGATTATGAGTGGCATCGCCGTCAAGCTCTACGTAAAATATGTGACCGCCGCGTGTAAGTTCGTGGTATGGGGCTTCTATTTTAGCTTTGTGGCGAGGTGAGCAGTGGTAGTAAACGGGCACGTGGTTGGAGTTGGTGTAATAGGTGCGGTCGGTTACGCCGGGGATAATGCCGAAGCTTTTGCGATCCTTGGCGGTGAATTTACCTGACAGGCCTTCGGCTGGAGTGGCGAGCACGGAGAAGTTGTGACCGTATTTTTCGGAATATTCGTTGACTCTGCTGCGCATGTGCCCTATGATTCGTAAACCAAGTTTCTGTGCATCATCACTTTCGCCATGATGTTTGCCGGTAAGAGCCACAAGGCATTCTGCCAGCCCAATGAAACCTATGCCGAGTGTGCCCTGGTTGATTACCGGCTCAATAGTGTCGTCAGGGCGCATATTGTCGGCTCCGTTCCAGAGGCGCGACATAAGCAGGGGGAACTGCTTGACCAACGCCGTCTTTTGGAAATCAAAACGATCACAAAGTTGACGTGCGGTTATGTCAAGAATTTCATCAAGTTTGGCAAAGAAGCGGTCTATGCGTTCTTGGTGGTCTTTAATATTCATCACTTCGATGGCCATTCTCACCAGGTTGATGGTGGAGAAGCTGAGGTTGCCGCGGCCTATCGATGTTTTTTCTCCATGACGGTTCTCGAACACGCGTGTGCGGCATCCCATAGTGGCTACTTCATATTTGTATCGTTCGGGGTCGTCGGCACTCCACAGCTCATGCTGGTTGAAGGTGGCGTCGAGGTTTACGAAGTTGGGGAAGAATCTACGTGCTGTCACTTTACATGCAAGCTGGTAGAGGTCGTAGTTGCGGTCGCCTGGCAGATAACTTACGCCGCGTTTTTTCTTCCATATCTGTATCGGAAATATCGCGGTGGCTCCATTTCCAACTCCTTCGTAGGTCGACATTAATAACTCGCGTATTATACATCGGCCTTCAGCCGATGTGTCAGTTCCATAGTTGATTGAGCTGAACACTACCTGATTACCTCCGCGTGAGTGGATTGTGTTCATATTGTGGATAAAAGCCTCCATAGCCTGGTGTACTCGGGCGGTGGTGCGGTTGATGGCGTGCTGCAATGCGCGCTCCTTCCCCTTTAGGCCGTCGAGTGGCCGTTTCTCAAAATCGGTTATCTCCACATTATATAAGTCGGAGTAGTCCTCGCCGCTAATGGCCTCGATATTCTTTACCTCCTCGATGAATGATGAGCGCACAAAGGGTGCGAGGTAGAAGTCGAATGCCGGTATGGCTTGACCGCCGTGCATCTCGTTCTGAGCGGTCTCGAGCGATATACAAGCTATTATAGAAGCTGTCTCGATGCGTTTCGCCGGGCGCGACTCTCCATGTCCGGCAGTGAAGCCGTGTTGTAGTATGCGGTTCAGGGGGTGCTGGACGCAAGTAAGGCTCTTTGTCGGGTAGTAGTCCTTGTCGTGTATGTGCAAGTAGCCGTGGCGCACTGCCTCTCGAGCCTCGCTCGACAGCAGGTAGTCGTCGACAAAGGGTTTTGTGGTCTCCGAAGCGAATTTCATCATCATGCCCGCTGGCGAATCGGTGTTCATGTTGGCGTTTTCGCGGGTGATGTCGTTGTTCTTGGCCTCGATGATTTCAAGGAACATGTCGCGTGTTTTGGCTCGACGTGCTATGTTGCGCTGGTCGCGGTATGCTATGTAGCGTTTTGCCACTTCCTTGCGAGGGCTTTTCATCAGCTCGACTTCCACGCGGTCCTGGATTTCCTCTACGGTCATCTTGTCCTTGCCTGTCATGCCAATACGGTCGGCGATGCGTTGTATCAGAGCTTCGTCTTCACCGGCTTCGGTTTGTATCATTGCCTTGCGAATTGCCGCCTTGATTTTCTCTTCGTTGTAGCCCACGACGCGTCCGTCGCGCTTCACCACTACTTGTATCATTTATTTGTTGGGATTAATGGTTTTTGATTCAGGGTAATGTGCGCCGTTTTATTCCATGTGGGATAAAACGACGCTACAAAGCTACGAAAAACACATCCCTACAGCAAACTTTTTCAAATAAAATTTCAATGAAAATTTTATTTTTGACAACAATTGTTAGCTATTGTTTTTGAAATGCCCTGGGCAATAGATGGTTATAAAATATTTTGGGAAACTTTTATGAAACGGGGCTTGTGAAGATTTGCAATAATTCATTCCCGGCTGTCGTTATGCTCGACAAAGTTTACGAGTGCTTTGTTGACAAGCCTTATTCCTCCGGGTGTAGGATAGTTGCCGGTAAAGTACCAGTCACCACGATGGTTAGGCACTGATTTGTGTAGCCCTTCGATGGTTTGATATACTACATGCACTTCTGCGTGCATATTTACTGGAGTTAGCAACCGAGCAATCTCAGCAGAAATTTCATCTTCGGTAAAAGGTTCATAAATTGCTTTTACACAGTTCTCTTGTGATGAAGCGGGCAACTCTAACTGTTCCTTGCAGCGCTGGTAAGTTTGATCGATTATATGCGACATATTGCGCTGTTTAAGTAGTGATATCGCGGCCCGGAATGCTACAAATTCCTGAAGTCGCGACATATCTATTCCGTAGTAGTCGGGGTATCGCACTTGTGGTGATGATGAGACTACAATAATTCTACGAGGGTGTAATCTGTCGAGAATTCGGAGTATTGATTGCTTGAGCGTAGTGCCGCGCACAATTGAGTCGTCAATTACCACAAGAGTATCTCGGTCATTGGCAATGCAACCGTAGGTTACATCGTAGACATGGGCTGCAAGGTCGTTGCGTGAGGTCCCCTCGGCAATGAATGTGCGTAATTTGATGTCTTTGATGGCTATCTTCTCCACACGCAGCTTTCGAGCCATAATCGCCGGAAGCCGCTCTTGCAGCTGTCCATCGGCTTGTGCTCGCATTATCTCATCCTTGCGGTTGTCGTCAAGAAATTTTTCCAGACCCTCAACCATTCCAAGGAAAGCGACCTCGGCGGTGTTTGGGATGAATGAAAATACGGTGTTGTCGATATCTTCGCCCACGAGCTCAAGCAATTGAGGCACGAGGTTGTAACCAAGCATTTTACGCTCATGGTATATGTCGGCATCTGAACCACGGGAGAAATATATGCGCTCAAATGAGCATGCTGAAAAATCCCCGGGGTTTAATACTTGCTTTTCTTCCCATCGTCCGGTGTGGTCAACTATAAGAGCAGCGCCTGGATGCAATTCCTTGACATCGTTGATTTTGCAGCCGAATGTGGTTTGTATAACCGGTCGCTCCGATGCCACCACTACTACTTCGTCGTCAGCGTAATAGAATGCGGGTCGTATGCCGTGTGGGTCACGGATTGTAAATGTATGTCCTGTACCGAGTGCTCCGCACATCACATATCCGCCGTCCCATTGGGGAGCGGCATCCCCGAGTACTCGTGCGAGGTCGATTGAGGAGTCGATGGCACGTGAAAGTTCAGGTTCCTTAAGTGTGTCGCGGTACGAACGGTAAAGACGATGATTCTCTTTGTCGATACTGTATCCCAAGCTCTCGAGCAGCATTATTGTGTCAGAGTAGAGTCGGGGATTCATTCCGCGCTCCACAATGGACTGGAAAATTTCCTCAATATTTGTCATATTGAAGTTGCCGCACAGCATTAAGTTGCGCGATCGCCAGTTATTTCGCCGTAAGAATGGGTGAACATACGACATACCGCTTTTTCCGGTGGTAGAATATCGCAGATGTCCCATATATACCTCGCCGATAAATGGCGCATGACGTTCCACCCACCGTGCATCGCGGCTTTCAAGCTGGACTTGGTCGATTTGATGACCTATGTGCGAAAATATTTCATCTATAGCGCCAGTGCCGAGTGCGCGCTCACGGTATACGTATTCCTCTCCGGGTAGTGATTTCGTTTTCACCACCCCTACCCCGGCAGCTTCTTGCCCTCGGTTGTGCTGCTTCTCCATAAGCAAGTAGAGCTTATTGATGCCGTAGGAATATGTGCCGTAACGATCCCGATAATATTCAAGAGGCTTGATGAGGCGAATCATCGCCACACCACATTCATGCTTCAGTTGTTCCAATGCTTATAGTTTTTTATCGAATAAACAGTAGCTCGCGATATTTGGGGAGTGGCCACAATTGGTTATCAACCAGTAGTTCAAGCTTGTCGATGTGATATCGGATAACGTCCATTGATGGAGCTACTTCGTCGTGATAGGCTATAGCTTTGTCTCGTTCTGATTCGATGCGGTTGGCTTTTTTGCGGGCTTGTACCATGCGTTCCACTTCTTCCTTGATTACTGTCATGTGTGACGCTATCATCTCGATCGTTTCCATATCTTGGGCTGCGATTCGTTCGAGTTTTTCGGCAGGGAATATGCTCTTGAGTTTCACGAGGTTGTCGGCCAAGATTGACTGGTAGCGTGTTGCTACCGGAATAACATGGTTTATAGCGAGGTCGCCGAGCACGCGGGCTTCAATCTGCACTTTCTTTGTGTACATTTCCCACTTCACCTCATTGCGGGCTTCGAGCTCTTTGCGCGAGAATACTCCGGTTGCTTTGAACATATCCACGGATTCAGGGCGCAGGTATGCGTCGAAAATTTTTGGTCCTGAAGTTTCGCAATCAAGTCCGCGGCGCGATGCTTCTTCTTTCCATTCATCAGAGTAGCCATTACCGTCGAAGTGTATTGGTTGCGACATGATAATCAGCGCTCTTACTTCCTCAAGAATGGCATGTACTAATTTTTCCCCTTTTTCCAGTCGCTGGTCAACCTTTTTCTTAAACTGAGTAAGTTGCTCGGCAACGACGCTGTTCAGGGCTATCATTGCTGATGCGCAGTTGGCTGAAGATCCAACCGCACGGAACTCAAAGCGGTTGCCTGTAAAGGCAAAAGGTGATGTGCGGTTGCGATCGGTATTGTCCATCATTATCTCGGGTATCTGGTTGAGCCCGAGTGATACACCCGATTTGCTTCCTACTGCAATGAGCTCGTCGCCGGTTGAGTTGGCAAGTTTTTCGAGAATTGAAGCAAGTTGAGAGCCAGTAAAGATAGAGATGATTGCTGGAGGTGCTTCGTTTGCTCCAAGACGGTGTGCGTTGGTAGCCGACATAATCGAAGCTTTGAGCAAGCCGTTATGCCGATATACAGCGGCCATAACGTTGGCCACGAAAGTTATAAATTGAAGATTTTCCATTGGAGTCTTACCGGGAGCAAAGAGCTGTACACCTCGGTCGGTACCAAGACTCCAGTTGTTATGCTTTCCTGAGCCATTGATGCCCGCAAAGGGTTTCTCGTGAAGAAGAACACGGAAGTTGTGACGTCGTGCTACCTCCGACATCAGTGACATCAGCAACAGGTTGTGGTCGTTCGATAAGTTAGTTTCCTCATACACAGGAGCGAGCTCGAATTGGTTGGGAGCTACCTCGTTGTGACGCGTTTTGGCTGGTATTCCAAGGCGGTGACACTCTATCTCAAGGTCGAGCATGAATGCTTCGACTCTTGATGGGATTGCACCGAAGTAATGATCTTCAAGTTGCTGATTTTTAGCGCTCTCGTGCCCCATAAGGGTGCGCCCGGTAAGCATCAGGTCGGGGCGTGCATTGTATAGAGCCTCGTCAACCAGGAAGTATTCCTGCTCCCATCCAAGAAAAGAATTTACATGCTTCACCTCGGGGTCGAAATATTGGGCCACTTCTGTTGCTGCTTTATCTACTGCGTTAAGAGCACGAAGCAAAGGGGTTTTATAGTCGAGTGATTCGCCGGTGTAAGATATGAAAATGGTGGGAATACACAGTGTGTTGTCGAGGATGAATGCAGGAGAGGAAATATCCCACGCTGAATAACCGCGGGCTTCGAATGTGTTGCGGATTCCGCCGTTAGGAAATGAGGATGCATCGGGCTCTTGTTGAACCAGCAGCTTCCCGGAGAATTTTTCCACTACCCCGCCTTTGCCGTCATGTTCGATGAATGAGTCATGTTTTTCTGCCGTACCGTCGGTGAGTGGATGGAACCAGTGGGTATAATGGCGGGCGCCGTTATCAATTGCCCAGCGTTTCATACCATCGGCAACGGAGTCGGCTATCTCACGAGAGATGGGAGTCTTGTTCTCTATGGCGTAGATAAGAGCGTCATATGTATCTTTGGGGAGATATTGGTACATTTTACGACGATTGAACACAAGTTCGCCATAAAATTCCTCGGGTCGTTCTTTGGGAATTGATACCGGCACTGCTTTACGGTTGAAAGCTTCATCCACAACTTTAAATCTCAACATGACTGTATATATTTATATTATTTTGATTTTAGTTTAAAACACAAGCTTTTTGATTCGATTTATAGCCTCGCGCGTAGCTTCGATGGTGGCGAATCCCGTGAAACGGAAATACCCTTCACCGGCAGGTCCGAACCCGCAGCCGGGTGTGCCCACTACATGGGCTTGGTCAAGCAAATAATCGAAGAACTGCCATGAACTCATTTGTTCCGGGGTCTTTACCCAAACATAAGGAGAGTCGATACCACCAACTGCCGTTAGACCCAACCCGTTGAATGTGTCGCGTAGATCGCGGGCATTATTTTTGTAGTAATCGATAGTGGCTTTTATTGCTTCCTGCGCCTTCGGGTAATAGAGAGCTGCTGCACCGCGCTGCGATATATAGCTTGCACCGTTGAACTTAGTGGTTTGTTGACGTCGCCACAGATCATTGAGTCTCACCCGGGTGCCATCAGAGCACACTCCTTTCAGTGTCTTGGGTACTACAGTATATCCGCATCTTACCCCAGTAAATCCTGCTGTTTTAGAGAAGCTGCGCACCTCAATGGCTACTTCTTTAGCCCCTGGAATCTCATATATTGAATGTGGCACCTCAGGTCGAGAGATATATGCTTCATAAGCTCCATCAAAGATGATGAGCACATCATTCATTCGTGCATAATCTACCCATACTGCCAGTTCATCGCGGGTGAGAGCAGTGCCAGTGGGATTATTGGGGTAACATAAATAAATGACATCCGGCACTTCAGAGGGAAGTGCCGGAATAAAATCGTTTTCAATAATTGTGGGTAAATATGTTATGTCGCTCCAACGGCCGTCATTGCCCAGCGAACCGGCACGACCTGCCATTACGTTTGTGTCGACATAGACAGGATAAACCGGATCAGTCAGAGCTATCTTACAGTCGGGCGACAGAATATCGCCAAGGTGTCCTGTGTCGCTCTTAGCGCCATCACTTATGAAAATCTCATCGGGGTCGAGTGAAACGCCTCGATGTAGATAATCATGTTCAATGATTTTTTCAATTAGGAAGGGATATCCGGTTTCGGGTCCATAGCCGCAGAAGGTACCTTCCTCCGACAATTGGTCAACTGCTTCTTTCATCGCATCCACAGCCGATGGGCATATGGGGCGTGTAACATCACCGATGCCCATCTTGATGAGTGATACATCAGGATGCGACTCCTTGTAAGCGTTTACCCTGAGTGCTACCTCGGAAAATAAGTAACTACCTGGGAGGAGGTTGAAATTGCTGTTGACTTTTATCAATTTTCTAAATTGTATATCGTTATGAGCTGTCTTATGAGTGAGGCCGACATATTTGTTTTATTCAGATTTTAGGCTCCCATACACCATTGTATACAGTGGTGGCCTCGCCAGTCATATATAAGTGATTGTCCGATAAGTCCCAATTGATATCGAGATTGCCTCCGAGGAGTTCCACTGTCACTTTGCGTCCGGTAAGACCAAGAGTGGCTGTGGCTACAACCGAGGCGCATGAGCCGGTGCCACAAGCCATTGTTTCGCCTGAGCCACGCTCCCATACGCGCATTCTAATGCGATCGGGTGAGAGCACCTGCACAAATTCCACGTTGGTGCGCTCCGGGAATAAAGGATGGTTTTCAAGTTTGGCTCCAAGTCCGCACACGTCGGTAGCGTTAACATCGTCAACAATCACCACAGCATGAGGATTGCCGACGCTCACGGCTGTGATCAATACCTGTTGTCCGTCAACATCAACTGGCTGGTTTACAAATTCTATTTTGTCGGTGACTACCGGTATGGTTTTGGGATATAGCGAAGGGGCCTCCATGTCAACGGTAACTGTTCCTATCGTGCCATCGCCGGCTGGATGGAGGTCAAGGGTTTTAATGCCACCAAGAGTTTCGAGTGTGATATGGAGCTTGTCGGTGAGACAACGATCGTAAAGGTACTTACCCACACAGCGTGCCCCGTTGCCACACATCTGAGCCTCAGAGCCGTCGGCGTTGAAAATGCGCATGCGGTAGTCGGCCTTGTCCGAGCGATGAATCGACACAATACCATCTGCGCCAATGCCTTTATGTCGGTCACTTCCAATAATAGCCAGCTTACTTAAATCTCCGGGGTCAGAATCACGGCAATCGATATATATGTAATCGTTGCCTATGCCATGCATCTTGGTGAAGTTGATGATCATCGCCATAGTGTGTAAGATTTCACTGCAAAGGTAAATATTTTCTCGCACATCTAAAAAATTTCCAAGTATAACCGCACAAAAAGCCCGGAACTTTGTTATACATATAAAAATTATTTTTCTAACACTCTAATTATATATCGAAAATGAAAAGTCTAAACATTATCCTGGCAGTTGTGGGTGGAGCCGTAGCCGGCGCAGCACTCGGTTTATTGTTCGCTCCCGAAAAAGGCACTGACACTCGTGATAAGATTAAGAAATACCTCGCCGATAAGGGCATCAAACTCAGCAATGGTGAGATTGACGAAATAGTGGAAGAAATCCAGCTTGAGGTTAACAGTAAATAATCCTCATATTTCGTAGCACCTTACCCTCATAACCCGACTTTAAACCTACTAAATATATAAGACTATGTGTAACAAAGCATATCCCATCTATGCCTTTATTGGCGGCGCTATCGTAGGCGCATGTTCTGCACTTCTTTTCGCACCCGAGAAAGGCTCGAAGGTGCGTGGTGACATCGTTGAACTACTTCGTAAAAAAGGGCTTTTAAAGAAGCAAAGCAAGGTTGATGAAGTAATCGATGAGCTGAAAGAGATTGTAGAGAACGCAGGAAAATAAGCTGCGATGCTCCTACCCTCAGTAGCGCTAATTTATCTATAAATGATATATAACATGAGCCATCGGCATGGCATTGTAATGATGGCAGGTTGATAGCTCATGTTTTCAACTATTAATCACATTATGACCAAAGAGAATCAAAATGTCTTTCAGTCGATATGGACTATGTCGCGGCGTTTGCTTAAGCTATACTGCGATAGTGGTCGATTGGCATTAGCTGAGAAGCTTACACGTCTTATGTCGGTCATTGCCATGTTTTTTATCGGCGTGATATTGGGCGTCTGTGTTCTGATGTTTATCACTTTGGGGGTTGGCCGTCTTCTTACAGAGCATATGCCCGACTATTGGAGTTTCTTTATTATCGGCGGTTTTTACGCACTACTCATCGTGGCGCTGATTATATTTCGGAAACCTCTGCTCACCAATCCGTTGGCACGCTTCCTGTCAGCACTTATTGTTGAACCCCCTAAATCAGTAGAAGATGAGTGAATTTTTGAAAAAGCATCAACTTAAGTCAAAGGGTTGGCGCGGATATACCCTCGATGAGCTCCGTTATCGTCAGGCACTCACTGAGGTGGCTATAGATATCGAGAAAGATAGAATATCGCATTCGATTTCTGATGCAGTGCCCAATGCTATCAAGTCAGGCTCAAGGGGAAGCTCAATGATCTCCAAGGCGCTTGGCGCTTTAAGCTATGTGGATTATGCCGTGCTTGGCTGGAGACTTATTAAGATGATTAGAGGGTTGCGCAGAAAGTAGCATCTGGCTACATGTCAACGCTTTAATGCTTCAAGTACGTCGTGGATCTGCGACCGAGTGTCAATGCGTGTGGGCACCAATGGTAGGCGAAGCACATTATCAATAAACCCCATGTCGTGGAGCAGACATTTCACACCTGCGGGATTACCATCGACAAATAACAGGCTGAATAACTCAGTGAATCGATGATGAATATCCAAGGCGCCTGCATAATCGCCTTGAAGCGCAAGACGCACCATGCGTGCAAATTCGCGGGGAAATGCATTGCCGATCACCGATATCACACCTACAGCTCCAAGTGTGATAAGTGGGAATGCTATAGCGTCGTCGCCCGAAATAACAGAGAAGTCAGGGCGTTTTCCCTTAATTATAGCATCCATTTGGTTGACATTGCCCGAAGCCTCCTTCACACCGATGATATTAAGGAAATCGCGCTGGAGACGTAGTGTTGTCGCCGCCGACATGTTTACACCGGTACGACCTGGCACATTATATAATATTACAGGAAGCTGTGATGCGCGAGCTATCGCAGCATAATGCTGATACAACCCTTCCTGCGAGGGTTTGTTGTAATAAGGTGTAACCGACAGAATGGCCTTGAATGGACGTAAGTCGGTGTTTTTTATCTCGTCAATTACCGCCGCCGTGTTATTCCCGCCGATTCCCACTACAAGTGGCACTCGGCCATTGACGCGTTCAACCACAAAGTTGCGTACCGCAATTCGCTCCTCGGGTGATAGTGTGGCCGATTCGGCAGTTGTGCCAAGTACTACAAGATAATCAACGTTGCACTTTATCTGATACTCAAGTAAGCGAGAGAGTGCGTCGTAATCAATCGAGTAGTCCTCCTGGAATGGGGTGACCAGAGCTACACCCATACCTCTCAAATCAAACTGTGCCATATTATTGCGGATTGCGGTCATTTATCGGCAAAGTTAACACTAATTACAATTATCAGCAAACCATTATGGTGGTCAAATTGTTAAAAAGATAAATAGAAAACATCTAAAACTTTATACTATGAGCGAATTTAATGATATCATCAACAGCAAGAAGCCTACATTGGTCGACTTCTTTGCCACATGGTGTGGCCCTTGCAAAATGCAGACTCCAATCCTCGAGCAAGTAAAGGAACGCATTGGCGATCACGGTACGATAGTAAAAGTAGATATCGACAAAAACCGTGAGCTTGCTGCTCAATACCATGTTCAGTCAGTGCCTACTTTGATCCTTTTCAAGGATGGTAAGGCCGTCTGGCGCACTGTTGGAGTGCAGCAGGCTGAACTTCTCGTGGCAAAGATCTATGATCACGAAGAGACTAAGAGTGATGAATAGACACTTCATCCCTTCCAACTAATATTGTTGATTTTTCTACCTTCATTACTGCGTCAACTTGTGCTGGCGCAGTTTTTATGTAAAAAAATTAAAGGATTCTCTCATATAATCGCAAAATGCGTATCTTTGCGTCACGTTAACCAAAATCTACCATTTAAGATATGGATATTAATACTATCATGTCTCAGCTCGAGGCTAAGCACCCGGGCGAGAAAGAGTACCTCCAGGCTGTGCGTGAGGTGCTTCTGTCGGTGAACGACGTTTATAATCAGCACCCTGAATTTGAGAAAAACAAAATCATCGAGCGAATGGTCGAGCCCGATCGTATCGTTACTTTCCGCGTAACTTGGCTTGATGACAAGGGTGAGGTGCAAAACAACATAGGTTACCGCGTGCAGTTCAACAACGCTATCGGCCCGTATAAGGGTGGCATCCGTTTCCATGCTTCAGTGAACTTGTCAATCCTTAAGTTCCTCGGCTTTGAGCAGACATTCAAAAATGCCCTCACTACACTGCCTATGGGTGGTGCGAAGGGTGGTTCTGACTTCTCACCCCGCGGCAAGAGCGACCGTGAAATCATGCGTTTCTGCCAGGCATTTATCCTCGGGCTGTGGAAGAACCTTGGTCCCGACCGCGACGTTCCAGCAGGCGATATAGGCGTAGGTGGCCGCGAAGTTGGCTATATGTACGGCATGTATAAGCGCCTCGTTAACCAGCATGATGGTACATTTACAGGTAAGGGTCTTGATTTCGGTGGCTCACGTATACGTCCTGAAGCTACTGGATTTGGCGCTCTTTACTTTGTACAGAGCATGCTGAAGCGCATCAACCAGTCAATTGAAGGGAAAACCATAGCAATATCCGGCTTCGGAAATGTGGCATGGGGCGCTGCCCTTAAGGCTACCGAACTTGGAGGCAAGGTGGTGACAATATCTGGCCCCGACGGCTATATATATGATCCCGATGGTATTAAGGGTGAAAAAATCGACTATATGCTTGAACTCCGAGCCACAGGTGAGGATATCGTTGCTCCTTATGCTGAAAAATATCCCTCAGCCACATTCTACCCCGGACGTAAGCCTTGGGAGCAGAAGGTTGACATCGCCCTTCCATGCGCTACTCAGAATGAGGTGGCCGAAGAAGATGCAAAGCGACTGGTGGAAAACAAAGTACTTATGGTAGCTGAAGTTTCCAACATGGGTTGCACCCCCGAAGCAATTGACACATTTATTAATTCACGCACCATATATGCTCCTGGTAAAGCGGTTAACGCCGGTGGTGTAGCTACTTCTGGCCTTGAAATGAGTCAGAATGCCATGCATTTGCAATGGAGTGCCGAGGAGGTGGATGCTCGTCTCCATGAGATTATGAAGGCTATCCACGACCAGTGTGAGAAATATGGAATGGAGCCTGATGGATATCTCAACTATATGAAGGGCGCAAATATCGCTGGATTTATGAAGGTGGCCAATGCCATGATGGGCGAAGGCGTTTGCTAAATAAAACGAAAATTATAACATAAATTATTGGGGCGCGGCCATGAAAGCTGCGCCCCAATTTTATGATATCACCAAAGTGGCAGTACTTTTATACGTAACCGCGGATTATGCCACGCTTGGAGTTGCGAACAAAGAGGATTATCTCATCGCGCTCGGCTGTAGCGGGGAGCTCGGCTTCGATACGTTCAATGGCGTCACTCACATTCAGCCCCGACAGGTAGAGATAGCGGTATATTTCCTGGATTGAGTAAATGATCTCGCTCGAAAATTGACGGCGACGCAGTCCTATTGAGTTAACGCCACAGTAGGAGATGGGCTCACGGGCTGCCTTGACGTAGGGCGGGATATCCTTATTGATGAGTGCCCCACCCTGTATCATAACATGTGGGCCTATGTGGCAGAACTGATGAATTAGCGTACCACCACCGATTACTGCAAAATTATCTACCTGAACTTCGCCTGCAATCTGAGTGGCGTTGGAGATAATTACATTGTTGCCTACGGCGCAGTCATGTGCTATATGAGAGTAGGCCATTATCAAGCAATTGTCGCCAACGATAGTGCGTCCGCGCGCGGATGTTCCGCGATTAACAGTTACGCACTCGCGCAATGTCGTGTTGTCACCAATGATAGCAAGCGTGTCCTCACCTCTGAATTTTAAATCCTGGGGAATAGCCGAGATAACCGCACCGGGAAATATCTTGCAGTTTTTACCGATGCGAGCACCTTCCATAATAGTGACATTTGAGCCTATATATGTGCCTTCACCGATTTCAACATTCTGTTCGATTGTGGTGAACGGATCAATTACAACACTTGGATGTATTTTGGCTGCCGGATGAATGTAGGCTAATGGTTGCTTCATAATGTAAGGTGTTATTTATTCTTTACGATTTGAGCCATAAATTCGCATTCGCACACTACTTTTTCACCTACGAATGCTATACCCTTCATCACGGCCATACCGCGGCGCAATGGAGTGAGGAATGAAACATGAAATATCAGTGTGTCGCCTGGAACTACCTTTTGGCGGAATTTCACGTTGTCGATTTTCATGAAGTATGTTGAGTAGCGTTCGGGCTCATCTACTGCTCCAAGCACCAGCAGACCGCCGGTCTGTGCCATAGCCTCAACTTGAAGAACACCAGGCATCACGGGCTCTTGGGGGAAATGTCCCTGGAAGAAAGGTTCGTTGGAGGTCACATTCTTAACACCGACTATGTAATTTAATCCTTTGTCAATGATTTTATCGACGAGCTGGAATGGGTAACGGTGTGGCAGGTGAGCACGGATGTCGTTAACGTCCATGAGTGGTGCTTTGCCTGGGATATAAACAGGTGCCTGGATTTCCTGACGCTTGATTTCGCGGCGTACTTGCTTAGCAAATGTAGTGTTGATGGTGTGTCCGGGACGGGTGGCTATCACACGGCCGCGTAGCGGACGACCTATCAATGCCAGGTCGCCCATCACATCAAGTAGTTTATGGCGAGCAGGCTCATTGTCAAATGCGAGTGGACGATGGTTGACATATCCGAGCTGTTCGGCTGATTTGTGCTCCACGCCCATCATATCTGCAAGATGATCGAGGTCGGCCTGTGCCATTGGCTGATCATAGATTACTATGGCATTGTCAAGATCACCACCCTTTATAAGGTTGTTCTTGACCAGGGGTTCTATTTCTCTTACAAATACGAATGTACGGCTGGCCGCTATCTCCGTTGCGAAGTCGGCCATATTGTCGAGTGAGGCAAACTGGTTGGGTATCACATCTGAATCGTAGCTGATTCGCACATCCACAGCAAAGTCAGTGTCGGGCAGCACGAGAATGGATGCGCCGGTTTTTTCGTCAGACACTTCAATGCGTTGTTTCACGATGTAGAAATCCTTGTCAGCGTCTTGTTCGGCTATGCCGACTTCTTCAATCTTTCGGCAATATTCTATTGCTGAGCCATCGAGTATGGGCACCTCAGGACCATTCACCTTGATAAGCACATTGTCAATGCCTGCGGCGTAAAGCGCAGCCAAGGCATGCTCGACAGTGCTCACTTTAGCGTCACCCTTGGCGAGGACTGTGCCGCGCTGAGTTTCTACGACATTCTCGGCGAGGGCATCAATAATCGGTTGGTCCTCAAGGTCAATACGCTGGAACTTATAACCATGTCCTACTTCTGCTGGGCAGAATTCGGCTGTAATTTCTAATCCTGTATGAAGACCCTTACCGGAGATGGAAAATGAGTCCTTTAAGGTTGTTTGATTCATTGCTATCTGGTGGAGTTAATTGGTTTTATATTACTTGATTGGTAGATGATGTGTCTATTTTTGCGATTTTTCGAGAGCGTCAACACGTGCAAACAACTCTGATAAATGTTTTACATACACTTGTTGTCGCTGCCACAACCGATAGTCGATGGCTGGGTAGCCCATGAGTGTCTTGGAGTCGGGCACATTACCGGGAATGCCGCTTTGTGCCCCGATTGACACGTTGTTGCCTACTTGTATGTGCCCGGCAAATCCCACTTGACCACCAATCATGCAGTGACTACCTATTTTTGTAGATCCTGCGATTCCGGTCTGTGATGCTATTACGGTGTCGGAGCCCACGACACAGTTGTGAGCCACTTGGATGAGGTTATCGAGTTTCACGCCTTGCTCAATGTGGGTTGCGCCCATGGTGGAGCGATCTACCGTGGTATTGGCACCTATCTCCACATCATCGGCTATCTCGACTATACCCAATTGTGGTATTTTTTTATACGATTCGCCAACAGGTGCAAAACCAAAACCATCGGCCCCTATCACGGCGCCAGAGTGGATGATGCACCTATTGCCTATAGCACAACGGTGATAAACCTTAACGCCTGAATATAGTATAGTGTTTTCACCCACTGACGCATGTTCGCCAATATAACAGTGCGGGTATATTTTCGCTCCTTTCCCTATTTTGGCTCCTTTAGCTATATATGCGAACGCACCGACATAAACATCTTCAGGGAGCGTTACATCGTCAGCTATGAATGATGGCTGCTCGATGCCACGAGGTTGAGGCGTAAGAAATTGTGCGGCCAGCTCAAGCAGTTGTGCCACTGTGGCATATGGGTCATCGACTCGTATTAGGGTAGCCTTAACAGGGTGTTCGGGCACAAAATTGCGGCTTACGAGCACTATTGACGAATCGGTATCATATATATAGTGTGCATATTTAGGATTGGCCAGGAAGGAAATGGCTCCGGGCTTCCCCTCTTCGATTTTGGCAAATGTTGATATTGCAACGTTACCGTCGCCTACCACTTCACCATTGACCATAGATGCTATCTGATCGGCAGTGAATTGCATTTCTTACGGTTTATCAAGTCTTAATTATTCCGCAAATATCGCATTTTTTTTTTACACTTGTGCATTATTATCCTCATTTTAGCCAATTTTGCGAAAATTAGGGTACTTATGATTATGTTATAGTCGCTATTTTTGATCATGTGCAACGCAGTGTTATCAACAAATCGTGGCAGTTATCAACATTTTCAACAACTTTAATATATATAACCATTGTGAAGTGAACTAAATCGGTTTACTTTGTACAGAAATTTTAGAATATATGGGAAAAATTATAGCGATAGCCAATCAGAAAGGTGGAGTGGGTAAAACCACCACCACCATCAACCTGGGAGCATCGTTGGCCTCTAACGGACAGAAAGTGCTGATTATCGACGCAGATCCACAGGCCAACGCTACATCGGGCTACGGAATTGACCCGCGGACGATGACCTCCTCCGTTTATGAATGTATGGTCGATGATTATCCGCTCATGGGATCGCAGGTAGAAACCTGCGTCAAGGGGCTTGACCTTATCGGTTCGCGCATAGACCTGGCAGGAGCTGAGCTGGAGCTCGTCAACAAACCCGAACGCGAGCGAGTACTCAAGAATCTGCTGCAACCCCTTACTTCAGAATACGATTATATTCTTATTGACTGCTCCCCCTCGCTTGGATTGATCACCGTAAACGCTCTTACAGCGGCCAACTCGGTGATAATACCCGTTCAGGCCGAATACTTTGCTCTCGAAGGTATCAGCAAGTTGCTCAATACCATCCGCATCATCAAGTCGCGTTTGAATCCATCGCTCGAGATAGAGGGATTTCTGCTTACAATGTATGATGCCCGCTTGCGTCTCGCCAACCAAATTTATGAGGAACTCAAGGGGCACTTTGGAGATATGGTGTTTAACACCGTAATACCACGTAATATAAAGTTGTCAGAAGCACCAAGCCACGGATTACCGGCACTGCTTTACGACCCGGAGAGCCGTGGAGCTACGAGTCACCTGTTGCTCGCTAAAGAAATAATACATAAAAACCGTCACCGCAAGGCATAATCAAGATTCAATATAGATATATGGCACAAAAACCGGCTATTCCAAAAGGCACACGCGACTTCTCGGCACAGGAGATGGCGCGCCGCAACTATATCTTCGACACTATCCGATCAGTGTTTAAGCTATATGGCTTTAACCCAATAGAGACTCCGGCAATGGAGAATCTGTCGACGCTCATGGGCAAATATGGTGAGGAAGGTGATAAACTGCTCTTTAAGATACTCAATTCGGGTGATTACCTCGCAAAAGCCGACAAAGCTATGATTGAGGCTGGCGATAGTGTAAGGCTCACTTCCTCAATATCGGAGAAAGGTCTGCGCTATGACCTTACCGTGCCA
Organism: uncultured Muribaculaceae bacterium; assembly: GCA_964517875.1. Taxonomy (GTDB): domain Bacteria; phylum Bacteroidota; class Bacteroidia; order Bacteroidales; family Muribaculaceae; genus JAJPXC01. Next base: position 133,682 of record CAZFEU010000001.1, on the reverse strand, counting down.
TTCGCTCGCTTTGTAGTGCAACACCGCGACCAACTTCAATTTCCATTCAAGCGCTACCAGATCCAACCGGTTTGGCGCGCTGATCGACCGCAGAAAGGGCGGTACCGCGAGTTTTATCAATGCGATGCTGACGTAATCGGCACCGACTCGCTTGTAAATGAAATAGAGTTGCTGCAGATGATTGATGAAGTATTCCGCCGACTCAAGGTGAGAATTGCCATCAAGCTTAACAACCGCAAAGTACTAGCCGGAATAGCCGAGCTCATAGGTGCGCCCGACAAATTAATTGACATCACGGTAGCGATTGATAAAATAGACAAGATTGGACTTGAAAATGTAGTGTCCGAGCTTCAGGAACGCGGGCTGAGCAATGAGTCGATTGAGCGTCTTAAGCCAATATTGGTCATTGAAGGCTCTGTGGAGCAACGTATTGAACAATTACAAACCCTCCTTGCCCAAAGTGAGATAGGCTCTCTTGGTGTCAAGGAATTGCGATATGTAGTGGAGGGCACGCAAGCACTCGGGCTGGATGCTGAGCTTGATCTCGATGTGTCTCTGGCCCGTGGACTCAACTACTACACGGGTACTATCATCGAGGTTAAAGCACTCGATGTGGCTATAGGTTCTATTACTGGCGGTGGCCGATACGACAATCTCACTGGCGTATTCGGTATGCCGGGAGTCTCGGGCGTTGGAATCTCGTTTGGCGCAGACCGTATTTATGATGTGCTCAACACATTGAATCTATATCCTGACGATGCCACAAATTCTACACGAGTTATGTTTGCTAACCTCGGTGAGGACGAGCTGAAAGCTGCAATGAAGGCAGTTAAGGCGCTTCGTGCCGATGGCATAGCGGTTGAGATATATCCCGACGCAGCTAAACTTAAGAAACAATTATCGTGGGCCGACGCACGCTCAATACCTTATGTAGCTATTATCGGCGACCGTGAACTTGCCGAACGGAATGTGACGGTAAAGAACATGATTGACGGTGGGCAGACCACCATACCTGTAGACAACATACTGTCAGCAATCACAATCTAATAGAAGGTGCAAACAAAATTATCGGCTTTCCTTAATAGGAAGGCCGATTTTTTGTGGCGGCAATTGCACAAAAAATAGGAGATAAGCACTCCAATAAGTACCTATCTCCTATTATTCGGTTTAAGCTATTTTCCTGGTGATTATTCGCCGGGGATGATAGCCTCGCTGGGGCAAACTTCAGCGCATGAGCCACACTCGATGCAAGTGTCGGGATCGATGTGGTAGATTTCGCCCTCAGAGATAGCCTCTACGGGGCATACTGGCTGGCAAGTGCCACAAGCTACGCAGCGGTCAGTAATTACGTAAGCCATGATTGTTTTGATTTAGATATTATACGAAATAGTTTTTTCAGCGTGCAAATGTATAGCCTTTTCATGACATATTCTAATTTTTGTGTTGAAATTTTATCAACACGTTTTAAACTGCGAAAACAAATCACTAATTTTGTGCAGTATTCTTTATTATTCCCAAAACAATGAATCTCGATCAGCTCAATAACCTTCACAACGGAAACAAGAATAATCCCAGTTCTGATAAATCTGATAGCAATAATGATATTCCAGTGATTGATGTTGCGCCTGCTGATATAACCTCAGGGGTAGTAGACCCGGCCGAAAAACTGAAGGCCCACATCAAGGAAGCTGATTCAAACACAAGTAAATCTAAGAACAATTCTAAGATTGTGATTATAATTCTCGCCGTAATTCTTGCTGTTGCTTTAATTGGCGGTGGGTTGTGGATTATGACTCTACAGCAGCAGAATGACGAGGTCGTTGCCGAAAAGACACAAAAAGAGAATGATTTGGCCAATCTCCAACTTACCAACGATGAGCTTCGTCTGGCTAATCAGTATCAGGAAATTCAGATGGAGTATGCTCAATATGAAAATCAGATGCAGCTTGTGGCTAATGATTCGCTTAATTTGAAATATCAGGCTGCAAAGCAGAATGTAGAAAAGCTGCTTGCGGAGCTTAATAGTGAAAAAACCAAGAGTGCTGCTCAAATTAAGAAGCTTGAAGATGAAATCGCTACCCTCAAGGGTATTATGCGCCACTATGTGGAGGAAATTGACCGACTTAACAAAGAAAATGCCGACCTGAAGAATGAAAATGCAGAATTAAAAACTCAGAGCCAAAACCTGTCGACTCAGGTGGCTGACTACTCACGGCAGAATACTGAGATGAAGGAGCAAATCAATCTCGCTCAAAAGCTAATAGTTACCGGTATCGACTTGATAGGCCTTAAAAAGAACGGCAAAAAAGAGAATAACATTACCAAGGCTAAGCAACTTCAGGTAACATTTACGATACCAAAGAACAATTCCACACCGGTGGGTATGAAGCGTATCTATCTGCGCATCACATCGCCCGAGGGCGACCTGATTGGGAATGCCGGCAACTTCAACTTCGAGGGTGCATCTCTGGCCTCTACGGCACATAAGGATGTTGAATATCAGGGTGAAGAAATCTCAAACGTCACCATATATTATGATGTGACCACTACGCTTAACCCCGGACAATACCGTGTAGAGCTGTTTTCAGACAACTATCGCCTGGGGTCAAAGACCTTTACAATGAAGAAATAATCTTATCGTAATTACATGTTGTCAACTATATTGTCACTGATTGTCGCCTCGGCTCAGCCGGTGGCTGAAGTGGCAGGTGATGTCCAGATTGAAGGACTAATTTCTGACCTGGCATTCATTTTGCTGCTTGGAGGCGCGGTAACTCTGCTTTTCAAAAAGATTAAGCAGCCTGTAGTGCTTGGATATATTGTGGCGGGCTTCCTTGCAAGTCCCAATTTTGAATATCTTCCATCTGTAACTACTCAAGCAAATATTGATTTTTGGGCTGAATTGGGTATTGTAATTATGCTGTTTTCATTAGGTTTGGAGTTCAGCTTTAAGAAATTGCTCAATGTGGGTGGATCGGCTGGTGTTACTACATTAATTATAGTCACAGGCATGTCGACGGTAGGTTTTGTGATAGGTAAATTCTGGGGATTTACTACTATCAACTGCCTGTTTTTAGGCGGTATGATTTCAATGTCTTCTACTACCATTATCTTAAAGGCTTTTAATGATTTGGGATTACGACAACGTAAGTTTGCATCACTGGTTTTCGGAGTGCTTATTGTTGAGGACCTTGTAGCGGTGTTATTAATGGTGATTCTATCATCCATAGCCATCAACAATAGTGTGGAAGGCTCGGAGCTGCTCTATAGCATAGCAAAGTTGGGTTTCTTCTTGATTATATGGACCGTGGTGGGCGTGTATGTGATTCCATCGTTTCTCAACAGTGTACGCCAATTTCTTAACTCCGAAATTTTGCTCGTCGTATCTATGGCCTTATGTCTGGGAATGGCGGTATTCTCGGTGCTTTGTGGCTTTTCACTGGCATTGGGAGCTTTCGTGATGGGGTCAATCCTTGCAGGAACAAGTATGGCTGAGAGAATCGAGACAGTGACCCAACCTGTTAAGGATCTTTTTGGAGCTGTGTTTTTTATATCTGTGGGTATGATGGTGAGCCCCGAAGCTCTGGTGGAGTACTGGAGACCCATACTTATCCTCTCGGCCACGGTGATTTGTGGGGGTATTCTTTTCGGCACTACAGGTATGCTTGTTACGGGGCAGTCGTTGCGGATAGCGATACAATCGGGATTCTCCTTGACTCAAATTGGTGAGTTCTCATTTATAATCGCTACACTTGGACTATCGTTGGGAGTGATTGATCCGGCACTATATCCGATAGTAGTGGCGGTTTCTGTTCTCACCACATTTACCACCCCATATGTCATTAAGGCTGCCGATCCCGTATATGGTTTTGTGGAACGCCACTTGCCTGTACGGCTCCATTTCCTTATTGACCGATATACCAGCAGCGCTACTGCCGAGAATGCTACCAAAATCTTATGGCGTTCGGTGATCCAGCGATATCTGTGGAGAATAGTACTCTACTCTATAGTGCTGATAGCCATGTGCTTGATGTCTCGTATGTTCCTTATGCCATGGTTGCTTGAAGTAATTCCTCAATGGGGACGAATCATCGGTAGTGTTATTACTCTTGGTGCCATGTCGCCATTCCTGCTGGCCTTATCACTGCCTGCGTCGAAAAAAGTGGAACGTGAACGGTTAAAGGCAGAAAATGCTTTTTATGATGTGCCTCTGACCGTGATGACCATGATACGATGGTTTATCACGATTGGATTTGTAATATATGTGCTGAGTTATCTGTATTCTCTTACCGTAGGTTTTGTAGGAGGATTGTTGATTTGTTTCATAATGTTCATGTTGGTGTCATCGCGTATCCGTGAGCAATTACGCAGTATAGAGTCAAAATTTCTCAACAATCTTAATGAGCGTGACCTGCGCAGGTCGGGGCGAAATAACAATGTGATTTCAAATTTGCACCTTGCGTATATGACGGTAGGATATGGTTGCCCATTTGTAGGAGAACGACTGATACACTCCAATCTTCGACAAAAATATGGAGTAAATCTCGTAGGCATACAGCGTGGAGGTGAAGGCATTCCACTCCCCTCGGGCGATACCCGCATTTTCCCTCTCGATGTCATATCGGTGGTGGGCACTGACGAGCAGATACAACGCCTCCTCCCCATTGTTGAAGCCCAAGGACAATCGGGAGAAACTACTGCTGACCCATCAAAATTCAAACTTACAGCTATATCCCTTGGCGATTCATCTCCGTTAATAGGGAAGAGTGCGGTTTCGGCCAATCTGCGACGTGATTATTCAGCACTCGTGCTTGCGCTTCAACGTGGAGAGGAGTTTGTGACAATTGATGGTAACGAACGATTCGAGACTGGTGATGTGGTGTGGATAGTGGGCGATCCAAAGCTTACGGCTTCTCTAAATCCAGGTGAAGCCTGACAGATGCCCTACCCTTCCTCCTAAGTGATGAATTTTTAACAAATTAATTTAATGGATCTTATCAAAAAACTATTACCGGCGCTGATTATAGCACTTGGATTTATTGGCCTCGGATTCTGTATCAAGGCTGGATTTGACGCAATGGCACGGCAGAAACGTCTGGTTGATGTAAGAGGTTTGGCTGAGCGTGAAGTTAAGGCTAACAAAGTGACATGGCCGATCGTAAGCAAGGAAGTGGGTAATGACCTCCACGACCTTTATGATCACATCAACACTACCAATGCCATCATCTTGGAATTTCTGAAATCAGAAGGAATTTCGGAGAATGAAATCACGGTCAACGCACCGGTGGTACATGATCGTGAGGCAGACAATTATGGATCAGCTTACAACACGTATCGATATAATGTAACTTCGGTGATTACTGTCACCAGCGATAAAGTGGACAAGGTAAATAATTTGATGCAGAAGCAGGCCGACCTGATGAAGAAGGGGGTTGCTGTATGTGCGGGCGATTATCAGTATCAACCTTTATATGAGTTCACTGGTCTTAATGATATCAAGCCTGAAATGATTGCCGAAGCAACGAAAAAGGCACGAGAAGCCGGTGAAAAATTTGCCGAGGATTCGGGGAGCAAGCTTGGAAAGATAGAGTCGGCTACTCAGGGCCAGTTTTCAATCGAGGATCGTGACCCATATACACCCTATATCAAAAATGTAAGAGTGGTAACTTATCTTAGCTACTATATCGAGGACTAACTCATATTCATCAGAGGAGTTTACCCTATTAGGGTAATGGCCTGAGTGTAATACATAATCAAGCCCCATCACATTTCAAAATCGTGATGGGGCTTGATGTATAATATTCTTATTTTTCTGTAGTTGAATTATTCGTAGTTGAATACTTCCTTTCCTAACGATGTGAGATAGTCGTAGAGTTCATAGGGTGTGACCTCGATGCTCACTTCCCCAGCTGCGTATGGCGCTATCTCATATGGTGCGTATACAAATGTCACTGCCGTAGGTGTGATATAAAAGTTCTCAAAGGAATTGATTTCCGATGGGTCGACCATTGATCCTGGATATGCGTACTGTTCTTTCGCATTTTTACGGATTACTTTGATAATATCGTTGTGCTTAGTTTCGTCGAACAGGTTGGTCTGGTCAATCACCTGAGCAGTGGGTATGTAGTAATTTACATATGTAGTACCGTAATTGCCGTGTGCGGCTCCATATGGATATGTATAGCTGTATACACTCATTGATAGGATGTTAGAGTCCATGGATTCAACTGCGATTACGGCTTGTTGCTCCGACATGGTGCTGTCGTTAAGTAGCGTTGGGGGGGCAAGCATCACCGGTTCGTTGTCTTCCACTAAAGCCGGGTGAAGGGCGTAATGCTCAATCGCTTCCTTGAGTACAGTATTGTCAGTGCCATAGGCGATCTGTGTAAGGCGTTGCTGTAAAGGCTTGATGTCTATGTTGCCCCAGCTGATGGGAAAAACACCAGAAGTTGCCATTGTGGCATAGCTGGGCTTACCTACCAGTTCAGTCATCGATGGCAATTCGATGATTATGGAGTCTTCATACGAAATGAATTGAATATTTGTGCCATTGGTTTCGTCGGCAAAAGATTTATTGGCTGATTCTTGTTTTGACTCGTCATGGGCAGTTTTCATTTTACTGCCATCGCATGATGCCATTGTCAATCCGGCTGTCAATGTGGCCGAAATGCATATTGCATTAAAGATTTTGGTAGGTCTCATAGATTCTTTATAGTTGAAGTTGATATATCTCTATAACACATATTAGTGGCACAAAGATTACATAAAAAATCATTTCGTTAAAAAAAGTCTACCCACAATTCGCATTATCGACGATTGTGGGTAGACTACTATCTTAAAATAAGTGTATCTTATGCCGGAAGAATGCCCGATGAGGTAGCGGGGGGCACTATGTTTACCATAGGCTTTGCTTCCCATCCAAGGGCGCTCGCGCCGAGTACCGCCGCATCGGCTTCCTTAAGCTCTGATAGGAGCACTTTCACTTTTCCCTTGAAGATGGGCATCATATTCTTCTCCATAGCATTGCGCAGGGGCTTCATAAGCAAATCTCCTGACTTGGCAAGTCCACCAAAGAGTATGAATGCTTCAGGTGATGAGAACACGGTCATGTCGGCGAGGGCTTCACCAAGAATAGTGCCGGTGTATTCAAAGATTTCTTTTGCCAGTTTATCGCCTGCTACGGCAGCATCGTATACATCCTTTGAGGTGATGGAATCGATCTGGTAGTTACGGAGCAATGAGGGTTCGTTGGGACGTAGCTCAAGGAACTCGCGGGCGGTGCGTGCCACACCGGTTGCCGAGCAGTAAGCCTCAAGGCAGCCTGAACGGCCACAACCGCATAAGCGGCCGTTGTTGCGCTTAACAATCAGGTGGCCGAGCTCGCCGGCAAAACCATCATGGCCATAAACCAGTTGGCCGTTTACTACTATACCGCTTCCCACGCCAGTGCCGAGAGTGATCATGATAAAATCTTTAAGCCCTCGTGCTGCGCCGTAAGTCATTTCGCCAATGGCGGCTGCGTTAGCGTCGTTGGTGATAGCAACGGGGATGCCGAATTTTTCGCTGACGAGCTGTGCCAAAGGTATGGGTGTAGGCCAAGGCAGGTTGACACCATCCTCAATTACACCAGTGAAGTAGTTGGCGTTAGGAGCGCCAATACCGATTCCGTGCACCTTATCAACTGCGTCGTGCGCTTTCATCAGGTGCATTGATTCATTGTAGAGTTCGTCGATATAGTCGTAAATGTTGTTGTGCTTTGCGGTTTTGATCGAGCCGCTGGCTATTACCACGCCTCGTGCATCTACAAGTCCGAATACGGAGTTGGTACCACCTATATCGATACCAAGTACATAGGGTTTACTCATGGTTTTGGTCTGTTTAAAGCTATTATAATAAGTGATTTGTTATTTTCATCAACACTACAAAGATACTGATTCTTTTTAATATTCAATCATTGACAGTGATAAATTTAACTCGTCGACCGGGAATATTAAGCGGACTGAGTCACTAATGGCTCAGTCCGCTTGAGAAGTTACCTATTTAAGTGGTATATAGCTTTATTTCACAATCTTGGCGTTGATTGCTCCAGCCGATGTCAAGGCGCGCACTACATAAACACCGTTTGACAGTGATGCTACGTTGATGCGAGAAGCCTTAGCTACTGCTACACGTGCTCCGGCTATGTTGTATACCTCAATGCCGTAAACGGTGGCATTGGTAGCTACTGAAGCATAGTTGCCGTCGAAGGATATAGCGCCCTTGTCGGCGGCTACATTAGCTACACCTGAGTCAGGGATTGCAATATCCTCTATGTTGGCATTGCGCTCAGAGTTCTCATAGTCCCACTTAGTCCACATCAGGTTGTCGAAGTTGACCTTGCCTTCCCATTCCTGGAAGGGAATTTCCTCGTCGTCAGGATCAATGTCCTCGTGGATCATGAAGAATGAGTCGATATAGATGGGTGCTGACATAGAACCGTCGCCGGTGAATGCCTCTCCTTCGGTATTGAGGTCGAAAACCAATGGACGCCATCCGCGGAAGTTGATAGGCATTTGTTCTCCGTGGTTAAGGCCGTTGGTCGATTTCACGCGAGCCATGATTGAAACTGTGTTGTTTGAAGCGTCGCCGTAAAGATGAGCGCGGAGAGCACAATTCTCAGTTTCATTCATCAAGATTGAGTTACCCTTGTTCCAGTATTCGCGTATGTTCCACAGAGGTGTCGCAGCTTCGATATCGAATACATAAGTCATCTGCATTGAGCCAGTATTGTCAGCATCTGTAGAGCATGTGAGTGAGCTCAATGCGATAGAGGAGTCATCAATGATTATACCCTTTGTAGAACCTGATCCTCCGGGAGCCCACCAGTTGGCTATTTCGTTCATGTCCTGGAGCATCTTGCTGTCTGTCATGCGACGGTATTCCGACATGAAGCGGAAGTGTGAGTCCTTGTCGGTAGTGTTGCCATACATGTCGGGCACACCAGCTTTGAGGGTAACGAGGAATGTGCGGTCAAGGGGAAGATCTTTGTCAAGATAGTATTGGAGGAAAGACTTGCCGAGTGTCACAGCGTGCACAAGCTTGCCGGGGTATACATTACCGGATGCGTCGGTAACGGTAACGAAGTCGGCCATATTGTCCTCGTTCCAATTCACTTCCTCGTTGAACTCGATACCGATTACTGGACGCTGGTCAAAGGCAGCTTCACCACCATCGGCGGGATAAGTCTGCACAATAACCGGAGCATCGAGGTCGGGCTCAGCCATGGTGAAGGTAAGGGTATAGTTGCCACCCTCTACACCATCTCCATCACCGTCGAGGAGCTGGTTTGTAGCTTTGTTGCGAGCGGTTGAGCCATCAATGGTAATGGTGTAGTCCCACTCGGGCAAGAGTTGATTGAGATCAACAAGCAGGGTGTAATCGTTGGCCCATGAAAGCTCAACTTTACCATTATGGTTGATTGAGAATGCTTTCTCTACCGACTCGCGATCCATATTACGGGTGAAAGTTATAGCAAGTGGCTGAAGGGGAGTAACAGCATCGAGGTCGGTAAGCGAAATAGATGCAACCTTGGCAGGTGCTATATTGGTAAGAGCTACATCGAGGAAGGTAATGTAATCGGGAGTTGTGCCGTCCTGCGATCCTTCCTTGATAGTGGCGGTAGTGGTGTAAGGCTCGTAACCTTCGCACTCAAATTTCACTTCCATGGTTTCGCCGGCTTTGAGACCTTCGAATAGATAGAATCCGTTGTGTATCAAGTCGGGGTTATTGGTGTAAGGCTTGAATGCGGTTGCCCACGTGTCGGTTGTGTAGGTCTTGTCACCTACGGTGACTGTAGCACCGTTGAGGGGTTGACCATTTTCTGCGTTAGATACAACGCCAGTCAAGAATGTTTGAGCCGGACGTGCCACGCCATGATACTGGAGAAGCGCCTGGAATGCGGCTAATGCCTCGAGGCGTTTGTACTGGTCGTTGATGTTGCGCTGCTGCTGTGCTGCTATGGTGTGATAGCCACCTTCTGAGAGTAGCGAGGGCATGTTGGAGCGGCGGTTGACCGAGAGATAGGGATACTGGTTGGTGTGGGTAGCGGGCTTGCTGTCGTAGAAGCAACGGTCGTAGCAGTTACCACGAGAAGGTATCTGCATAGCTCCTGACAGGTTGGGGTTAAGGAATTCACCATAAGCTTTACCGCCATTGGGTGTTTTTTCGATTTCCACGCCATTTTTACGCCATCCGCCGAAGAGAAGCACGATTGAGTTCTCAGTTGCGCCTGCGTCAGAGTGGATTGAATAGTAGAAATCAGCGCCCCATGCATTGGCTGCGTCTGAGCGATCCTCAAGGGCTACTGTAGTGTTGTCGTCGTAGCGGCAAATTTTCAGGCACTCCTCTGGCATATCGGTGTAAGTCTGAAGGAATTCCTGGATTGTAAGGGCTACTCTAAGGGTCTTTTGTGCCTCTGAATATCCCCACATACCCTGGTTCTCACGTCCGGAGTGTCCAGGGTCGAGATATAGTTTCCAGTCGCCCCAACCGGTCACTTTGTCCTGAGCGGTGGTGGCAGGAGCTGCTATGGCTACCAATGTGGCGGCCAGAATGCTTTTGCTAATTATTTTTTTCATGGCCATTATTAGTAGTTAAGAGTTATTACGTATATTGATGCGTCGGCAGCGTTTTCAAATGCTATTCGCTGTCCGTCGGGTGATACCGCAGGTGTAAGGGGTATCATGTCGGTGTTGCCGGTCAGAAGGGTTTCGGCACCTGTAGTTGAGTCAACGCAGTATATGTCAGAAGCGGTAAACTCTCTGCCATTGTCTTGCACACGTGTCATGATCAAAGATTTGCCATCGTTGAGCCATTGTGGATGTGAACCTTGGCACAGTGAGCGCACGTTGGTGCCGTCGGCATCGCATAGCATCACGCCATAACCGGGAATCTGGAATGCGATAGTACTTTTGTCGGGCGACAATGCGGGGTTGATCACGATAGCGCCTTTGTACTTGTTAAGTTCGGGGATGAGATTTACGGCTTCACCAGCTTGTGATACCATGATATCATAGGCTGTGCCGGTCGACTGCCATTGTGGGGCTGCAGCCTTACGGGTAACACCCTCGGTGGCCATGACTTCGCCTGAGGCTACTGACCATTTCTTCATCTGGCGGTTGACGCGTTGAGCGTTGTCATAAACATTTACTCGACCCATGATCTGGGTGCCGTCCTGGCTCCAGGCCATCTTATAGCCTGCTCCCGGTTCGGTGGTAATTGTACGTAAGTTGGAGCCATCGGCATTGGCAACCATGATGCCGGTGTAGTTGTCGGTTGTGACAGCAATCTGTGTGCCGTTTGGCGACCAGACAGGTGCCATTAACCCCGATTCACACTCCAAAAGCTTCACAGGCACTGACGCACTCTTGGGCTGGGCCATCAAGCCAAGTGTAGAGACGCAAAGTGCCATCACTGTGATGATTTGCTTTTTCATTTAGTGATTGGTTTTAAGGTTAATAGTTAATATGTTGGGTAAATTGTTTTAAAAGATAATACTTGCTATGCAAAGGTATGTGTTATTTTAAGTTTTAGTCATAATTTTGCATAATTTAACTTAGATAAATTCCAATTGTTGCACTATAACGCTCCACGAGCGACCTGCCAAAATTGACGGGCCGCTCGCTTCGCGTTTCAACTATTTATTTATGAGAGCCTTATTACCTATTATCACTAACTGATAGTAAGGACGAGGGATGCTAATTAAAACTAATCAGTACAAAGGTTGATTGTCATATTGACTTCTTTTGTCTGATTTTGTATTTATAACAACTGAAATGGCGGAATGATAGATGCATTCGCGCTAAAAGTGTTTAAATAGTGTGAATTGAGAGGAGCAAATGCCCTAATTAGTGAATCTTTGGGGCATTTATAAATGTACGTGTGGTTATTTAAGGCAGTGTTATATTGCCATTATCGTTCATTTTGATTTTCCCCGAATCAAGAAGCAAGCGGATGGCATCAATCATTGACTGGCGCGGCTGAGCTGACTGGTCGATAATATATTCTGGTGTGTGTCCACCCGGTTGTGAAGCTAAATATAATATAGTTTGCTCAGGCGAAGGCAAGTATGGGTCGGATGCTGCGACGGCGCGTGTGCGGCGTGCGCGGCATATGTCGCAATTTCCACAGTCGGTTGAAGGTGTCTCCCCAAAATACCGCAGTAGTATGTTGCTGCGGCAAGAGTCGGTATTAAATGCAAAATCACGCATAGCGTTTATGCGTCGCTCCATAATGTCGCGACGATCTTCATAAACGCTCGTGGGGTACATGATGTATCGAGGTAGTTCTCGTGCTGTAGTGTAGAGTATATAGGGTGTCGAAGACCGTGGCACATAATCGATTACGCGCATCTTTCGGAGTGTCAGCAGTGATTGATATACATCTTCCTCTGAGCAGTTGAGCATCCGTGCGATCTGTCCTTCGTCGATATTTACATAATCGGCGAAGAGTCCGGTGTAGAGTCTGAGTAGCGCATTGAGCACTCGATCAACCATATCAGTGATAATCAGCGTATAGAGCTCATCGCGACGCATCAACATCATTACACGCGAGCGACTGGCTATTTCATCCACATAATCTATGTAGCCTGATTGCGATAAAATTGTGAGTGCATTAAGCACTGCAAGTGGTTTTAGATTGTATGTGAGGCAAAATTTGTCGGTGTGAAACTCGTAAGTATGCCCATACCCCTCCCCTATTGCCACATTTAGGAAATTGCCGGCGAGCTCGTATACTCGTGTAATAAAGTCCTTCGGCGGGAAAGCCTCAGTCAAGCGACGTGATAAAGTACGCTTGTCGCTGGCATTTGTGAGAACCACGGCGTATGATGCCTGACCGTCACGGCCGGCACGACCTGCCTCCTGATAGTATTCTTCAAGCGATGGAGGGAGGTCGTAGTGCACCACAATACGCACATCAGGCTTATCGATACCCATTCCGAAGGCATTTGTAGCTACAATGATGCGCGTTCTCCCCTCTTTCCAAGCTTGCTGGCGGTCATCCTTTTCTTCAGGTGTGAGTCCGGCGTGATAATAAGATGCTGATATGCCGGAATCGCAGAGTAGTTGTGCAATCTCCCGCGTTCGGCGACGTGATCTTACATACACAATCCCACAACCTCTGACTCCTCTAAGCACCTTGAGCAGCATGGTGTCCTTATGGTCGCATTGGCGCACTATGTATGACAGATTAGCCCGATGAAACGACCGCGAATATACATGGTCAAGTTCCTTGAAATGGAGCTGACTCATTATATCACATACAACGGCACTGGTCGCTGATGCAGTAAGTGCCAATATATTTACCTCAGGGAATAATTGTCGCAGTGATGCAATCTTGAGATAGGATGGGCGGAAGTCGTAGCCCCATTGCGATATGCAATGTGCTTCATCCACAACAATTAATCCAAGCTCAAACTGTGTTACCGATTCAAGAAATGATCGTGACTGTAGTTTTTCAGGTGATATGTATAATATTTTGACTCGTCCAAGGCGACATCGTGTTATAGCAAGACGATGCTCACTCATCGACATGCCTGAATGGAGATAGGTAGCGCGGATGCCCACACGCTTCAGGTTGTCAACCTGGTCTTTCATAAGTGAGATCAGAGGAGTGACAACGATAGTTAAGCCGTCAATGAGTAAAGCGGGAATCTGGAATGTTATGGACTTTCCACCTCCGGTAGGTAGAAGGCCAAGGGTATCATGGCCTTGCAGTACTGACGTGATGATATCGAGCTGACATTCTCTGAACTCATCATATCCCCAGTAGCGTTTGAGTAAATCATGGGCTAAACCTGCTATTTCAGTGGTGTCCTGGGCCATAGCTATTTCAGCCTGAAATTATAGCCGAGTGTGAGCTGTATCGACATGCCACGAGAGGCACTGAACACGTCGCGCCGACGGTCGGGGAATATGTTACCCAGTCCATAATAGAATCTTCCTTCAAGCAATACAGCATGGAGCCGGGTCATATTCCATTGCATTCCAAGTCCGGCTGAGATACCATAGTCGAATTTACGAGCCACCTCCATTGTAAGCTGCTCGTTCATTCGGTTGACCACCGGATAATCGGTTAGTGAGCCTATATTACTGTAATCAAAATTGGCTGAGGCTTTGTCGCCTATCATGTAAGCAACTTCAGGTCCCAGGGTGACAATTCCCTTGAACTTTGATGTGCCGAATTGAATCTGAGTAAGCAGTGGGAGTTGAACGTATGTGAGGTGACGCTGGTAGTTGAAAAGATGTGATTGCTCTTTATAATCTTCGCTCCAGCCACGTTGCTCTACGCATAGCTCAGCCCTGAGGCCAAAAATTTTCTCTTCAGCGTAAGTAAATGTAGCGCCTACGATGAAGCCGTTAGTCATTTTCTGGCTCACCGAAGGGGCGAATGACATCTGCGACATCGTCATTCCAGCTTTACCTCCAATTCGTATCTGAGGCTTATAGTGCGTCTCGGCGTTGGAGGTAAGCAGTGTTGCTAATGCTATAATGATTAATATAATGTGACGAATCGATGTCATCGCTGTGAGTGAATTACATTACCGACTTTTCGGCAAATCCGCCGGGTGAGAATGTTATAAGATACATGGCTGTGTTCACCGGGCCTGTAGTGGTATCGTAGTCGAGATGAATAGGTGTCTGAACTCCGGCGGTGGGTTTGCCAATAGTACCGTCGGTCATATCGCTGCGAAGGGCCTTTATAAGGTATACCCCCAGGTCGTAGCCAAGAATGGCTTGTGAGGGGTACACTTCCAGCATGTCACGGCCATATTTTGTGGTGAACTGGCTATTGAGTTTACGCACGCCGTAGTCCAGCTCATCGCAGAAGAAGCGTGAATAGATAGTGGTGTTAAGCTCGCCAAGTGCTTCTCGCGTGGCACCTTTGAACGTCACGTACTCTGGATACCCAAAAAAGCGGATTGTAGCTTCCGGGTGATCTTCGTGGAATTTTGTGATAGTTGAGGCGTAATGGTTAAATTCGCTCTTTAGGCTCGAAGCGGGAATGAATACGTATTTCCCTTGAGGGTCGAGGTCGTTCAGGAATTTGTCTGTCAGCGCAATATTGTAATTGATGTCTACCCATTGGCGACCCTCGGCCTGTAGTTGCGCACGCAGCATCTCGGTAAATTCTGCCTTGTCGTTTTTAGCCTCATTGTTGTTGGTAAGGAAAACGGGTATGTATCCGTTGTAACGTGCAATGAATGCATCGATGGCTTTGCCATACATCTCATCGTGAGGTATGTTGCCCTGTATAACCCGGTTGTTTTTGAGAAATGTCTCGTCTTTAACAGCAAAAACGTTAAACACCCATGTGTTATTGCCTGAATTGGCAGCTATGGTCTGTAGTTGCAGTGTGTCGCTCGGCGCAATGATGACAGCGGCATTTTGCACTTCCGGTCGATTAAGGATTGTACGGACTGAGTCAATACTGTTGTAGGTATCGCATACAATGATGTTGACATTCTTACCCCGATGCGACAGTGTGTCGGCTGCAATAAGGAAGCCGCGCAGAAAGTCAGTGGAGTGTTGGGCAAGTTTGTCCTTAGTGTCGACTACGTTTGACATAAATGGCAACATCAACACTACTGTATTGTCGCTCACAGACACTTTTGGGTGAATCTCTGCAGATGTGTTAGCCTCTTCGGGGGTATTTACCGGGGTATCGACATGTATTGGTTCGTTGGTTTCCGGTTTCGTTTCAACCTTCTTTTTTTCTGCTTCTTTATTTGCTTTAATATCTTTGGCAAGTGCAGCGACTGTAGCGTTTTGTTCGTTCGATGTACTTTGTGGGGCAGCCGGAATGGCTGTGTCTTTGCGCAGGCGAAGCACTGTCCCCGCGGTGTATCCATCACTGTTTACTTGGGGGTTTAACGCCAACAGGTCGTCAACGGTCATGCCATAGCGTTTGGCAATACCGAATAGCGATTCCCCTTTTTCTATAGTATGATAGGTTTTATCGGTAACTGGTGCTTCTGTCTGTTGGCTTACGGTGCCATTGTCAGGAATAACCAGCACATCACCGGCGCGTAGTCCTTCGCGAGTCTGGGGGTTGTATTTGTATAATGTCTCTAATGATATGTTATAGTGCTTGGCAATACTGTAGGCAGTGTCGCCTGGTTGTACTTTATGTGTAAGCGTAGCAGCTACCAAGACCAGTGAAACTGACAATCCCAAAGCTGCGATAATGGCTCGTATAGATTTGAACATACTTTAGAATTTTGATACAAATATACAAAAATAATCAATTTGTACTACTCCTGAGGAATCGATGTTACTGCTATGTGGTGCAGAGGTCGCATTACATTGCAAAGTGTCTGACCCCAATAAGCCTCAAAATCGTAATAGATAGCGCCAACCGCTGCATCGACTATCTCGTCGGGGGCGTTGTCGATCATAGCCAAAAAGTTATAGAGAGGCTGGAAAATGTCGGCCAGCGACTCTGATATGCTTGCTCCTATGGGGGTGTCAGAGTATTTCATATCTTCCTCAAATACTTCGAGATATGTATCTTCACCTCCCAGTACTTCCTCTATTGAGCGTCTTATTGAGTCGTAATATTCCTCATCAAGGGCTGAGTTTATATACCCGTCGTCCGGTGAAATGGAATTATTTTTCAGATCGGTAGCTGCAATATAGAGCCGGGGCAGCAGTCGCACCATCGATTGTGTGAGTTCGTTTACGGTCAGTTGTGACGCGCTTTCAAGTGTCTGGCAGTATTCACTGCACAGGCCTACAAAGGCTATGGTGTTAGTGTTCATGGTCAATCGTGTAAAGTTTGTGTTCGAGGATATATGGATATACACCCGCAGGCATGAAATAGTTTATATTGCGGCGGCTTGCTATGGCATTTCGGATCCAGGTGCTCGACACTTCAATATGTGGGGCTTTGATTATCGTAACATTGTCGGGCAGTTGGTCAACAGCGATCTCACTACCCGGACGCGGATATATAATAACACCAAACTCCTGTATTATAGCCTCGTATTGACGCCAATGGTCGAAGTTGTGCCAATTGTCACCTCCGATTATCAGCTTGAAGCTATAGTCGGGATAGCGTTGTGAGAGTGTGCGCAGGGTGTCGATTGTATATGAGGGTCGTGGCATAGACATCTCTATGTAGCAGGGCCGTACTATCTCTGGCGATTGTGATGTGGCGATGCGAAGCATATCCATGCGGTTTTGGTCATCAGTGAGGTGTTGCCCTGTCTTAAAAGGGTTTTGAGGCGACAACGTCAGCCACACTTCATCTACCACACCAGATTGAGCGATATAATTGGCCAGCGCTGTATGTCCTATATGCACCGGGTCAAACGTCCCCCCCAAGATACCAATACGCTTCATGGGCGGCACAGAAACTCGTTAATTACACTTTCGACACCTGCAATTGCCGCATTAAGATCATCGTTGACTATCGCACAATCATAATGGTCGATGAAAGATAACTCATATCCGGCTTTATTCAATCTTTCCTCAATAACCTCAGGAGAGTCAGTACCCCTATGCTCCAGTCGCTGGCGTAGCGACTCAATTGACGGCGGCTTTATGAAAATGCTTAAAGCTCGGTCGCCAAACTGACGTTTTACGTTGAGTCCCCCTTTCACATCTACATCGAGCACTACGTTATGACCCGACTCGATTATTCGGTCAACCTCGCTTCTCAGCGTGCCGTAAAAACGCCCATTGTAAACCTCTTCATATTCAACAAAGGCTTTGGCAGCTATACGCTCTTGAAATTCCTTGTCGTTAAGAAAATAATAATTCACACCATCAACTTCGCCTGGCCGTGGAGGACGATTGGTGGCCGATATGGAAAATTTCATATCGATATTGCCTTGTGCCATCAGGGCATTTATGATGGTGGATTTACCGCAGCCTGAAGGTGCTGATATTATGATAACTTTACCTTCCATTTGCCTACATTACGTTGAGTACTTGCTCCTTGATTTGCTCAAGCTGATCCTTCATCTTCACCACAAGCTTTTGCAGATCGGCATGGTTGCTCTTTGAGCCGAGGGTGTTGATTTCACGTCCCATTTCCTGACTTATGAAACCGAGTTTTTTCCCTTGTCCTGCGGGTCCGTCCATAGTTTCAAGGAAGTAGCTCAGATGCTGTGCAAGGCGTTGTTTCTCTTCCGACACATCAAGTTTCTCGATATAGAAAATCATTTCCTGCTCAAGTCGGCCTTTGTCAAAGTCGACGGTTGATATTTTTGATAGTCCTTCCTCTATGCGTGTTCGAACTCGCTCAATGCGCTCCTGCTCGTATTTAGGCACATCTTTGAGCAATTCTCGTATTGCCTCTATACGTTTGGTAAAAAACTCATACAACTTCTTCCCTTCCTTGGCTCTGAAGTCCATTAATGCAGCAATGGCGCTTTCTACACCCTGTAGGAGTGCTTGCGAATCATCTTCGCTCACTTCCGACGAATGGTCGCTGTGGAGAGTCTCGGGGAAGCGAAGTAGTATCGAATACCAATCGGTAGGCTCGGCTATGTTGAGTTGCTGGGCTACTTCCAATATTTGGGCTTTATACGCTTGGAGTACGGGGATGTTGAATTTAGTAGGGGTGTCATCGCCAAGTGATTCCACATATATGCTGAGATCAACCTTACCGCGCTCGAGCGTGCGTGCAACGATATTACGTATTTCAAGCTCCATATCCCTATATGCCGACGATATGCGCGTAGATAGGTCGAGTTGCTTTGAGTTTAGCGATTTGATTTCTACGGTGAAGCGATGGAGCGGATTTTCGACCACCGCCCGGCCAAAGCCGGTCATTGATAAAATCATAATATTGAAATTTTTCCGCAAAGTTACCCAATTGCCATTAATTATGAGTAATTTTGCACCTGAAATTTTCATGAGTCAATGGCAACTATACTAAATATCGAGACATCAACCCGAGTTTGCTCGGTAGCTCTTACCTCCGACGGGATGGTTCTGAAACACTGTCATAATGCCGAAGGGCGTAATCATGCCACACTGCTGAGCGGATATATTAAGGATTGTCTTGACCACGCGCGTGATCATGAGCTGCCACTTAATGCGGTTGCCGTAAGTATCGGTCCGGGTAGTTACACTGGGCTTAGAATCGGCCTTTCTGAGGCCAAAGGGCTGGCATATGCGCTCGATCTCCCCCTGATAGGGGTAGATACACTAAAGTTACTGGCGGTCGGTGCTATGTTTCATGCCGACCTCGATCCTGAAGCGTTGTTGGCTCCGATGATTGATGCACGTCGCATGGAGGTATATACAGCAGTCTATGATTTCTCGCTCAATGCTTTGATGCCCCCTTGTCCATTGATTCTTGACTCACAGAGTTATGCCGAATTTCTCTCCCAGCGTGAAGTGTACTTCATGGGTGATGGGTCGGACAAGGCAATTGATGTAATACGTTCACCTCGCGCACGCTTCATCCATGGCATTGAGCCGCTTGCGGCCGATATGTGCGCACTCTCTGAGCAGGCATATATCAAACGAGATTTCCTTGACTTGGCTTACTCTGTACCTCAGTATCTGAAAGATTTCCAAGCTACTAAGCCAAAAGTAAATTTTGGCACAATAACCAAGGGATAAATATCATATATTAAAATCAAAAAAGAAATCTACAAAAGCTATGAAACCTACATTATTTGTTCTGGCGGCCGGTATGGGAAGTCGCTACGGAGGACTTAAGCAACTCGATCCACTCGGTCCTTCAGGCCAAACTATAATGGACTATTCCATCTACGATGCTATTCAGGCAGGATTTGGAAAAGTAGTTTTCGTGATTCGTAAGGATTTCGAAGATGATTTCCGTTCCAAAATTCTATCTAAATATGAGAATGTAATACCCGTTGATGTAGTGTTTCAATCAGTTGACGCACTACCTGCGGGTTACACATGCCCACCCGATCGCACAAAGCCTTGGGGCACAAACCACGCTATAATGATGGGCGCTAAAGCTATCCATGAACCGTTTGCGGTGATTAACGCTGACGATTTCTATGGCCGAGATGCATTCCGAGTCATTGCAGAGGAGCTTATGAGGCCCCGCTTGCGCAAGGGAGACTACTGCATGGTAGGGTTCCGGGTGGGTAACACAGTAACCGAGAATGGCACTGTGTCGCGTGGGGTATGCTCTACCGATGATGACTCCCTGCTAACTTCTGTGGTTGAACGTACCGACATCAAAGTTGACTCTACTGGCGATATTGTATGCACTGGTGACAATGGTGAGCAAATAGTGCTTCCCAACAATACACCTGTGTCAATGAATTTGTGGGGATTTACACCCGATTATTTCGACTACAGCGATCGTGAGTTTCGTAAGTTCCTCGATGAAAAAATCAATACACCAAAAGCTGAATACTATATTCCATCGGTTGTAGACACATTAATTAAAAGTGGTGATGCCACAGTGAAAGTACTTGACACTGATTCACAGTGGTTCGGCGTAACTTATGCAGCCGATCGTGAGGGAGTGGTGGATCGTCTTGCCGCTCTTCATGCCGCTGGACAGTATCCCGACAAAATGTTTTGATTGACCAAACCATTTCACCGGAAAACAGGTTAATGATATATAACAAAATATAACAGCGATGGTCAATATTGGAAAGTACAATACTCTAAAAATAAATCGTTTCGTCGATTTTGGCGCATATCTTGATGCCGGAAACGGTGTGGAGATACTTATACCTTCACGTTATATACCCGAAGGGGTGCAGATAGGCGATGAAATAAGAGTGTTTGTATATACTGATTCTGAGGACCGTCTAATTGCCACTACCGAGCATCCGTTTGCTCAAGTAGGTGAAGTGGCTTTTCTGCAGGTTGTTGATGTGAATCGAGTGGGTGCCTTTCTTGACTGGGGGCTGTCGAAGCAGCTCCTTGTACCCTTCAGCGAGCAGAAAACGCATATGGCCGCTGGAGGTATTTATCCTGTGTATGTCTATCTCGATAATGTCACAAAGCGAGTAGTGGCAACGGCTAAGATTGAAAAATATATAGGTAATGTATTGCCTGAGTATCATCGTGGTGATGAGATTTCGGCATTGATTTGGCAACATACTCCCATAGGTTACCGAGTGATTGTCGACAATCTTCACTTCGGCATGATATACGACAACGAGATATTCCGACCACTTGAAATAGGAGTGTCAGTTAAGGCATATGTTAAGTCGATCCGCGACGATGGAAAAATTGATTTGACACTTTCGGGCAATATTGAGCAGCGCATCGCTTCACTTGCTACTCGCATCCTCGACTATATTACTACAAATGGAGGATGCGTGGATATCTCCGACAAGTCTTCACCTGAGCGAATTGAGGCTACATTTCAATGTAGCAAAAAGGATTTCAAGAAAGCTGTTGGCCATTTGTATAAAGAGCATAAGATATTGCTGTCGCCGGACGAAATGCGGCTTGCGTCATTATGATTGAAGATTATCCCGTTGAATTCTGGCAATGGATTGAATCACATGCCAATGATGATCCTATCAAGCTAAGGCTTGGTGCGTCCAAGTGGTCAGAGCCGTGGATTGGGGAGGCTATAAATCAAGTGCAACGCCGCAAACGATGTTCAAAGAGATTGCCAATCCTATTGAGTGAACCCCAAGTGTTCATCCCTACCGACCTGAGCATTGAGCAATCAACCTCAGAAGCATTGGCTCATTATCATGCCTCACTCATAAACGAAGGCGACATTGTGGTAGATCTGACTGCGGGGCTTGGGATCGATGCTATGTCAATGGCACATCGTGCAAAGTATGTGACGGCTGTTGAGCGTGATACGATAGTAGCCGCTGCCCTGGCATATAATGCAACCGTACATGGTTATAGAAATCTAAGCGTGGTAAACACAAGTTGTGAGAAATGGCTGCAAGAAGCAAGTGATGATGGATTTCGTTGCGATGTATGCTATATCGACCCAGCACGCCGTGGCGATAACGGTCAGCGTGTCTATGGCCTTGATGATTGCTCGCCAAATGTCATAACACTTCTTCCAACAATTGCGAATATTTGTAACAGGTTGATTGTGAAGATGTCACCAATGCTTGATATTACATCTATTTTGCGCAATTTACCTGATACGTGCCGTATCATATCGTTGGGTACATCAACCGAGTGTAAGGAGCTGATTGCTATAGTCGATTTTCAACAGGAAACTACTACCCCGCTCATCGAAGCGGTGACAATAAAGAACCATGAGGATGTGTATTCATTCGCCTATACAAGGGATGAAGAGGCTGATACCCAAGTCAATATTGCGATGCCTAATGCCGGGGATAACTTATATATCCCCTACCCCGCGGTGATGAAGGCTGGTGGGCTTAAGGTGCTGTGTCAACGTTACGGACTATCAAAACCCGATGCCAATACTCAGCTATTTTATTGCTCTGAGATTATTGACGATTTCCCTGGTCAACGGCTTAAGATCGTCGAGGTGTTGCCTTATGCATCATCCGTCATAAAACGACTTAACCGCCGTTATCCCACAGCGATGGTGAGTGAGCGCAATATGGGTATATCATCTGATATACTGCGACGCAAACTTGCTGTGCGTGATGGTGATGAGGTGCGTATCATCGGCTTTTCGGCCGGTAAGGAGCGATTCATGTTAATCGCCCGATAAGCCCCTTTATATTGTTACCTTTAACTTGTTGTATGCGCGCTCTGCCTTGTCGCGGGCATCGTCGACATTGTCGGCCGAAGCGAGGATTACACCCATACGGCGGTGTCCTCGTACCTCTGGCTTGCCAAAAATACGCATCTGTGTGCCAGGCTCCTCGAGCACTTTTTCAAGATTCTCCATCACCACTTCGTTAGTGTCACCTTCAACTACAATGGCTCTTGATGCTCCGGGGGTAATAAGGCTTATTTCAGGAACAGGTAGCCCGAGAAGTGCACGCGCATGAAGTGCAAACTCGCTCAGATCCTGTGTTATCATCGTCACCATGCCGGTATCATGGGGACGTGGAGACACTTCGCTGAATATCACTTTGTCACCTTTCACAAATAGTTCGACACCGAATATGCCGTAACCTCCGAGAGCGTCGGTGATGTGTCGGGCAATATCTTGAGCTTGCTGCAAAGCTGTCTCGCTCATTGGTTGCGGTTGCCATGAGTAGCGATAGTCGCCATCAATCTGAATGTGCCCGATAGGTGCGCAGAAAGTAGTCCCGGCTACTGATCTGACAGTAAGGAGGGTTATTTCATAATCAAAATCTACAAACCCCTCGACTATCACTCTTCCGGCCCCGGCTCGACCACCCTCCTGGGCTATCTGCCATGACTTGTCAATGTCCGATTCAGTGCGTATCACACTCTGACCATGACCCGAAGAGCTCATGATTGGCTTAACAACACAAGGGATGCCAATTTCGGATACCGCTTTGTGAAATTCATCTTGAGTTGATGCGAATCGGTAAGGAGAGGTGCAGATTCCCAACTCCTCTGCGGCAAGTCGGCGTATACCCTCACGGTTCATTGTGAGCCATGCGGCAGTAGCTGTAGGTGTCACATTATACCCTTCGGCTTCGAGTTCCTTCAGCACTGGGGTGGCAATGGCCTCAACCTCAGGGATGATATGGTCGGGACGTTCATGCTCGATAATACGGCGCAATTCATTGCCATCAAGCATATTGAATACATGGTGGCGGTGGGCTACCTGCATAGCGGGGGCGTTGGCGTATTTGTCGCATGCCACTACCTCGACTCCGTAGCGTTGGAGCTCGATAGCTACTTCCTTTCCTAACTCACCGCTACCGAGCAAGAGTGCTTTGCGGCCTGATTTGGTCATTACCGATCCGATCTTTGTCATTTTTGTGTACGTGATGATTGGTTTGCGCGAAGATACTCAAATTTATCCACAACTCCGAGTAAGCAGACTCTTTATATGATATTAATGAGATGATTTGTAATTTTTGCAGAAATGTGTTGGCAGTGACATGGAAAATCCGTACCTTTACACGATGTTTCAAAACGAAGTAGACATAACGATTTCTAAGGAGCAACTGGCGGAGATGCCGGCTGTATCCTTCCCCGGTAAGATTACGGTGGTCGACACCTATGAGGTGGCAGAGCAAGCCATCTCTGACTTGCGGCGTGCCGGTATGATTGGATTTGACACTGAAACTAAGCCATCTTTCCGTAAAGGCCAATGCAATACAGTGTCACTTATTCAATTATCTACTGACGAACATTGCTATCTATTCCGTATAAAGCACACTGGCATGATAGAGCCACTTATCGATCTGCTTGAAGATGAATCCGTGACAAAGATAGGTTTATCACTTCGCGACGACTTTCATGTGCTACATGTCATCAGCGAGTTCACGCCACGAGGGTTTATAGATCTCCAGGATATGGTGCACGACCATCAGATACATGACATATCACTACAGAAGATTTATGGCATATTGTTTGGTAAGCGCATATCCAAGAGCCAACGACTCTCAAATTGGGAGGCTCGGGAGCTATCGCCAGGTCAACAACAATATGCCTCGATTGATGCTTGGGCTTGCCTGAAAATTTATCGCCATCTTGTTGAAGGCCACTTCTGCCCCAGTGCCTCTCCCTATCATCAACCCGAGCTATTAAATACTCAACAGAAGGAACATATAAAGTCAAAACAAAGCTAATCACTATAATGAAACTAAAACGGTCAACTTTCATACCGATGTTGCTATTGTTTTATCTGCTATTCATGGCGATATACTTCGGTTATCCTTCCTATCAGCAGGGAGCAATCTCAATAGCAGAGTTTGCGGGGATCGTTGTCACAACACTTATAGTAATAGTGCTGCTTCATTTTTCGCTAAAAAAACGCGATCGCTTGCGCCGTGAGCGCGAAGAGGACGTGAATAATCTGTAATACTATTCACCAACAAAGCTTTAAAACTCACCATATGAGAAAAATACTCACCACACTCGTCACAACAGCCACAATTATGTCAGCTACAGCTCAAAATCCTTTCTTTACTGAATTTAATACTCCGCATAATACAGTTCCGTTTTCCAAGGTTAAAAACGAATACTACCCTGAAGCGATTAAGCGCGGAATAGAATTGGCAAAAGAGGAAGTTAACCAGATTACAGCTCAGAAGGCAGCACCTACGTTTGAGAATACTATTGTAGCTTATGAGAAGGTTGGTCGTGATCTTGACCGTGTAGTAGAGGTGTTTGATGCAATGAACTCAGCCCTCAATGATGAGGAGCTTATGGCAATGTCGCTCGGTATTTACCAACAGTTGAGCGATTTCAGCACAGAGATGACCCTCAATGAGGCATTATGGAAACGTGTGAAGGCTGTCTATGACAACCACGCTAATCTTAATCTCGACAAGGAGGACCAGATGCTGCTCCAACGCACATATGATTCATTTGCAGAGCAAGGAGCCAATCTTAAAGGTGAAGATCGTGAGAAGTTCAAAAAACTTTCAGCCGAGTTGTCAGAGCTTACCACCAAATTTGGTCAAAATGTGCTGAAGGAGCTTAATACATACCAGATATGGCTCACAGCTGATGAC
Organism: uncultured Muribaculaceae bacterium; assembly: GCA_964517875.1. Classification (GTDB taxonomy): domain Bacteria; phylum Bacteroidota; class Bacteroidia; order Bacteroidales; family Muribaculaceae; genus JAJPXC01. Next base: position 108,133 of record CAZFEU010000001.1, on the reverse strand, counting down.
CTTGCCGGACTCCCCGAAAGCTCGATAGAGGCAGCGGCACTTGCTGCCAAAGAAGCAGGCCGTGATGGAGAATACCTGTTTACCCTCGCACAGCCTACTTATATGGCATTCATGAAATACTCTTCACGACGAGATCTCCGCGAGAAGATGTATCGTCTTTATAATGGGCGAAATCTTAAGGGTGACTATTCTAATGTAGATGTGATGAAACGCATCGCCGAAATACGTCTGGAGCTTGCAAAACTGCTGGGTAGCAAAAATTACGCTGTTCATGCCTTGAAGCACCGCATGGCTCACAATCCCGAGGGTGTTTACGATCTGCTTAACCGTCTGCGAGATGCCTATCGCCCGGCTCTTGATGCAGAAATGGCTCAACTCACTGAATTTGCCTCTGATTTGGAGGGTCAACCAGTAGAAATCAAACCATGGGATTACAGCTACTATAGCAATAAACTCAAAGCAGCTAAATACAATTTCAACGAGGAGGAATTCCGACCTTATTTTGAACTCAATAGTGTGATTGATGGTGTATTCGGACTGGCTAATAAGCTCTATGGCCTGCAATTCACTTACAATCCTGATATTGAGGTTTACCATCCCGAAGTAAAGGCATTTGAAGTGACCGATGCCAATGGCCAATATATCGGTATAATTTACACCGACTTCTTCCCTCGCGACAGTAAAAGCCCGGGAGCTTGGATGACAGGCTTCCGTTCGCAGTCGATAGATGCTGAGGGTAATCACCGACCGCATGTATCGATAGTGATGAATTTTACTAAACCCACAGCCGACAAACCGTCGCTTCTCACCCCATATGAGGTAGAAACATTCCTCCACGAGTTTGGTCACGCTCTTCATGGACTATTGGCCGATACAAAGTATGCATCGCTCTCAGGCACATCGGTATACCGTGATTTCGTTGAGCTTCCCTCACAATTTAATGAAAACTATCTGCTTGAAAAGGAATTTCTTGACTCCTTCGCTAAACACTATGTAACGGGTGAGCCGATTCCTCAGGAGATGATTGACAAACTGGTAGCCGCTCAGCAATATGGTTCTGCATACGCTTGCATGCGTCAGTTGAATTTCGGGTTCCTTGATATGGCTTGGCACACAATAGATGCGCCGGTAGATGATCCCGTTGAGTTTGAAAACGAGGCATTGACCACTGTTATGATTTTCCCGGCAATTGAGGGTGCCTTGATTTCACCCCAATTCAGCCATATCTTTGCTGGTGGCTATGCCGCAGGATATTATAGCTATAAGTGGGCTGAAGTGCTTGATGCCGACGCATTTGCTCACTTCAAGGAGAATGGCATTTTCGACCCTGCAACCGCCAAATCGTTCCGTGACAATATACTAAGCCGCGGAGGTACGGAAGATCCTGCCGATCTTTACCGCCGTTTCCGCGGTACCGACCCGACTATCGATGCCCTTCTGCGTCGCGATGGCCTTAAGAAATGATATAATGTATGTGGCACTTTCTTAAAAATTTGTTTCAGCTCGCAATCGGTCCGCAGCATGGTTGGGAAGATATAGCCGTAGAGGATCAGGAGCCCGAAAAACTTACCGCCGACGGATTGTACCCATTGCTGGGAGTTGTGGCCATATCATCTTTCTGCCAGATGATTTATCACCATGACATGGGGCTCGTGTATCCTTTGGAGCGTGCCATTATCATTTTCTCAGTATACTTTGTGACGCTGATGCTTGCGCAGAATCTTCTACCCTCGATGTTGGACAAGTGTGTGGACAGCGGGGAGATTGACTTGCAGCGTACAAGCACTTTTATCATATACTCATTAGGGCTGATGGCAATTGTTTCGATGATTGAAAACCTTATGCCTCTCGAGCTGTCGCTGGTACAATTTCTACCGGTGCTCGTTGCCCTCGTGATGTGGAAAGCCGCAAGGTATCTCAAGGTTGCGCACTCGCAGACTGGACGATTTATCTTTGTGGCAATAGTATTCGTGCTTCTACCTCCCATACTGCTCAACATGCTTTTGAGTATGATTTTACCTTGAAGTCTATGAAACTGTCTAAAGACGTAAATATTAAGAATAAGCGCGCTACCTACGATTACGAGATTTCGGAAACGTTCACAGCCGGCATTGTATTGACCGGCACCGAGATCAAATCAATACGTCTGGGTAAAGCTTCATTGGTTGATACGTTCTGTTATGTGGCCAATGGTGAAGTATGGGTGAAAAATTTGTATATAGCCGAATACTTCTATGGTACGTATAATAATCACTCAGCACGACGCGATCGTAAACTTCTGCTTAATAAGAAAGAGATACGCCGTCTAGAGCGATCGGGAGCTGAGTCTGGATTTACAATTGTACCACTACGGTTATTTATCAATGACCGCGGCTTGGCCAAGCTCGTGATCGGTATTGGTAGAGGTAAAAAGGAATATGACAAACGTCAATCAATCAAGGAGCGCGAAGATTCCCGCTCAATGGCCCGTGCCTTCCACCATTAATCAGCCAGTATGAAGCCCCCGCGTACTTGATATTGGGAGGAAAAGCGGTGAAGATGCCGTTAAATGTCATTATTTCAGGATTGCCGATGAAGCACCGGATTGTCCCCCTACTTCATTATCTTTTTTAATTTTAGAGCCAAATCCAAAATTGTATGTAACGGCTAAGATTACGGCTGGGTGATACGAGGTGCTGTAGGTAATCAGACGTTCGGAGTAATATGGTGAAGAAGTGGTCACTGTATAGTCTTTCCACCCCTTATTGAATACATTATTTAAGTTGATGCGAAGATTCCATCTTGCATTTGACCAACCCAATATCAAGCTATGATAATTTCGATATTCCCGAATAGCCGAATTCTCTTCCTCCATAATTTTCTTCGGGATTTCCCACAAAGTCTGAATATAAAAATCTTTTACATAATATGTAGCTTGCCATAAAAAGCAGAAATGAGTGATCGACTCCTTATATTGTCCCGTCGATTTATAAAGAGATAACTGCGGAGCAAAATATAGTTGTAGCTTATCGCTTAATAATTTACCGGTTAAAGGTAATCCTATTTCACCCATGTGTAAGTCTCCATTATTGATGTATGAGCGTTTAATGGCTGTTCCATCAAGAAAAGGCTCATAAGCGGCAAGCATACGGTTGTAATATGATTCACAGAATCCATACACACTTGCTCCGAAACTGTTAGAGGGTATCCACGAATATTCAAGACTTAACGTGGTAAGTCTACTGGCTTTGAGCAGTGGGTTTCCAGAGATATAATACACGTCGTTTTCCTGTGCGATATTTGATGTTTTCATGGAGAGCATAGGGGTCATGGATGCAAGTTGAACATAGGCTGAAAACTGATGTTTCTGAACAGGCGTAAAGGTAAAATTAATGTGCGTGTAGGGGTATGAGTCAGTCTTATAAGTGTTATTTATTTTGTTGGTCTCCCATGCATAACCGGCATCAGCATATAATGAAAATTTTTTATAGTGATATTGATAGCCCATTTGTGCGGAGCTAAATGTCATTGTAAAATGGTCGGCTTCTTTCTCAGCTCCTCTGTAATTGACACAGTTGATATTTCCGCCGTGATTTATGCCTAATATTAACGAATGTTTTTGTCCGAGATTCCTGCGGATAAACAAATCAGTGCGATAATCAACAGCATTTTCTTTTGCTGAGCGTTGCAACTCGTTTAACCCCATTATGTACATTGTCTTATCAAAAAGATGCGTATAGTTTAATTTAGGAGAAAAATTAAGTGAATAATTCTTGGGCAAACTAAAGAAAAAAGAGCCGTAGTAAGAAAAAGAATTGGAATGATTAGGATTTTTATGGCTCGATTTCACATCATCCAGTTCTTTTTTGTCATATAATACCCGACCCTTATATTCATTGACAGGTATTGAGGAATGGTTGAAACCGATTTGATTGCGGATCTGGGTATTCTCTGTGCTGTAAGTGGCCCTGAATGTAACTGGGAATTCATTAAGCTTGAAATGTGAGCTTTCACAAATTTCATTTCGGGTTAAAGTATAAGGAGTATGATCAGTCGAAGTTAAATTGTAAGTGCTCTCCGATGATTTACCGCTATGATGATTGTCTTCATTATTTGCGCCGACAAATAGGTCGTAAGTCATTTTTTTGAAATTGACCCTCGTGAAAACATTTGAATTATTAGAGAACCCGGTAAGTATTTTTTCTTCTATATTCAATTTGGTATAACCTCCGTATTCATACTCGCGAATTACAAAATTAATCACTCTTTGAGCACCCTTATAACGAGGGTCGGTGGGAAATTCCAGATATTCGATACGTAATACATCAGACATGCGCATCCCTTTCAGGTCTTCAGGAGTAGCTTCAAATCGGTTAATATATAATGCAACTCCGATGCCGGCATTATCAGTTACTGCCTTGGTAACAGGATTTATTCTAATGAGCGGTATCGTCATTTGTTGTAATAGATCTACTGCATCCTGCGACGAATTTTTTTGTCTTACGCTGGGTAGGAATACTGAGCAGTCTGAGGAAAGACGGGCAATTTCAGCATTCACCTTAACTTCATTGAGCTTTACTGACTTTTCTGACATCGCAATGATTCCTAAGTTGAAAGAATTGCAACGAAGATATTTGGTGGCGTATCCTATACAAGATACTTTAGCAAGTATGTTGGAGTAGTCGCAAGGTATACAGAATCGACCGTTTTCATCAGATATGCCATAAGTCAAAACCGTAGAGTCCTTAGGGGCAAGAAGCATGATAGTTGCAGCCTCCACGGGTCTTTTATCAGAACCTATGACTTGACCGGAATAGGTAAATTTTCCATGCTGTAAGGCCTCGACATAATAGATGCCCTTTTTCTCAAAGAAAGTAACCGGTTGCAGACCGATAATCTGGCGCAAGGCACTGGTAAAATCGTCAGTGTCAATACTTGATGATGTTTTATAATGGTCAAGCTCTTTATAAACGAAGGCAATATTGATATCGGGATTGTCTTGTCCTAAGGTCACAAGGGCTTGAGAGATTGGGGTATTATGGAAAGAATATGCATACTTTTTGGCGTTGGCCGAAATGAAGCAGACCATCGCCACTAATATGATGATAATGCGTTTCATTTTCAGTCAACTATGATTTTTTTATCGTTGATATAAATATTTATCTGCTCAAAGGAGTTCAATTGCTCGACAGTTTCTTTCAAAGGAATAGATGGGTCAAACTTATAGTAGAGATGCAGCATCGCCACTTCGGGATGATTATATTCAACACTGACTCTATGCACTGCTGCAACCCTACTGAGAATTTCTTCAAGTGAAGCATCTTCAAAAAGGATTGGAGTTTTCGGTAATTCTCCTTCTTCTGCTACTACAGTTGACTCTTTTTCATCGTTTCCAGAAATATAGACTTGATTTGCTACAGCTGTGACAACCGGGGTTTCGATGGGTTGTGGTTGAGGGGCAAATGTCTTTATTGCAACCGTTAACCCAATGGCTGCAACTGCGAGCGAAGTAAATGCGATAGCCGTGATGGAAGCGGCTCGGCTTCCGCTACATAATAATCGGAATTTTGGATTCTTGTGATTTTTTGAAAAACTTTGCCACTCGTCATTTACATCTACCTTGTCATCTTGAGAGGCGAAGGTTGAAACGGTTTTACAGAGCAGATTGTAGATTTCTCTTGTTTCAGGTTCTGAGAGAATTTCTGCAATCCTTTCCTGTGTGTATTTATCAGGATGCTCGATTAGGTCAAGCACGATGTTATACTTATCCATGTTGATTGAGATGTTTACGGATTTCTATTAATGCTTGACGAACGTGTTTATAAACGGCATTTTCACTTACTCCTATAGTCTCCGCAATCTTTGAGAATTTCAGGCCTTCTATGAAACGTAACTCCATGATGCGGCGGCATTGAGGAGTCAAGTCCTCCTTTATAATCTGATATATTTCTGCGATGGTCTCTTCATCGGGCCAGTCTTCAGTGTCATATTCATCGATATCACAGAAATATAGATTGAGGATTCGGTTGTGAATGCCCTTGTCCCTGATCATATTAAGCGAACGATTGCGAACCGCAGATAACAGATACGTCAGGGAAATTTTTGCATCATCCTTAGAATAGAGTAGCGATACAAACACTTCGTGGACAATGTCGTGTGCCGAATCATTGTCAAGCAAAAGTGCCTTGGCCAGTCGGTACATCTGCTGATAATGTGCTTTGAAAAGCTTTTCTATATCGTTTGTGTTCGTCATACACTAATAAGACACATAACACCCCGTTTACTAAACCGACAAGGATATTTTTTCAATATATTTATCAAAAAAAGCCACCAGATTCATAGGTGGCATAGTAGGAGCGTATTATTCGGCTTAACGTATATTTGATTGGCATCTCTATAGATAAAGCAAGGGGCTGCGCCATCGACGCAGCCCTGAGTGAAGATTAGGAGGAGATTATTACTTTTTGCGGTATTGGGCAGCTTGCTCTTCGATAAGTGTTTTATCAGCAAAGTAGTTGATATGCATGGCGGTACGTACTTCCTCGAGAGTCCGGGCTGCTTTTGCCCTGGCCTTTTCCGAGCCGAGGCGTAGTATTTCGTAGACTTCGGGTATTCGCTGCTCCCAATATGCTCGGCGTTCGCGTATAGGAGCCAACAACTCCTCCAATACATTAATAAGTAGCTTCTTAACAGTTCCATCGCCTACTCCGCCGCGTGTATAATGATCTTTAAGGGCTTGTAACGATTCATAGTCGGGAAGATACTTCTTCACTTGGTCGTCAGTGGCAAAAGCGTCAAGGTAGATAAACGGACAGTTGCCCTCGAGGTGTCCGGGAGAGTCGATTGTGAGATGCTCTGGGTCGGTATACATCGAGTTGACTTTCTTTTTCACCTCTTTTGGAGTGTCGGAGAGATAAATGCAGTTGCCAAGCGATTTTGACATCTTGGCTTTGCCATCGGTCCCCGGAAGGCGCATGCACACAGCATTGTCGGGCAGTAGTATTTCAGGCTCAATGAGCGTTGGCCCATAGATATTGTTGAACCGGTTGACGATTTCGCGGGTCAATTCAATCATTGGTGCCTGGTCTTCACCCACAGGTACTGTGGTGGCTTTGAAAGCGGTGATGTCGGATGCCTGACTCACAGGATAAGAGAAAAATCCCATGGGTATTGACTTCTCGAAGCCGCGCATCTGTATCTCAGTCTTTACTGTTGGATTACGTTGCACACGCGATACCGACACAAGATTCATATAGTAAAAAGCTAACTCGGCCAATTCGGGCACCTGCGTCTGAATAAATAGTGTAGATTTTTCAGGATCCAGACCTGCTGATAAATAATCGAGTGCGACTTCGATAACATTGCGACGCACTTTCTCCGGATTATCAGCATTGTCGGTCAGAGCCTGAGCATCAGCTATCATGATGAATATTTTGTCATATATACCTGAGTTTTGCAGCTCTACCCTACGTCGTAATGAGCCAACGTAGTGCCCCAGGTGTAAACGCCCTGTTGGACGGTCGCCGGTAAGAATTATCTTTTCCATATTGAATGAATTTTAGTGCAAATTTACAAAATTTTGATTGATGGCACTTGTGATGATGTATTTTTGTTGCATCAACGACAACTATGATGAGTGAATAGTTGTTACTTTACTGAATATTATGTTAAAATTTTATGGAGAGAATAGTTATAGTAGGAGGAGGTTTCGCAGGTATCAACTTGTGTCGTGGCCTTGACCGTAAAAAGTATGAAATATGCTTGGTAGACCGCAACAATTTTCACAGCTTCCCTCCCCTTTTTTATCAGGTGGCTGCCTCAGCTCTTGTACCTGCCAATATATGTTTCCCTCTGCGCAAGGAATTTAGGAAAATGCCCAATGTATCATATCATATGGGGCATGTAAAAAACATTGACTTACAACGCAAGGAAATCACTACGAGCTATGAGACATTAAAATACGACCGGTTGGTCCTTGCTGCTGGTTCGACCAATAACTATTTTGGTATGGAAAATCTCAGCCGCGAAACATTCGGCATCAAAACTGTGTCGGAAGCCATACACACGCGCGATGAAATCCTCGACCGCTTCGAGCGTGGCGCATTATGCACTGACCCTGAGCGTCGTCGCCAGTTATTGAGCTTTCTTGTAGTGGGTGGAGGACCATCAGGTGTGGAAATCGCCGGTGCGCTTGGCGAGATGAAGAAGTATATAATAAAGAAGGAATACCCCGAATTGAAACCTGAGGATGTCAATATAACCCTTGTAGAAGGATCCGCACAGTTGCTTGGCGCTATGAGCAAGAAGTCGCAAGAGAGAGCTTTGAAAGATTTGCAGGATCTAATGGTGAACGTGAGGCTCAATACGGTAATGAAAGGATATAATGAAAAATTTGTTACTTTCGCCGATGGGCACCGTGAATATTATGAGACTCTGATATGGACTGCCGGTGTACGTGGGGAAAGTATGCCCGGACTTCCCGATGAAATGATAGGCCCTGGGGGACGAATCATAGTGGATGAATATAATCGTGTGAAAGGCGCTGAAGAGTCGTTATACGCAATCGGTGATATTGCATTGATGCAAACCGATGAGTACCCAAAAGGACATCCTCAAATGGCGCAGCCCGCTATACAGCAGGCACGCAACCTTGCACGAAATCTCAACAACGGTGATTTTACTCTCCGTTTCCGATATAACGATAAGGGTTCAATGGCAACAATCGGACGCAACAAGGCCGTGGCCGATATTGGAAAAACATCTTTTGGTGGATATTTCGCTTGGTTGACCTGGCTTCTGATACACCTGGTTTCAATAATCGGGATGCGCAATAAGCTTTCAGTTCTTGCTAACTGGTTTTGGAATTATATCTTCTATAGCACTTCCCTTAGGTTGCTCTTCCGTCCTACCCGCTACCCCTTGCGTCGTCATTGGGGTGATTAGTTTGTCGAGTTGGGCTGGAGTAAGCACCGTGTGTCGGCGTGAGAAATGAATAGAGTTCATTTCGAGCGCCGATAATGTTTTAATGCCCGGTATTGAGGGAATTGGAGGTGTCTTCATTGTCGTTCACTTTAAAATTGTTTTGGATGCCATTGTCGATAGCGTTAATGCCAAGTAGAGCTCCAACGTAGCATATGGCAAGCACTCCGAATTGAATCAAAGACTCTTGTTGGAATATGTATTTGTCATATTCTCCCAATAGGAAGCATACGGCCAATAGCCATAGGGTGATCTGTACGCCTACACACATGGTACACCATACTTTTGCTTTAAATTTCTGATACGTTATGCTCCACACAGTGTATGGAAGGCATAATATATTTATTGCGGCAAGAGCAGGCATACTTACTGGGAATAGCAACATGGCGATAAGGCTCACGCTAAAGTAAGCCAAACCTACCTCGCTCCACTTGAATATACCAAAAAAAGAAGATGCATCCGAACGCGCTATCTCGTCACAGCCACCTTTCTGAAGCACGGAGCAAACAGCGTCGGCTGCATGGTTTCGAATCCCCAGCGCCTTGAGAACTAAAAGCCAGGAAAGCCAAAGGCCAAAACCATCAAGTGCCAGGATTGCCCAAGAGGTCCATTGACGGTAAAGTCCGGAGCTATAGAGCCCAAGACACATCAGCGCCACAACAATTAGAGCAAGAGAATATCGCTTTATAACAGCGAATATCTCATTCACACGATGTAGCGAGTATTCAGGCTCTATTGAATCAGTATCGGTTTCAACCAACAGTGCAGTCCCATTCCATGCGTTGGCCAATTGTGCAATAGGCATAGTAAATGATTGACTTTGCGATAAGTAGGTAATTGTATTGCTGGTAACCTTTGTGATTATCAAAAAGCCGTCGACTGTGTCAGCCAAGAATGGTGTTGGAAACTTTCTAAGAGCGTCCTCACGGGTGTCGTCTGATACATGTACTCCTGACGCACCAATATTGTACTCGCGCAATAGACTGACCAGTCCAAAGAGCGATTGAAAGGGCATCTGCCTGAAACGGCTGTCAGAGTATCCCTCGGTATGCTTAACATGCATAGCCGAAAGAAAATCGGAGAACAATGATGCCATAACTCTATATTACTTGGAATGTTTATACATATCGTTGGATATTGGCCAGCAATACCTCAGCTTCCATTTCACCACTCTGACGCCATACCTCCTCGCCGTCTTTATATACAATGAAAGTAGGTATCGACTCTACTTGCTCATGATCAGCGAGGGTGCGATTCTCATCGATGTCAAATTGAAAAATTTTAACTTTGCCATCAAGCAACTCTTTGATTTGATGTACAATGGGCATCATCTTTTGGCAATGAGGACACCACGATGCATAGAATTCGACTACTACGGTAGATGTTGATTTGATTACGTCTTGGTAAGTCATAGCTTAAATTGTTTAGTTTTCGTTTTAATAAAAAACATCATTGTCTTATTTAGAGTTTATCGATTAACGTGGTTTAATAGATGGAAATGTAATTATTTAAAATTTAACTTGTTATAACAGGGGTGGAAACAACTGTTGTACAACATTTTGTGGATTAAAGCGTTAACTATATACCGTTAATTATAAATATTGAACGAATAATAAGTTTACTCACTAATTTCTAAGAAAATGAAATTTTACACTATGTCGATGATTGCTCTTTGCTCTATATTTGCTGCATGTACGAGCAAAGATGTCACTACAACCGATGCTTCTGTTCTACCCACTGAAGCTCAAAACTTCATCAGTGATAACTATAAGGGGGTGAAAATTACTCAAGTAAAGATTGATAAGGAGACTTTGGGTGACGAATATGAGGTGTATCTTGCCAACGGAACAAGTCTTGACTTTAACTCAAAGGGTGAGTTTGAAAAAGCCGAAGCCGGTCGAAATGATTCTGTGCCATCTTCAATAATCCCGGTTGAGATCACTCAGTACATCAACAACAACTACCCCGGAGCGTATATTGTAAAGTATGAGGTAGAAAAAGGCACTAAAGAAGTAGAGCTATCTAATGACTTGGAAATCGATTTTGACACTCAAAACAACGCCACAGTACATAAATGATTCAACAATTATGATTAACTTTGCATCGTGAAATGCAATTACTACACTCCCAGCGAGTGCAAAACTTCTAATCATAGATGCAAGAAAAGATCATAATTCTCGACTTCGGCTCGCAGACAACTCAGCTTATAGGACGACGAGTACGCGAACTCTCAACTTATTGTGAGATTGTACCCTACAACAAGTTTCCCCACGATGATCCATCGGTGATAGGGTGTATACTTTCCGGGTCGCCTTTCTCAGTTTACGATGATAAGGCCTTCAAAGCTGACATATCGTTAATTGCATCTAAAATGCCGGTGCTCGGTATATGCTACGGAGCTCAATTCATAGCCTATCAAGCAGGTGGTAAAGTTGAACCGGCAAACTCACGGGAATACGGCCGTGCAAATATCGATTATGTCGATTCGGCCGACCCGCTTATGAAATTTATTGACAAGGGAGCGCAAGTGTGGATGAGTCATGGCGACACCATCACTTACGTTCCCGACTCTTTTAAGATAATCGCTTCTACTTCGAAGGTGAAGGTGGCAGCCTATCATGTTGAAAACACCAAGACTTGGGGAGTACAGTTCCATCCTGAGGTATTCCACAGTGAGTGTGGCACACAGTTGCTCGAAAACTTTGTAGTAGATATATGTGGATCTCATTGCAGTTGGAGTGCAAATTCATTTATTGAAAGTACTGTTGAGTCACTTAAGCATCAGCTTGGCGACGACAAAGTAGTGCTCGGACTTAGCGGAGGTGTAGATTCATCGGTTGCGGCAGTACTGCTCAATCGCGCTATTGGTAGCAACCTAACTTGCATCTTTGTTGACCACGGGATGCTACGCAAGGATGAATTTAAAAATGTGTTGCACGATTATGAATGTCTCGGCTTAAATGTTATAGGCGTTGATGCTTCACAAAAATTCTTCAGCGAGCTCGCAGGAGTCACTGACCCCGAACAGAAACGTAAGATAATTGGGCGTGGCTTCATTGACGTCTTTGACCACGAGGCTCATAAAATAAAAGATGTGCGGTGGCTCGCTCAGGGTACCATTTACCCTGATTGCATTGAGTCGCTATCGATTACAGGCACTACTATTAAGAGTCACCATAACGTAGGCGGATTACCTGAAAAGATGAATCTCCGTCTCTGCGAGCCACTACGTCTCCTGTTTAAGGACGAGGTAAGAGCTGTAGGGCGCGCACTCGGTATGCCTGAGCATCTAATCAAGCGACATCCATTCCCAGGACCCGGATTGGCAGTGCGCATACTTGGCGACATCACCCCCGAGAAAGTTGCAGTGCTCCAGGAGGCAGACCATATCTTTATACAAGGACTCCGTGATTGGGGACTATATGACAAGGTATGGCAGGCCGGAGTAATATTGCTGCCCGTGCAGAGCGTGGGCGTGATGGGCGATGAACGCACATATGAACGTGCGGTAGCGCTCCGTGCCGTCACCTCTACCGACGCGATGACAGCCGACTGGGCTCACCTACCCTACGATTTCCTGGCTAAAGTATCAAACGATATCATCAACCATGTGCGCGGCGTCAACCGCGTAACCTATGACATCTCCTCTAAGCCACCGTCGACCATAGAGTGGGAATGACCGAGCGTGAAAGTACGAAATAACAGATCTCTTATCAAGGCCTATGAGAGAAGGAGTGCGATGTAGGCGATGTAGCATAGGGTGAGGATTGTGCCTTCGAGGCGGGTGATGGTGCGCTCTTTGTAGACCCAGGCAAATAAGTAGAATAACAGCGAGGAGATTAGCAGGGTCGAGAGGTCGAGATTGGAAATGTCGCCAAATGGTAGCGGCGAGATGGTGGCAGATGCGCCGAGCACAAGGAAGACGTTGAAAATGTTGCTCCCCACCACGTTGCCAACTGCAATTCCCGGCTTACCTTTGATGGATGCAACAACCGATGTAGCCAGCTCGGGGAGCGATGTGCCGGCCGCGACAATGGTAAGACCAATTACGGCTTCGCTGACGCCAAGCCCGCGGGCTACTCCGCTGGCTCCATCGACAAAACGGTCGCCACCCCACACAAGCGCGGCAAGTCCAATCAAAACCCACAACACTGATTTGCCAGCCGACATGGTCGCTGAGGGCTTGCTTTCGCCTGAGGGTAACGATGGTTGAGCCTTAGCTTGGGTGAATGTGTGGCGCATAAACATGACGAAAACAAGCAGGAGGAAGATGCCATCTATGCGTGTAATTTCATTTACTCCACCTGCACCATTTATTATTGCGCTATTACCGAGCAGGAGCATCACGGCTGCCGAGAATACTACAATCGGTATTTCAGTGACCATGACGCTTTTATCAACTTTGATAGGCCGTACAATGGCTGTTATACCGATAATGACTAATACATTAAATATATTGCTGCCCACTACATTGCCAATGGCGAGCTGAGCACTGCCATTGATTGATGAAATAATGGAAATTGCCAATTCAGGAGCCGATGTACCAAACGCTACTATTGTCAAACCGATAATAAGGTCGCTAAGGCCTAAGCGTGAGGCTATAGCCGAAGCTCCGTCGGTAAGCATATTGGCACCCACTAAAATCAACACCAGCCCAACTATGAGCCATATTACATCTATCATGATTGTTTCTCAAATTATTGTTGCGGTTTATTACTGACAAAAGTAGTACTTTTTGCATCAAAAATAGTAGAGGTAATAAAATTTTGAGTACATTTGCTCATCTTGAATTAACCGAAAAGACATGTCGCGTTTGATGAATCGTGAAAAAGCTCAATAGCATATGGCAATTTTATTACGACGGCTTTCGCCAAATGACTGTAGGTAAGTCGTTGTGGATACTGATCATCATTAAGGTAGTGATACTTTTTGCCGTGCTAAAAGTCTTTTTCTTCCCAAACCTGTTAAGCCGCGACTATGATAACGACGCTGACCGAGCTAATGCGGTAAGAACCTCACTCACCACAAGGTGATACCATGAATTGAAACTTAATAACTCATAACTAAATAACCCAAAAGTATGGACAACTTGATCGGTACAGTTGATTGGTCGCGATTGCAGTTTGCACTAACAGCGATGTATCACTGGCTATTCGTACCGCTCACTATTGGATTGTCGCTGATAGTGGGCATCATGGAGACTATCTATTATCGTACACGTAATGAACGTTGGCGCCGTATTACCAAATTTTGGATGACACTTTTCGGCATTAACTTCGCCTGTGGAGTGGCGACGGGTATTATTCTCGAATTTGAATTTGGCACTAACTGGTCAAATTACAGTTGGTTTGTGGGCGATATCTTCGGCGCACCGCTCGCCATTGAGGGCTTGTTTGCCTTCTTCCTCGAGGCTACATTTGTGGCTGTGATGTTCTTCGGTTGGAAGAAAGTGAGCCCCGGGTTTCACCTTGCGTCTACGTGGCTTACTGCATTTGGCGTTTGTCTATCGGCATTGTGGATTCTTGTGGCCAACGCATGGATGCAATACCCTGCGGGTATGGAATTCGACCCCGCACAAATGCGCAATGTAATGTCAAACTTCTGGGAAGTGGCCCTATCACCCGTTGCCATCAATAAGTTTTTCCATACGGTATTCAGTGGCTGGGTACTCGCCGCAGTATTTGTGGTGGGTATAAGTTGCATCTTCCTTCTGCGCAAAAGCAATGTGGCCATGTCGTTGCGTTCGATCAAAGTGGCTGGATGGGTTGGTCTTGTTGGCATTGTGCTGACAATGTGGACCGGCGATGGATCAGCAGTTGTAGTGAGCCAAGTACAACCGATGAAACTTGCAGCTATGGAGGGTTTATATCACGGTTCAAAAGGGCAAAGCCTTGTAGGTGTTGGTATACTCAATCCCGATAAGACTGTGGACAATGATGAGAAGGAGATGCTCTTTTCAATTGATATCCCTTATGGCCTTTCAATTCTTGCCAACCATGACGCTAATTCATTTGTGCCTGGAATTAAAGATATTATCGACGGTGTATCGATCAATGCTCAGGGCGACACAATCAATACAGTAAGCTACCAGGAGCGTATCACTCGAGGCAAAGCGGCACAAACCGCATTGCGCCAATACAATGAAGCTTATAGTAATGGTGATACCGTAGCGATGGAAGTGGCAACAAAAGCGCTTTCTGAGGATTACCAATATTTCGGCTATGGTTACTATAACAACCCATCGGATTTAGTTCCACCGGTTGGACTTACATTCTATTCTTTCCGCATCATGGTGATGTCCGGAGGATATTTGCTGATTTTCTTGCTCATAATGGTATATATTGTTTATCGCAAGCCTCATACAGCGGAAAGTAAATTGATAGGTTGGCTTGGTGTGATTTCCATCCCCGTGGTATGGATATGTTCACAAGCCGGCTGGGTAGTTGCCGAGGTAGGTCGACAGCCGTGGGTAATCCAGGATCTTATGCCAACACGTGCCGGCGTTTCCGCAATTTCCGAAAGTTCGGTTCAGCTCACTTTCTGGATATTTGCTGTGCTGTTCACAGCAATGCTTATAGCGGAGATAAGCATTATGGTGCGTTATATCGCCCGTAAAGTTAACACTGATATTGAGAACTCTAACGATTAACGGCTATGACACATCTCGAATTACTTCAGAATTATTGGTGGCTTCTAATAGCCGTACTCGGCGCAATCCTTGTGTTCCTCCTTATGGTTCAGGGCGGGCAATCAATGTTGCTTTCTACTCCCTCGAAACTTGATAGGACTATGATGGTGAACTCACTTGGGCGCAAGTGGGAGCTTACGTTTACCACTCTTGTGGTATTTGGTGGCGCTTTTTTCGCATCCTTCCCTTTGTTCTACTCCACCAGTTTCGGAGGCGCTTATTGGTTGTGGATGCTCATACTGTTCAGCTTTGTTATCCAAGCCGTAAGCTATGAATTCCGTTCAAAACCCGGAAATATATTTGGTCGGACAACTTATGACACTTGCTTGTTCATCAATGGTTGTGTAGGTTGCATATTGCTTGGCGTGGCCGTAGGCATGATGTTTTTCGGTGCAGAATTCACTGTAATTAAAAGCAATCTTATTAATGTTGGTGCGCCAGTGATTTCGCAATGGGCCGAGTCACATGGCATTGAAGCGATATTTTATTGGCCCAACCTGCTGCTTGGCATTACCGTTTTATTTCTTGCCCGTACACAGGCTTCGCTTTACTTCCTCAATAACATTGCAGGCGACAATACTTTTTTCAACACCAACAAGAAGCGAGTGCTGCTAAATGGTGTCACCTTCACCCTATTCTTCCTGGTATTCATTGCTGTACTGTTCACATGGCCTGGCTACAGCTACGATGCCACAGGTAAAGTGACTGTTGAGAAATTCAAATATTTCTTCAATCTTGTGGATATGTGGTGGTTTGGCATTCTGTTCTTGATTGGTGTGGTGATGGTACTTTATGCAATAATCCGCTCTGTCGTGGCAAAACACTGGACTGCGGGTATATGGTGGTCGGGAATAGGCACTGTTTTAGTAGTGTTGGTGTTGCTGAGCATAGCTGGCTATAATAATACTCCTTATTATCCATCGCTTGTCGACCCACAGATGTCGCTCACAATTCGTAACAGTTCATCGAGTGAGTTTACACTAAATGTTATGTCGGTTGTGTCGTTTATAATCCCAGTAGTTCTTGCCTATATTGTTTATGTATGGCGTAAGATGGATCACAAGCCTATTACTCCAGCCGAAATGGAGTCGAAAGAACATAAATATTAAGATAATCATAATCTTATAAAGATGAACGAAGTTCTTCAGTTGTCTGAGATTTACCGCGCGAAGGCGGTGCTTAAGGGTGTAGCGCGTAATACACGCATCGTTGGACCCACCAAGCTTAGTTCAACGGCTCAAATTTACCTTAAGCCCGAGAATCTACAATATACCGGATCATTCAAACTACGAGGTGCATATTATAAGATCTCACAGCTCAGTGATGAGGAGAAGGCAAAGGGTGTAATCGCTTGTTCGGCTGGTAATCATGCACAGGGTGTGGCACTGGGCGCAACACACAATGGAATCAAATCGCTGATTTGTCTTCCTGCAGGAGCGCCAATCTCAAAGATAGAGGCTACAAAGGGATTTGGAGCCGAGGTATGTCTGGTGCCTGGTGTATATGATGATGCCTATCAGCGTGCATTAGAGTTGCGCGATGAATACGGCTACACTTTTGTGCACCCATTTGACGATCCTTTGGTGATAGCCGGCCAAGGCACAATCGGACTTGAAATTATAGAGGAGATGCCCGATGTTGAGGCAGTTATAGTGCCTATCGGTGGTGGCGGACTTATTTCAGGTGTGGCAATGGCTATCAAGGAGCTACGCCCCGACATTAAGGTCTATGGCGTTCAGGCCGCTGGCGCACCCTCAATGTATGATTCACTAAACAAAGGTGAAATCATACGACTCCCATCGGTATCAACCATAGCCGATGGTATCTCAGTGAAGGAGCCAGGTGTTAATACTTATGAGTTGTGTCGTAAGTACGTCGATGAGGTAGTAACTGTAACCGACGATGAGACAGCAGCTGCAATCCTTGCGCTTATTGAGAAGCAAAAACTTGTAGCTGAAGGAGCTGGGGCGGTGGCAGTGGCAGCAGCGATGTTCGGACATCTTCCAATCGAAGGAAAGAAAGTAGTTTGTTTAGTGTCGGGAGGAAATGTTGATGTCACATTCCTCAATCGCATTATAAATCGCGGACTTGCCAAGGATGGGCGCGCTTGCACGCTATCGGTGGATCTTGATGATAAGCCCGGTCAGCTATCTGCCGTTTGCGCTATCGTAGGCCAGCTTGGTGCCAATGTGATCTCAGTAGTTCACGACCGCCTTGCTACATCTGGTTCAATCAATCGATGCTCAATACGCCTTGACCTTGAGACACGCAATCATGAGCATATCGAGATAATACGCAAGGGGTTGCAGGATGCTGGTTTTGGCGTAAGCTAAGTTTAAATTATTTATTATTTTAAAGCTGGCTCTTCACCGGGGCCGGCTTTCTTTTTAGTTGCCAACTATGACGTTCATTGTCGGTCATTTGTTCGCAGGCGTAACTAAGCATAACTGAGGGCATCAGAGTCACGTTATCGTCAAGAAATCGACGCAAATCATCACGATATCCTTTTTTCCACGTTTCACGTAGCATCCAGCCCGCAGCTTTATGCAGCAAATCGTGTGGACTATTAAGGAGTTTCTTCGCTCGCCTAAAGCACACTTCAGGATGTCCGCTTCTTGTTATAATCCATGTACTTACCATAGCAATGCGCTGTTGCCACAGTGTGTGTCCTTCCGGTGTTATCCACTCATCCATCAACGTTACTGAAGGATTATTAACTTCGTGATTGCCTACTATTTTTATCGCCGAAAGGTCAACGAGGTCCCAATTATTAATATGAGGATGGAGTGCTACATATTGATTGAAGATAAGTGACATAGAGTCAGCATCACCTTTCTTCACTGCTCGTAGGTATTGCTCCACCA
This sequence comes from uncultured Muribaculaceae bacterium, assembly GCA_964517875.1. Taxonomy (GTDB): domain Bacteria; phylum Bacteroidota; class Bacteroidia; order Bacteroidales; family Muribaculaceae; genus JAJPXC01. Next base: position 89,623 of record CAZFEU010000001.1, on the reverse strand, counting down.
TTATTAATAATCCACATAGACGCACCTCATGAATCGATGATCTGACAAGTTTTGCTGCCTCGCTGAGAGATGTTTCCTTCCATGCCTCTTTTACTATCATTCTTACTTGAGGATTGCGAAGACCAATAAACTTATCCCCATCGCCATACTCTCCTGGACCAGTTTTAAAGAAGCGCATAAGTTGTGCTGCCTGGTGTTCATCGGCCATGCTGCGCAGAGTGGCTTCTATATCTTCAGCATAAAACATAATCAGTAATGGTGCGTAAGAGAAACAGGATGCTTATTTTTCACAAAGTTAGTGAAAATTTTACATCAAATTAAGTATGACAACAAGAATATTGTGAGTGTTAATGACTTCATCAGTGATTTACCAAATGTTGGTAAAAAAAGGCAATATTTATGCCCAATGGGCAATGTATCTTCATTTCCTCGACTGTTTTTAGTAATTTTGCGGCTCAATTTGCTACTTACGATATATTATTGTCACAAATGGTTAAATATTTCAATTTATTTGCTGCAGCTTTGGCACTGATGCCAATATCGATCAAAGCACAGCAGATAGCTCCTATCGACACTATACCTTTGTCGCTCGACCAGTGCATCACCATCGCCCTTGATCAAAATCCTACAATCAAGGTGGCTAATATGGAGATTGAGCGAGTCGATTATTCCAAAAAAGAAACATTATCACAGCTACTACCAACCGTAAATTTTGGAGGATCATACAATCGTACACTTGCCAAACAAGTCGCCTATATGAATATAGGTGGATTTGGAGGTTTTGGCGGAAGTTCGTCAGATGAAGGCAACGAAGGAGAAAAACCCGCCTCTTCGGGCTCGGGTCGACAGGGTATCAAGATGGGTCTTGACAACTCATATTCTGTAGGGTTTTCTGCTTCAATGCCGTTGATAGCTCCTCAGCTTTGGGCATCGTTAAAGCTAAGTGATTCCCAGATATTACAGACAGTTGAGACTGCCCGACAATCGAAGTTGCAACTTATTAACTCGGTTAAAAATGCATATTATAGTCTACTTCTTGCCGAAGATTCAAGACGGGTGATTCAAGAGAGCTACGATAACGCATTGGTAACTCACGAAATCTATCAAAAGAAATTCAGTGTAGGTGCCGCATCCGAGTATGATGTGCTACGTACATCTGTTGCCGTAAAGAATGTAGAGCCTGAGCTTGCTCAGGCTGATATTGCCATCAAGCAGGCCCGACTTCAATTGACGATTTTATTGGGCATGGATAGCAATCATGCATTGACGGCTAACTCACAGCTCAAGGAATACGAGGAAACTATGTATGAGCAGGCGTTACTTAATACCGATCGCTCAATTAATTCAAACTCACAGTTACGTCTACTTGAGTTACAGACCAACACACTGCGACACGGACTTGAGGTGCAGAAAGCATCGCTTTATCCCACCCTATCGCTTGCGGCAAATTATAACTGGACTTCATCTAACAATGGAACACCATTCAGCCATTTGTTATGGAGCCCGTACTCCATGATAGGGGTAACACTTAATGTGCCTATATTCACTGGTGGGCAACGATACTATGCCATCAAGCAAGCCCAAGTGCAGGTCAACGAGATGAAGTGGCAAAAAGAGAACCTTGTGCGTTCACTCAATATGCAGGTTGACCTTGCGATAGATAATGTAAATGTCAACGTAAAGCAGATAGCATCAAATTCCGAGAGTGTGTCGCAAGCGGAGAAAGCGCATCAAATTATGGAACGTAGCTTTGAGATAGGTGCAGCGTCATACCTCGACCTACGCGATTCAGAGCTTGCCCTTACCCGTGCACGCCTTGCCTACTATCAGTCAATATATAATTTTCTTGTTGCCAATAGTGATCTCGAGCTTCTGCTTGGAAAAGCCGACATAGACAAATATTCCACACCTCAACAGTAACTTCAATATTTACAATAATAATGAGACTTAGTATCTATATTTCCACACTTGCTGCATTGTCGCTAATGACAGCTTGTTCACAAAAAAAGGCTACAACCGAAAAAACGACTACCGATGAAAAGCCACAAGTACAGGTAAGTCAAGTTCATGCCAAATCTGTTGATCAGGTGTCACAGTACACTGCTACGGTTGAAGGTTTTAATGTGAACAATATCACCACTTCTACACCTAACCGCATCAAGGATATTCGTGTTGATATAGGCGACCGCGTAAGCAAAGGTCAGCCATTGGTTATTCTCGATGACGTAAATATTGAACAACTAAAGATAAGGCTCGACAATACAAAACGTGATCTCGATCGTGCCAAGTATCTCCTTGAAATAGGAGGTGGAACTCAGCAGTCTGTTGACCAGCTCACCACTGAATATGAGGCTTCGTTGCGCCAGTATCGCAATATGGTGGAGAACACTACACTCATATCTCCCATCAACGGTGTTGTTACAGCACGTAACTACGATCCGGGCGACATGACAGGCTCACTCCCTATACTTACGGTGGAGCAACTTGACCCGGTGAAAATCATGCTTGGTATTAATGAGAGCGAGTATTCGCGTGTCAATGCAGGTATGCCCGTTGAAATACGTTTTGATGCCCTACCAGACCAGGTCTACACTGGCAACATCAGTGTAGTCTACCCCACTGTAGACCCAAAAACACGCACATTCACATGCCAGATTGATATTGACAACGATGGGAAGGTGCGTCCGGGCATGTTCTCACGAGTAACAATCAACTATGGTCAGCAGAATAATGTAGTGGTTCCCGACCGTGCCGTGGTGAAAATGTCAGGGTCGGGCAATAAGTATGTATATGTGCTTGGTGACGACGGTAAAGTTAGCTACAATCAGGTTCAACTTGGCCAGCGACTCGGTGACACTTACGAAGTACTATCAGGCGTAGAGGATGGAGATATCGTTGTTATCAACGGTCAGTCGCGACTTGCAGATGGTATTGAAGTAGAGGTTATCAACACCGAATCGGCTGAATAATCCCCATACGCTTAAAAATAATCCAAACACTCACACACCACTAAATAACTCTACAATGAGCTTATACGGTTCAGCAGTCAAACGACCGATTATGACTACCCTATGTTTCGTAGCGGTTGCCATACTCGGCTTATTTTCTCTTTCCACCCTACCTATCGACCTTTATCCCGACATAGATACCAACACCATTATGGTGATGACCACCTATCAGGGAGCAAGTGCGCAGGATATTGAGCAGAATGTGACACGTCCGCTTGAGAACACTCTCAACGCTGTCAATGACTTAAAGCACATCACATCAAAATCGCGTGAGAATATCTCAGTCATTACTCTTGAATTTGAGTATGGCAAGGATATTGACGTACTCACCAACGATGTGCGTGATAAGCTTGACATGGTCAACAGTATGCTCCCTGATGATGCCGAGACTCCGGTGATCTTCAAGTTTTCTACCGACATGATACCTATTGTGATGCTTTCGGTGGAAGCTGATGAAAGTATGCCCGGCTTATATAAGATACTTGATGATGCGGTGGTAAACCCACTTGCGCGTATCAATGGCGTTGGCTCGGTTTCAATATCCGGTGCTCCAAAACGCGAGATACACATCTACGTTGATCCTAATAAACTTGAAGCATACAATTTATCGGTTGAGACTATCTCGCAGATTGTAGCCAGTGAAAACCGCAACATCCCCGGTGGTTCATTCGATATCGGCTCAGATACTTATACGCTGCGCGTGCAGGGAGAGTTCGTTTCTTCCGACCAGATGTCGAAAATTGTTGTAGGGTCGGTAGATGGAAATAATATTTACCTAAGCGACGTAGCTACGATAGATGACTCCCTTGAGGAGCGTGCCCAGCAGACATACAACGACGGCAACAAGGGTGCTATGATTATCATTCAGAAACAATCAGGAGCAAACTCAGTGGAGATTTCTGATCAGGTGCTGAAGATGTTGCCACAACTTCAGAAACGTCTCCCATCCGATGTTAAGCTTGGTGTGATTGTCGATACATCCGATAATATCCGCAATACTATAGCCTCGTTGACCGAAACAGTGCTTTATGCGCTATTATTCGTTGTTATTGTGGTGTTTGTTTTTCTTGGCCGATGGAGAGCCACATTGATTATCACAATTACTATCCCTATATCGCTGATCGCATCGTTCATCTACCTTGCTATCACTGGCAATAGCTTAAACATAGTATCATTATCGGCGCTATCAATATCTATAGGTATGGTAGTGGACGACGCAATTGTGGTGTTGGAAAATGTCACGACGCATATTGAACGCGGGTCTGATCCAAAGCAAGCGGCTATACATGGTACCAATGAGGTGGCTGTATCAGTTATTGCTTCAACTCTTACACTTATTGCCGTATTCTTCCCTCTGACACTTGTCACCGGCATGACGGGCGTACTTTTCCGTCAGTTAGGGTGGATGGTAACGATCATGATGATTATATCAACGGTGTGTGCGCTGTCACTCACCCCCATGCTATGCTCACAGCTGCTGAAACGTAATATAAAGCGTGGAAAATTTTATCTTTTGCTTTTTGGCCCCATCAATCGTGGTCTCGATGCATTTGACAACGGTTACGCATGGCTTCTTACAAAGGTTGTGTCGCATAAACTTATTACTATTTTAGTTTGTGCAGCAATATTTGTCGGCTCGATATTCCTTGTGCGCAATGTTGGAACCGAGTTCTTCCCCACTGCCGATGATGGGCGACTTGGGGTGAATCTTGAGCTTCCCATCGGCACGCGCGTGGAGGTGGCCAATGAAGTTACCAATCGTCTTGCGAAAGAGTGGAGGGAGAAATATCCTGAAATACAAGTGCTCAACTACACTACCGGTACAGCATCGAGCGATAACACATGGGGATCGCTCAGTGACAATGGTCCACATATTGTGTCGATGAATATACGTTTGAGCGATCCCGGCGATCGAGACCGTTCAATCATAGAGATCGCTCAGATGATGCGCGAGGATCTTAAACATTATCCTGAGTATTCGAAGGCGCAAGTTAATGTTGGTGGTAACCGCGGAGGGTCAATGTCAGGACAGTCAACCGTTGATTTCGAAATCTATGGTTATGACTTTAACGAGACCGACTCCGTAGCGCAACAGTTGACACGCATACTCAAGAATATTCCCGGCACTGCTGACATACGTATTTCACGTGCGGATTATCAACCCGAATACCAGGTTGACTTTGACCGTGAAAAACTCGCCATGCATGGACTTAATCTTGCCACCGCCGCTACTGCTTTGCGCAACCGTATCAATGGTTCTATAGCATCTCAATATCGAGAGGATGGAGAGGAATATGACATAAAGGTGATGTATGACCCAGCGCATCGTCAATCAATTGCCGACATTGAGAATATCACCATTATCACCCCGTCAGGTAGTCCGGTTAAAATTAAGGAAGTTGGCAAAGTAGTTGAGCGATTTACGCCACCTACTATCGAACGTAAAGACCGCGAGCGCATTGTTACCGTTTCAACAGTAGTCGATGGTGTGCCAATGAGTCAGGTGGTAGAGGCCGCTAATGCTGAAATTGACAAGATGGACATACCTGTTGGCATAAACATTGATCTGGCAGGTAGCTATGAAGACCAGCAAGACTCGTTTAAGGATCTGCTTACGCTTGCCGCTCTTATCATAATATTGGTATACATAGTGATGGCTGCTCAGTTTGAGAGCTATACCTATCCCGCTATTATCATGACCTCATTGCTCTTCGCATTCTCAGGCGTATTTATCATCCTTTACCTCACAGGACACACGCTCAATGTAATGTCGCTTATCGGTGCTATTATGCTAATAGGTATCGTGGTGAAAAATGGTATCGTGCTCATTGACTACATATCGCTTAACCGCGAGCGTGGAATGTCTATCCGCACAGCCGTGGTACATGGCGGTAAGTCACGTCTGCGTCCTGTGGTCATGACCACGTTGACTACCATTCTTGGTATGGTACCCATGGCAATTGGTACTGGCCAAGGTGCAGAGATGTGGCGCCCGATGGGTACTGCGGTTATCGGAGGTCTTACGGTTTCTACTATTCTCACCCTGCTGTTTGTGCCTACATTATATTGTATCTTTGCCTATGTGGGTGTACGACGCAATCGTAAGAAATATCGCAAGGCATATAGAGATACTCAATCTTAATTAGTTAATCATCTTACTTTACAAATATCGTGAAAGCAATATTTATAGCATTTGACCAGGCATATTATGACCGTATAATCACTATGCTCGAAAAAAGCAACTGCCGTGGCTTCACCGCATGGGAGCAGGTGCAAGGGCGCGGTTCGGTGAACGGTGAACCTCATTACGGATCGCACGCATGGCCATCTATGGCATGTTCAATACTCACGATGGTCGAAGATTCGCGTGTTGACAACGTACTCAATGCGCTACACGCTATGGATCTGGAGACTCCCAAACTCGGATTACGAGCTTTTGTCTGGTCGGTTGAACGCACTATTTAATGCACATTATATATTTTAAAGATATAAACTGTGAGAGGCTGCCCAATGATAACCGGACAGCCTCTCGTGCTATTAAATGTATATAAGTCAGAAGTTATTCACCAAGGTTTACAGCGTAATAATCTTTCTTTCCGGTTGTGTAGACACCTTCGATAAACATTACTCGGCTATCTTCACTTGATTTCATAATATTATCGTATATACGCTTCACATCATCAGGGGTTTTCACTCTATCGCCGTTGATGGTGGTGATTAAGAATCCACTGCGCACTCCGGCATCCTGGAAACGTCCGGCTTGAACACCTGTCACCTCTACGCCTGAGGAAATCTCAAGTCGTTTAAGTTTTTCGTCAGATACCTTGAGGAATGAGCACCCAAGTGCAGAATTCCAATCTTCAGTGCGTTTCACAGTGGTGGTGCCATCAGCATTGCGCAAAGTCACCGTCTTACTGAAGCGTTTGTTATTGCGCACGTACTCTAAATTAATTGTGTCGCCCGGGCGTTTTGTTGCCATGGTTTCTTGCAGATCGGCTGTATTGCGTGTTGGAACGCCATCTATCGCAATAATTACGTCACCTACCTCTATGCCGGCTTCCATTGCGGCCGAACGATCATTTACCTGGCCTACATATAGTCCATAGGCAGTTTCAGTGATATCTTTCTCCTTGGCGAGTTCTGGAGTGAGTTCTCCGAATGCAATCCCAAGCACAGCTCGTTGCACCGATCCAAACTCCTTGATGTCGGCCACAATTTTCTTTACGATTGAAGTGGGTACTGCGAAAGAATAGCCTGCGTAGTTGCCGGTTTGTGAGTATATTGCAGTGTTAATACCCACAAGCTGACCATCAAGATTGACGAGTGCACCACCTGAATTGCCTGGATTGACGGCAGCGTCGGTCTGAATAAATGACTCGATTCCACTCTGTCCGCGAGACGTGCCGGTAAGAGATGATATGTTACGGCCCTTGGCACTGACTATTCCTGCCGTTACCGTAGAGGTAAATCCGAATGGATTGCCTACTGCAAGAACCCACTCACCTATTTTAAGATCCTCTGAGTTTCCCATCGGAATAACGTGGAGATCGGTTGCTTCGATTTTAATAAGCGCCACGTCGGTCAAGGGGTCAGCACCTATTATTGTTGCTTCAAAATTACGATTATCGTTGAGGGTGATTTCAAGACGTTCAGCTCCATCAATCACATGATTGTTAGTGACGATATATCCATCGGTAGAAAGGATTACACCCGATCCAAGTCCTGTTTGACGTTGCTTGGGTTGTTGCTGTTGTCGGTCACGCTGACCCTGACGCGGCGAACCAAAGAAAAATTCAAAGAAAGGATCGTTGAAGAAATCCCCCTGGCTGCTGTAGGCTCTGGGCGATGCATAACTCTTGATTGATACCACGCCATTAACGGTTGACTCGGCAGCTTTAGTAAAATCGGAGGGGACTCCCGATGTTCCCGCAACTGCCACTGACGTGGTCATCATGGCTGTGGCGGCAAGTAACGAAGTAATTTTCATAGTGGGATTGATTATTGAAACTAAAAGGTATTACTCTCATTAATGATTAAAGGCTTTTAAGACCTTTACAGAGTTGAAGGAATTAAAAGCCTTTAATTATTATCGCTAATACTTTAATATTATTGTGGAAGCATACTGAATTTTAAGTTAATTTAGTTAATCGGCTGAAGTTTTAACTTTTTATCCATTGCTTCAGCGGCTCGTCGGCCATCACCCATGGCAAGGATTACTGTAGCCCCACCTCGCGTAATGTCGCCTCCTGCATAGATTTGAGGAATTGACGATTCCATAGTTTGTGGGTCAACCTCTATCGTTCCACGGCGACTTATACTAAGACCACTAATTGCGTTAGGTATAAGTGGGTTGGGGCTTACGCCCACACTCACAATCACCATATCGACAGGTAGCTCATCAATTGCTCCCTCCACGGGTACAGGAGACCGACGACCCGATTCGTCAGGTTGGCCAAGCTCCATTCGTTGTACTCGCATCGCTCTGACGCGACCTTGTTCATCGCCAAGGTATTCCACAGGATTGTGTAAGGTGAGAAATTCAATGCCCTCTTCCTTGGCGTGTACTACCTCTTCGATTCGAGCCGGCATCTCAGCCTCGCTACGGCGATATACCACAAATACCCGCTCAGCTCCCATGCGTCGGGCTGTGCGACATGAGTCCATTGCCGTGTTGCCTCCACCGATGATCGCTACACATTTTCCGTGGTAAACGGGAGTGTCACCACCATGACCAGCGTGCATGAGATTGATGCGAGTAAGATACTCGTTAGATGACATTACACCATTTAGGTTTTCGCCTGGAATACCCATAAATCGCGGCAAGCCCGCTCCCGAGGCAGCAAATACACCTTTAAATCCCATCGCTTTGAGGTCGTCATAGCTGAGCGTCTTACCGATTACTGTATCTTTTACAAATTCTACACCCTGTTTTCTAAGGGCATTGATTTCATAATCTACAATATCGTTGGGTAAGCGGAATTCCGGGATTCCGTATTTAAGTACACCTCCTATCTCGTGCAATGCCTCGTAAACAGTAACTTGATAGCCTTTTTTTGCCATTTCGCCGGCAAAAGTAAGGCCTGCAGGCCCTGAGCCAATCACAGCAACTTTCGGCCCGTTATGTTTGACAGGTTCAGCTGATTTTTCCTTTGTCTGAATACCTACATTGCGCTCGAAGTCGGCGGCAAAGCGTTCCAAGTAACCTATCGCCACCGGAGGTAGCTTCATACGATTGTATATGCACTTCGATTCGCATTGCCTTTCTTGGGGGCACACCCTACCACATACTGCGGGGAGTGTGCTGGTGAGTTTTAATACTTTTGCGGCCTCTAAAAAGTGGCTATTCTGTATATGTTTTATAAAGCCGGGGATGTCGATGCTAACCGGACAACCGGTGACACACTGAGGGTTGGCACAAGTGAGACAACGATTTGCTTCAGTTACAGCTTGCTCAGGTGATATACCTTGGTTGACCTCTTCGTTGCAAGTTATGCTGTAAGCGGCATCAAGCTGAGGCATCTTCACCCTTGGTATGGCAGTACGTTCTTTTGCAGTCATGGTAATCATTAGTTATATGACCTTAATCTCATCATCATTTCATCGAAGTCTACCTGATGAGCGTCAAATTCAGGGCCATCGATGCATACAAATCGGGTCTTACCGTCCACTGTCACTCGACAAGCGCCACACATACCCGTACCATCAACCATAATAGTATTAAGAGAGCACACAGTTGGGACTTCATATTTCTTTGTGAGCAGCGATACGAATTTCATCATAATTGCGGGTCCGATAGTAACCACCATGTCAACATGTTCACGCTGGATGACGTCTTCCACACCAGCGGTTACAAGTCCCTTGCGGCCATACGAACCATCATCGGTCATCACTATTACTTCATCGCTATATGGAGCTACTTGCTCTTCAAGTATTACAAGCTCGCGGGTTCGTGCGGCCAATACTGTAATAACTTTGTTGCCGGCTTCTTTCATGGCCTTAATGATAGGGAGCAAAGGCGCCACCCCTACTCCACCACCGCAACAAACTACAGTGCCAAATTTCTCAATATGTGTCGCTCTGCCAAGCGGACCCACGAGATCGGTAAATTCGTCACCTACCTCGAGGGCACAAATTTTGGTGGTGGAGTAACCGACAGCCTGAATAACAAGCGTGATTGTACCTCGGTTGACATCAGAATCGGCTATGGTTAATGGGATTCGCTCCCCCTCTTTGCCACAGCGCACTATCACAAAATGGCCGGCACGACGTGCTCGAGCTATCTCGGGGGCTTCAACTACAAGTTTTACAACCTTCTCCGAGAAATACTCCTTTTCGACTATGCGGAACATATTATTTCAATGCTTCAAGATTGGCTCTTAATGTCTTAAGACGTGCCTCGGCATCAGCCTGTTTGCGGCGTTCACCATCAACTACTGCGGCAGGCGCGTTGCTTACAAATCTTTCATTTGATAGTTTCTTTAGCACGGAAGCTAAGAACCCCTCGTAATAGTTGATATCCTTCTCGATACGTGCGCGCTCAGCCTCCACATCAATTGACTGTGTAAGAGGTACATTGTACTCCGTAGTACCTACCATAAACAAAGCGGCCGCTGGGTCTGAGCTATCAACATTGTTGATGGCTTCAAGATTGGCGAGTTTCTTCACTACATCTGTATCAGGCACCTTAAACTCTGTGGATATGACATTGAGAGTAAGTGCCTCACGTGGTGAAATCTGTTTTGATGCACGAACGCCTCTCACTCCGTTGACAATTTCCTTTGCAATCTCCATATTGTCGAGGATTGTCTTGTTGATTTCACCGGCATGGGGCATGGGCGCATACATAATTGATTCACCATCTTTCCGGTCTTCAAGGTGCTGCCACAATTCCTCGGTGATGAATGGCATGAATGGGTGGAGCAGCCGAAGCAATGAATCGAAATAGCTTAAAGTAGCTTTATATGTTGTGGCATCAATGGGTTGCTGATAAGCGGGTTTCACCATTTCGAGATACCAGGAAGAAAATTCGTCCCAGAATAGACGATAAACCACCATCAAAGCTTCTGACAGACGGAATTTAGAGAATAAATCGTCAAGCTCTGCAACGGTAGCGTTGAGTTTCTGTCCGAACCATGATATAGCTTCTGCGGCATCCTTAGGTTGCTCTAAATTATCTTTTACTTCCCAACCCTTAACGAGACGGAATGCATTCCAAATCTTATTGCAGAAATTTCGACCCTGTTCACAAAGTTTATCATCGTAGAGGATGTCATTGCCCGCAGGTGCTGAAAGCAGCATACCCATGCGCACTCCGTCGGCTCCATACTTGGCAATAAGTTCCAATGGATCTGGCGAGTTGCCCAGCGACTTTGACATCTTGCGGCCAAGCTTGTCACGCACTATACCTGTGAAGTATACGTTGCGGAATGGCATGTTACCCTGATACTCATACCCTGCCATAATCATTCGCGATACCCAGAAGAAAATGATGTCGGGGCCGGTTACAAGGTCGCTTGTAGGATAATAATATTTTATTTCCTCATTGTCGGGATTTTCGATTCCATCGAACAGCGACACAGGCCATAGCCATGAGCTAAACCATGTGTCAAGGGCATTGGGGTCCTGTGTAAGGTCTTCGAGCTGTAGATTATCGTTACCTGTTTTAATGCGGGCAAGTCGCAGGGCTTCCTCGGCGGTCTCAGCTACTACAAATTGCTCATCCTCTCCTTCGGCTTGGGGCAGATAGTAGGCAGGTATTCGATGGCCCCACCATAGTTGTCGGCTTATGCACCAGTCCTGGATGTTCTCAAGCCAGTTGCGATAAGTACTCTTATATTTTGATGGATAGAATTTAAGCTCATCGTTCATTACCGGAGGAAGTGCGATGTCGGCAAAGTGCTGCATCTTGAGGAACCACTGAAGGCATAGCCTTGGTTCGATAGGCACGTTTGTGCGTTCAGAGTAGCCTACTTTATTGTTGTAGTCCTCCACCTTCTCCATCAACCCTGCGGCTTCCAGATCTTCAGCTATTTTACGGCGTACGTCGAATCTGTCCATACCGATGTATAAGCCTGCTTCTTCAGAAATGGTACCATCCGGATTGAATATATCGATTGTTTCCAGGTTGTGAGTTTTGCCGAGCATATTGTCGTTAACATCGTGAGCCGGGGTTACTTTAAGGCATCCTGTGCCAAATTGTACATCCACATAACGGTCCTCGATTACAGGAATGACACGGCCTACCAGAGGTACAATTACTTTTTTACCGGCAAGCCAGCGATTTTTAGGATCCTTGGGATTGATACACATCGCTGTATCACCCATGATGGTTTCAGGGCGGGTTGTGGCTACAACGGCATAACGACGACCTTGAGCATCACGGTGCACAATTTCGGCCTCATCGCCAGTCTCGCCTGTCATATCGTCGTCGGCTACATAATAGCGTAAGTAGTAGAGCTTGGAGTGCTCATCCTTGTAGATCACCTCCTCGTTGGAGAGCGCGGTTTTTGCTTCAGGATCCCAGTTTACCATGCGAAGGCCGCGGTAAATAAGGCCCTTATTGTATAGGTCGACAAACACCTTGTTTACACTTGCCGATCGCTTCTCATCCATTGTGAATGCGGTACGGTCCCAATCGCAAGATGCTCCAAGTTTCTTGAGCTGCTCAAGTATTATACCACCGTGCTCCCGAGTCCATTCCCAAGCATGTTCCAGAAATTGCTCGCGGGTGAGGTCTGATTTTTTTATACCTTGCTTTGCGAGCTTACCTACCACCTTGGCTTCGGTAGCTATTGATGCGTGGTCGGTGCCGGGTACCCACAGTGCGTTTTTGCCCTGTTGACGTGCTCGTCGTATCAGAACGTCCTGTATTGTGTTGTTGAGCATATGCCCCATGTGGAGCACTCCGGTAACGTTGGGCGGAGGAATTACTATGGTATAGGGTTCGCGCTCGGGATCGGGCTCTGAATGAAACAGTTTATGCTTCAACCAATAAGCATACCATTTCTCCTCAACATCTGCTGGATTGTATTTGGTGGCTAACTCATTCATATCTGAAGTGTTTACAATTGTTTTTAAATTATTCGCGCAAAATTACGAAAAATATAGTAATTCAGCGTCATATATTGTGATTTCGAAGACTTTATTGTTTGAGGTGCCCTGAAATTAGTGACCGGTATACAGACACTGCACCTTTCCAACTTTTAATTTTCCTTCGAGTTTTAGTGGTATTCGAGCTTCGTCGGCCGAAATCCATGCCTCCATCGGGCTTGATGTCTCTTTACCACTATCAGTGGTGAAGGTGAATTTTATGTGGTAAGTATGGTAAGTTTTATTGTCATACTTGATGGTCTCTTTACCATCAAATACTATTGTGAGTAGCTCTTTTTTGCTTCCTGAGAAAATGTGCAGTTTAGTAGTTGTTCCCTTCGACATCTTGTCATAGTCGAGATAGCGCATATAATAATACATAGAAAGCATGTCCAGTGCCACCCCTGATACCTCAAGATGTGTGGTTTTGGTAGTGAGTTGAGTATCTTTTTTCTTTTTGACTTTCCTGATACAAGTGGCACTTGCATTGTTTCCCGAATGACGATAAGTGATTACATCGTGCTTATAGTCACCATCCTCATGGGCTATGTTTTCATATTTCTGTGGTATGAAGCCCTTGCGGGTTATTGTACCCGACAGTGTGTCGCGTAAGCGATAGTAACGGTCGGCCCATGGATCGGAACGCGCTGTAAGGAGCGTGTTGTAATGAGCGCCGTGAGTGGTGATTGAAAGTCGTGCTGTACCGGCCTGCTTATGAATCAGACCCCAGCGATACATCACTTTATAGTTAAGTGTCTCATTTTTGAGATTGGATGGTACTGTGGCCTTCAATCCCCAAAAAGCGGCAAAAATGAAGAATAAAACAAAGATATGACGTTTCATAATATATCGTACAACGTGTGTTTCTTAAATATCATCGGCGTTATCCTCGATGAAAGGCAGCACATGGCGCTGTGCCTGCTCGATGCGTCGATGACGCCAACAGTTACGGCACACTGCTATATAGCGTTCGTCACCACCAATCTCCACCTGAGCTCCTTGGTCTACAATATCGCCATTCGAGTCGATACGCGCATTTATTATAGTCTTATGGCCACATGTGCAGGTTGACTTCACTTCCTCAATTGTGTCGGCTATTTCAAATAGTCTGCGTGATCCTTCAAACAGGTGGCTCTGGAAGTCTGTTCTTAGTCCATAGCACATCACATTAGTACCATAGCGGTCAACCACACGCGACAGCTGGTCAACCTGCTCCTCTGTGAGAAATTGTGCTTCATCGATTAGAAACCACTCGATTATATGGCCTGCTTCTTCAAATAGTTCACGGGCTTTAACGTATAGATCTGTGTCGGGATAAATCCACTGGCACTCGCGCTCAATGCCGATACGCGATCGTATCACATTAACCGATTCACGAGTATCAATGCATGGTTTCATGCACACATAATTCATGTGACGCTCCTCAAAGTTATATGCCGTGGTCAAAAGTAGGGCGGTTTTTGCCGAGCCCATAGTGCCGTAACGGAAATACAGTTTGCCGATTCTTTTCATTACTCGGTGTGGTATTGTTATATCGTTAATTATCAAGATTATTTGATGTGATTATTGAAATAGCGAAATCGAGCATAGTGTCAATCCCTTGTAATTCAAGCTCAGGGTTCATATCGACTTCGCAACCCACAGAGGGAGCTACTCCTGATTCAGTGCTTTGTCCAAGTGCGTCAAGCACTGAGCATGCGGAGCAGCGTATTGTCCAGCCACAAGGAAGTTCGGATGAGTAAGGCATTCCACTTCCTCCTCCAGTGGTAGCGCCTACTATAGTGACTCCTGGAAGTAGTTTCATTATCGAAACAAAATTGTTGGCGGCACTGAAGGTAGAGCGGTTGGTGAGCACTACCACCGGTTTACCCCAAAGGAAATGTCCATCAGTGGCAGGATTGTAGTAAAAAGCCCTCGGTTCTGAGAAGTCGTTATGACCTGGACCTGTTTTATGGGATATATAACCTGCAAGTGTGCGCTGCTTGATGAAGCGTCCAACAAGACGCTCCACGTTGGTGAGATCGCCTCCGCCGTTATTGCGTACATCAATAATTAGTCCGTCGGTGGTGGCCAGATATGTGAGTATAGCATCAAGATTCCCCTCGCCTATGGCAGCTGAGAAACTCGGATAGCGCATATACCCCACGTTGGGAGTCAATATGCCGTATTTGATTGAGCCGGTTGTAAGATAGTTGAAATTGAAATAATATTGCTCAACAAGCCTTGAATCGTAGTTTTGCGGATAATCGCTCCACCACTGATGATAATACGATGTGTTGAAAGGGGAAGAAAGATTGACGTGACCGTCTTTGAGTTCGTCAAGCATTTCGGCACAAACATCAAACAATTCTTGTGATGTCATGTCGTCGGACAAGCGTTGACGATATCGGGCTCTCACCTCATTCCAGTCTATATCTTTCTCTTCGAAGAAACAATAATGCTCGTCAACAATAGTCCAAAGTGCATCGAAATTGCCATACACATCACCCTGATATTCGGGTATGTCGTGACATGCGTTGAGCACGAGCCCTAATGCGAGGCAGTAGATAATTCTTAGATACCGCATGGTCAATAGGCTGATATTATTGTTGAGTTTTGGTTGAAAGCGCAACGCGGATTAAGCGAAAGCCACTCTCCTGTAAGGCCTAACTGAAACATATAGCGTGTGCTGCGCGTTACAATGTGATTGGCTGATGTGGTGGAGTAATCAATATTGAAGCCGAGTCGCATTGCTGTTGCACCAAAATGAAGGTCGGCAGTAATGCGATTGTCAAACGTGAAATAGTTGCCCCACCATCCCCAGTGCGCAAGGCCCGAATGGTCACCAAGATATATTTCATAATAAAGCTCACCATACTCAGGAGCAAAGAATACTCCTGTTAAAGGTAAACTTGCATGGTATCCAAGTGTTATCGGAAGCGACCCTAATTTTAACTTGTAAGTGGCAAAAGCCTCACCACCTATCATCCAATCAGCTTTCGCGGAGGCTGGATTATTGCCGTTGCGACGATTGTATAAACAGCCTAAATCAATAGAAGTGGCTGGGCCGGCTCCGATAGTAAGCTTTGGAAATATTGTCCATCGATGCATCATTGACCAAGACGCTTCCACACCGCCGTACCACATTGTTGCATTGTGAGCTGGATTGTGGGCCTTGTCAAAGTTGATTTCAAAAGCAAGACGCATCACCCATTGTTGAGGGTTGAACTTCATGGCCTGCCATCGCTCGTAATCGAGCGAAAAAGCCACACCCTCATATTTAAGTGGTGTGAGATATGTGTCGGCCTGGTATGCCGCGCCAAATCCTACAGTGTAACTCGATGTCACGGGGCGCAAGTCGATTGATGTATCGGCGATGGTCTGTGCTGATGCTAAGTTGGGAGCAAGCAGCATTACTGATATTATGCCTTTGATTATTTTCATTCTGGCTTATCAGTCATCAAATAAGCGTTGTTGACCAAGTATTTCATCGCGCACTTCGTCATCGCTCAGCTCCGGCTCGAGTGGTTCTACATCTTGAACCTCTGCTTCCTCATTGCCGTCCGGAATCTCATCTTGAGGCACTTCGACAGGCTCAATTTCTGTGATGGACTCAATTGTGTAATTGGAGATGCGCTTTCCTTTGGCTTTAACCGACTTTATTGCTATGAACTCATGGGCGTCGATGATCAGAGGTTCACGGAACTCGTCAGCTCCACCAAATTTCACCTCAAACCGTGCTCCCGGAGCATCAGTGAGTGCAATAAGTGTCGACTGTTCATTTTCGCCCAGGTATCGCTGTTTGCGTGCTGTGGGTTCGAATAAGAACCGTTTTAGATAGGGATAACCTTGATCGGCATCGTTGAGTGCCGCCGTCCATATTGTGCCTTTGCGGAATTTTTCTATGCGTAGTATATTATCCTCATAATGGTTGCCGGCATCATATGTGGTCATGTAGTATTCACCCGATTTGAGAATTACAAGTATCTGATCGCCACCTGAAAATTCCCCTAAATAGTTGCCCCTGCCGTCGTAGTTAAGACGGAGCACATCGGGATCAAACCATACTTTACGGCCTCCGAGGGTAGAAACACCGCGCTCCTTGAGCGACAGGCGATGAACCTCGTTTTTGGTGACGAGATTACCCAACGACTGCTTGCCCTTGATGGCGAGTTGGCTGAAATCAACATCAAATTGCAGAGTCTTGAGCCTTGGCTTGGGCTTTAGAGTCACTTTCACCACCTCAGCCTCTCCATTAGGATTGGCAGAGAACCATACAACCTTTGTGCCAGGGGCTCCGGGGGTGAGATTGTACTCTTTGTCACGTGTTATGCCAGTTACGCTGAAGCGTTTCATGTAATAAACGCCACCACGACCATTCTGGTATATCACATTGTATATAGTGCGCTGATCATTGCGTTTGAACACGTTGATATACAGTACATTCTTATCAACAAATAGCTTTTCCTGCACCTTCACCACCTTGTAGCGTCCATCTTTGTAAAATATTATGATATCATCGATGGCAGAGCAGTTGCACACAAATTCATCTTTCTTGAGCGATGTGCCTATAAATCCTTCCTCACGGTTGATGTAGAGCTTTTCATTAGCTTCGGCCACAGTAGCTGCCTCGATGTTGTCGAAATTGCGCAGTGTGGTGCGTCGGGGGAAAGCGGCACCATATTTCTCCTTAAGGTGTTTAAACCATTCGATAGTCACTTCAGTGAGATGCGACAACTTATACAGTAGCTCTTCAATCTTTGACTTATAGTTGGCAATTACCTGGTCGGCCTTGTCGGAGTTGAAGCGGAAAATGCGCTTCATCGGTATGTCAAATAGGCGTTTCACATCGTCGTCGGTGATGTCGCGGTAATATTCATCAACCAGCGGTATGAGTCGTCCCTTGACGTGAGCGATAGCCGACTCAGTCGATTCAGCGTGCTCATATTCCTTGTCTTTATATATGCGGTTTTCGATAAATAAGCGTTCAAGCGTTGCGAAAAATAGAAGTTCGCGTAGCTCGCCGAGCTGTATTTCAAATTCACTGCGGAAAAGGTCGATTGTGCGGTCAACACTATGGCGAAGCACATCACCCACTCCAAGAAATTCAGGGCGCTTGTCGCGGATCACACAGCAGTTGGACGACACACTCACCTCGCAGTCGGTGAAAGCGTAGAGGGCATCGATAGCCTTATCGCTCGAAGTGCCCGGGATCAGATACACCATGATTCGGGCCTGCTCGGCAGTATTGTCATCGATTTTGCGTATTTTTATCTTCCCTTTCTCGAAAGCCTTAAGAATCGAATCAATAATGACACCGGTGGTTTTGCCATAGGGTATCTCTGTGATGGCAAGGGTTTTATTGTCGACTTTTTCAATCTTAGCACGTATCTTCACTGCTCCGCCGCGTGCACCGTCGTTGTATCGGCTCACATCAATAAAACCACCTGTGGGGAAGTCGGGATATAGATTGAAGTCTTCTCCCTGAAGATAGCTTACAGCTGCGTCGCACACCTCGTTGAAGTTGTGTGGCAGAATTTTAGACGATAATCCCACCGCTATACCCTCCACTCCCTGCACAAGCAAAAGTGGAAATTTAACTGGAAGTGTCACCGGCTCACGGTTGCGTCCGTCGTATGAGGGCACCCACTCAGTGATTTTCGGGTTATACACAGTCTCGAGTGCAAATGTCGATAATCGGGCCTCGATGTATCGACCGGCAGCCGCCGATGCGCCGGTGAGTATATTACCCCAGTTGCCCTGGGTATCGACGAGCAATCCCTTTTGACCTAAAGTAACAAGAGCATCATTGATAGACGCATCGCCGTGAGGGTGATATTTCATGGTCTCACCCACCACGGTAGCCACTTTTATGAAGTGTCCATCGTCAACGGTCTGCAGCGAGTGCATAAGACGACGTTGTACCGGCTTGAGGCCATCATCGATATGAGGCACTGCGCGCTCCAATATCACATATGAGGCAAAATCGAGAAACCAGTTTTGGAACATGCCTCTCAGCTGATGAGGGCGGGCTATTTCATGGTTCATATCAAGCAGGTGGCAATAATAGTGGATTTGCTACAAAGGTACACAAAAATTCGGAAAACGCAATTTTTTTGAATTCCCGATAAATACTTACCTTTGCCAACAAATTCAAATTCAGCCATGAAGATTACACTGCTTGTTGTAGGAAAGACGGCTACCGGCTATTTGTCGCAAGGCATTGAGGAATATGCGAGTAGGGTGCGCCGCTATGTGCCTATGGATATTAGGGTAATTCCTGATGTTAAGCGCAATCAGGGGCCTGAGCGTCAAAAAGTGCTTGAAGGAGAGGCCATGCTTGCCACTATCTCCGCTGCCGACTATGTGACGCTTCTCGATGAACGTGGCCGACAGATGACCTCGCGTGAATTTGCCCATGATATCGATCGAAAGATGTCAACCCTCCCAAGCCGGTGGATCATAGTGGTTGGTGGCCCATACGGTTTTTCTCAGGCAATGTACGACAGGGCCAATGCACTATTGTCACTTTCGCAGATGACTTTCCCCCATGAGATGGTGCGACTGTTCATCACCGAGCAGCTATATCGCGCAATGACAATTCTTCGAGGCGAACCATATCACCATGACTGATTTTCGATTCAAGCAATTCACGATAAACCAAGATATCAATGCCATGAAAGTAGGCACTGACGGTGTCTTACTCGGCGCATGGGTGCCTGTTGATGGTGTGTCTACGGCCCTCGACATAGGCACAGGCACGGGATTAATCGCCCTGATGCTTGCCCAGCGAGGTGTGAGCGATATAACCGCCTTGGAAATTGATTCGGCATCAGCCGCAGAAGCATCCCTGAATATAAGACGCTCAATCTGGAGCCATCAGGTTAAAGTGATAAATGATGATTTTCTTGATTTCTATCCGCAGCATCGCTACGACCTTATTGTAAGCAATCCTCCATTCTTTGATGAATCATTGCTCAGCCCCGACCCAAGGCGAGCCATGGCAAGGTCAGATTCATCTTTGCCATTGGACCGTTTAATCGAACATGCGGCCGACCTGCTTACCGACTGTGGTAAACTTGCATTAATTCTCCCCTATATACGTCGTGATGTATTGACTTACTCAGCAGCGATGCATTACCTACACATTAATATCGAAGTGGCGGTGTCGCATTGTGAAGGCAAGCCTGCACGTCGTGTCATGGCGCTATTATCAAAACAATTAGCGCCGACAATTAAACAATCACTTTATATTTCTTCTCCAGAATTCTCGCAGTTAACAAAAGACTTCTATCTATGACTTACAACCGATATCGCACCGCCGTAAAGCCCTCACTTGCACTGGGTATGCTCTTTTGCCTGATGATATTCATGCTTGTGGTAACGTCACTGCTCACACAGCTTCTTTCAAACGTAATTGGTGGCACGGTTGCTTCATTACGCATAATGGCGGTGCTACAAGATGTGCTCGTGTTTATACTACCCGCTATTGTCACCGCACTGCTCACCACACGTTATCCCGGTGAATTGCTTGAAGTGATGCATGGACCGAGATTCGTCACTACACTTTGGGCGATACTGGCGCTACTGATAAGTATACCGGCTATGAATGCCGTGATTGAGTGGAACGACGGATGGAATCTACCTGACAGCATGGGATGGGCAAGACGGCTTGAGGAGGATGCACGTCTTACAACCCAAGTTATGCTTGGTGGCACTTCGATTGGTTCGTTGATTATCTCGGTACTAATAGTGGGAGTGCTTACAGGCATAGCTGAAGAAATGTTTTTCCGTGGGGGCATTCAGAAACTGCTAATATGCTCTCGTATCAATCCTCACCTGGCGATATGGATAGCGGCCATCATATTTAGCGCAATGCATCTTCAGCTCTATGGGTTCGTGCCGCGCGTATTGCTCGGAGCATTTTTTGGCTACTCAATGTGGTGGAGCGGTTCGCTATGGCTCCCTATAATTCTTCATGCGCTTAATAACTCATTGGTGGTGATAACCTCGTGGATGGCAGCGCATGGCGAATTGTCGTCTGAAACCGATATCGACCACATCGCTCAAGGTGAAGGAAGTCTGCCAATAGTCATCCTCTCACTTCTATTCACCGCAGCTGCTATCTTCATGATGCGGCGCTCGGCTAACAAAAAATAATTGTGATAACAGCGTTATTTTTGATTGTTATTTTTTAATTTCAGGATTTATCTGACATATCATCGATTTCACTATTCTTTCGGTGTGCAATTATGGTTTTCATATTGTTCTGTGCCCACTCGGTCAATTGCATGATTATGGGGATAAGTGAATGTCCTATTTCAGTGAGAGAATACTCTACTCTTGCCGGCACCTCATTGTAAAGTTTTCTACTTACCAGACCATCGGCCTCGAGGGTACGTAAAGTCCCCGAGAGCACACGTGATGATATGTCAGGGATTTTGCGTCCGAGCTCATTGTATCGAATAGGCTCGTTTTCACTTATTACAAGGAGCACCAACAGTGCCCATTTGTTGCCAAAACGTGCTACCACATTGCGCACCGGACAGATCTCTATAATGGAATTAAGCTGTTCTTTTCTTCTCATGATTTTTTCACCTTTTCGACACAAAGATATACCAATTTCAATGGTTAGGCAAATATAGAGTCGCTCAAAAGCCACTGGAATTCTACCCGGAAAAATTCTTTTTTACAAATGATTCAATTAGGATGTAGTTGCTACACAAAAGCGAGAAAAAGGTTACTAAGTGATAAAATTTCCTCTACTTGATTCCTTAAAAATAATATTCTACATTTGCCACTGAATATTTCAAGTTTAACCAAAATACAAATTTACGATGAAGCGTATCAACAATGGTGCTGTAAAGCACACCGCACAGGCTTATCTGTGTGCTTCAGCTGAAACCGAGAAACCTGCGGGTGCATGTGGTTCGGCTTGTGGTGCTGGCGATGAAAAGCCTGAGCCCAAGCCCGCAGCATGCGGTTCGGCATGTGGAGCCGGTGAGAAATAATCCGGCTTTGACAATCATTGCTCCAATGCTCCTGAAGTAGGCGCATTGGAGCTTTCAATTTTACGATTGTAAAAAATATTAGGTATGGAGTATTTCGCTTTTCAATGGCATATAACTGATAGTTGCGACCAACGCTGTGAACACTGCTACATATTCGCTGAGGGACATCCCAGACTTATCGAAATGCCCTTGTCAAAAGCACGGATGGTAATAGAACAATGTGTTGAAATGTGCAGAAAGATGCATAAGCTTCCATATCTCTATATCACTGGTGGTGATCCAATTCTACATCGTGATTTTTGGAAGATATTGAAGTTAGTGAAAGAGCACAAAATCCCATTTACCATTCTTGGCAATCCCTTTCATATCACAGATGAAGTGTGCCAACGCCTTAAGTATTACGGCTGTGAGAAATATCAACTTTCAATCGACGGCATGCGCGACACTCACGATGGAATTCGAAAGAAAGGGTCGTTTGACACTACGGTTGAGAAGATTGATGTGCTCAAACGCAATGGTATACGAGTGGCTGTAATGACCACCGTTTCAGGTACTAATATTCAAGAGATTCCTGATATTATTGACTTGGTGGTGGAAAAAGGTGTTGATGTGTTTGCGTTCGGACGATATTGCCCGACATCTGATGAGAAATCAACCCATATCACCCCTATTGATTATCGCAACTTCCTTGATACAATTTGGAAGAAATTCGAGCAACATAAAGATGCTCATACAATATTCAATCTTAAAGATCACCTTTGGACTCTATATCTTTTTGAAAAGGGACTCTTTAAGATTCCCGATGATACCGACCCCGATGCTATTTACGACGGTTGCCACTGCGGAGATTGCCACTTCACCATCCAGCCTGATGGGAAAGTAATGGCTTGCCGACGTTTTGATAGCGTGGTAGGCAATCTTTTCAAAACAGATATTCACGATTTGTGGACTGGTGAAAAGATGAACGAGTACCGCCAGTTTGATAAATTTCAAAAATGTGCAAAGTGCGAGTTGCTCAGATTCTGTCGCGGATGTCCGGCCGTGGCATACGGTTATCACCACTCGTTTTATGCACCCGACCCTCAATGTTGGAAAGAAATATGAAAGCTGTACTAATCAACCATTGTTGTGCCGCCTCTGATCTTACTTTGACTGATGTGCCAATACCACAAGTTAAACCAGGCTGGGTGTTAGTGCGTATCAAAGCTTTTGGCATTAATCATTCAGAAGTTTTGTTGCGCCAGTTTGAGGCCGATAGACCGTATATCCACACACCAATCATTCCCGGCATAGAATGTGTTGGAGAAATCGTGGATAAGTCTGACTCAAAATTTAAAATTTCTCAAACCGTCATTGCGATGATGGGTGGCATGGGGCGCAGTTTCAATGGTAGTTATGCTGAATATGCATTATTGCCCGAGAGCCATGTGTTTGCTGTTGACTCCTCCCTTACCGACTGCGAACTTGCTGCTGTGCCAGAGACATTTTATACAGCTTATGGCTCACTGACATTATCACTGCAATTACACGTTGGTGACACTTTGTTGATAAGGGGAGGCACTTCAACCGTCGGGCTTGCGGCAATTCAGCTTGGTAAAGCAATGGGAGCAAAAGTTATCGCAACGACACGCAACGATAAGAAAGTACAATTACTGCTGGATGCAGGTGCCGACGGCGTGGTACTCGAAGGAGATAATTTTGTCAAGCGATTCTTAAGAGCGTACCCACATGGAGCAACCAAAGTGCTTGAGCTTATTGGGGCAGCAACTATACCACAATCATTACGGGTCACCGCTCTTCATGGCATAGTGTGTCATACCGGTTTGCTCGGTAATGTTTTCTCCCTTAAGGATTTTGACCCTATTAAAGAAATACCCTCAGGCGTTTATCTCACAGGCTTTTATAGCAATAATCCAACACAAGAGCAAATTGATGCTATGCTGAAACTTATTGAGGCTCATAATATCCATCCCGTCATAGCAGCCAAGTACACATTGCAGCATATAGACGAAGCTCACACGCTTGCCGAGCAAAGGAGCCTTGCCGGCAAAATCGTAATCACGGTCTAATCAAGAGAAATATATCACAATAAAAACCGGGGAGATAGCTACTATAGCTATCTCCCCGGTAGTATATGAATTATCTTGGTCAGTTGGTAAAGATTACATCGTCATTTTCTTTATCATAGTCAATGACGATAGGACGAGTGCGGTCGACCTTCTGTGCGAGGATGTCCTTCGACAGGCGGTTGAGCACCATACGATGAATAACTCGCTTAACGGGGCGTGCACCAAACTCGGGGTCGTAACCCTCTTCGGCCAGGAAGTGGAGTGCTGCAGGTGTAATCTGCAATTCCACACCATTTTTGGCGAGCATACGCTTCACTGAGTCGATCTGAAGTCCTACAATCTCCTCAATCTCATTCTGATTAAGGGGGGTGAACATGATGATTTCATCAATACGGTTCAGGAATTCAGGACGTATTGTCTGCTTGAGAAGCTCAAGAACTTCATTCTTGGTCTTTTCAATGGTCTCATCGCGGTTTTCGTGAGTCATTTTAGAGAAATTATCACGAATCAGAGCGGAGCCCATGTTTGAAGTCATAATGATGATAGTGTTCTTGAAGTTGACAAGTCGGCCCTTATTATCCGTAAGATGTCCGTCGTCGAGCACCTGGAGCAGAATGTTGAATACATCCGGGTGAGCCTTTTCTATCTCATCAAACAGCACAACTGAATATGGCTTACGACGCACAGCCTCAGTAAGCTGGCCACCTTCATCATAGCCGACGTATCCGGGAGGCGCTCCTACGAGTCGGCTCACAGAGTGCTTCTCCTGATACTCGCTCATATCGATACGAGTCATCATCGAGTCGTCGTCAAACAGGTATTCGGCCAATGCCTTTGCAAGCTCAGTTTTACCAACGCCGGTAGTACCAAGGAAGATGAACGATCCGATAGGACGGCGTGGGTCGTTAAGGCCAGCACGCGAGCGGCGCACAGCGTCAGCTATGGCACGGATGGCATCATCCTGTCCTACAACTCTATGGTGGAGCTCCTCCTCAAGGTGGAGCAGTTTTTCCTGCTCGCTCTGTATCATCTTGTTGACAGGTATCCCGGTCCAGCGCGATACTACGTCGGCTATATCCTCGGCATCTACTTCCTCCTTTATAAGGGCTCGGTCGCCTTGCATCATATTCAGTTGTTCCTGAATATCTTTGTTCTCCTGCTCTTTTTGCTGGATACGCGAGTAGCGAATTTCGGCCACACGAGCGTAATCACCTTCACGCTCAGCACGCTCGGCATCGAAATTGAGTTGTTCGATATCAATTTTATTCTGCTGAATGCGGTTGATAAGATCCTTTTCGGCTTTCCACTTAGCGGTATATTCCTTTTCTTGTTCACGCATAGTGGCAATCTCCTTTTCGATATCTTTCACCTTGGCCTTATCTCCCTCGCGCTTAATTGCTTCGCGTTCAATCTCTTTCTGCGCAATGCGACGTGTGATTTCATCGAGTGCCTGAGGCACAGAGTCAATCTCAAGACGAAGCTTTGCAGCGGCCTCATCTACCAGGTCGATCGCTTTATCGGGGAGGAAACGGTCAGTAATATAGCGTTCAGAAAGCTGTACGGCGGCAATAATCGCTTCGTCACGGATACGCACTTTGTGGTGGTTCTCGTAGCGCTCCTTAAGTCCACGCAATATGGCAATTGCACTGATCTCGTCAGGCTCATTTACCATCACTTTCTGGAAACGACGTTCAAGTGCCTTATCTTTCTCAAAATATTTTTGATATTCATCGAGAGTTGTGGCGCCGATTGAGCGTAGCTCGCCACGAGCCAAAGCAGGTTTTAGGATATTGGCAGCATCCATTGCTCCCTCCCCTTTGCCAGCTCCGACAAGGGTGTGGATCTCGTCGATAAATAGGATTATCTCTCCATCAGCTTGGGTTACTTCGTTGACGATGGCTTTGAGTCGCTCTTCAAACTCTCCTTTATACTTAGCGCCGGCTACAAGTGCGCCCATATCAAGCGAATAAATCTGCTTTGATCTTAAATTTTCGGGCACATCGCCTCTTACGATACGCATAGCAAGACCTTCGGCAATGGCGGTCTTACCAGTACCAGGCTCACCTATGAGCATTGGGTTGTTCTTCGTGCGACGACTCAGAATCTGAAGCACGCGACGTATTTCGTCATCACGCCCGATTACAGGGTCAAGCTTGCCTTGACGAGCTCTCTCATTGAGATTGATCGCATATTTCGATAAGGAGTTGTAAGTTTCCTCCGAGTTTTGATCTGTTGCTTTCTTACCTTTGCGGAGTTCATCAACGGCTGCTTTCAGCTCCTTCTCGCTCAAGCCTGCGTCTTTAAGAATGGTTGAAGCGGGGGAGTTGATGATGAAGATCGCCATCAGCAAAGCCTCAAGTGTTACATATTCATCACCCTCTTTTTTTGCGATGTCAAGAGCGCGTTGCAATACATCATTTGATGTACGACTCAGGTAGGGCTCGCCACCCGACACTTTGGGGAGCGAAGATATTTCGCGGTCAACTTGCTGCTGTAGTAGCTGAATATTGGCCCCGATTTTCTGGAATATGAACTTCACTAATGTCTCTCCCTCAGTGATAACGCCTTTGAGCAGGTGAACAGGCTCTATGGCCTGACTACCAGCGCTGCGGGTGATTTCTACAGCCTTCTGGATAGCTTCCTGCGACTTGATTGTAAAGTTATTGAAATTCATAAGTTATGTTATTATTGATTTCTTTATTAACTTTAACAATTATCGTGCCATAATGTTTGATTATAGGATTTGGAATTGAAGGCAGTAAGCCTTAACTTTGCGCTATAATTTTTAACAACTGCGAATTATCATATGAGACGCATCATATCTTCACTTATATTAACCTTCATAGCGGTAATGGGTTATGCCGAAGATACTTACTTCCCCTATCCCACTCCACCCGAGTCACTTGAGTCTCTAAGTGACCGCACAAGTTATCTTGTGGAACATTTTTGGGACCGTTGTGATCTTAAAAGCGCATTTT
Organism: uncultured Muribaculaceae bacterium; assembly: GCA_964517875.1. Lineage (GTDB taxonomy): Bacteria > Bacteroidota > Bacteroidia > Bacteroidales > Muribaculaceae > JAJPXC01. The sequence goes on along the minus strand of CAZFEU010000001.1, from coordinate 62,489 downwards.
CATCACGTGCCAAATTGGCACAGGCATTTAATGACTATGTGTCATTTATGCCATATGCCGACGCTAACGTTGTTCACCAATCAATCGACAAACTCATAAACCAAGTGAAGAAAGACCCCAAGCACCTTCTTATCATTGGTGAGATGGCTGAAAACGCACTCTATGGTGACTCAGCCGAGATGGTGAGCGACGAGGCATACCTTCCATTCGCCAAAGCGGTTGCTGAGTGTAAGAAGATCCCTGGTGAGCAACGTGCGCGCTTTCAGCATCAGGCATCGGTGCTCGCACACTCGCAAATGGGGCAAGTTTTCCCCGAGGTTAACCTTAAATCGGCCGACGGTTCGTCGAAATCAATCAATGACATCACTACCCCTTACACTATCGTCTTTATCAACGACCCCACGTGCAGCGACTGCCGACTTGCGCGCGCACGCCTGGCTACCAACTATGACGCGCAGAGGCTTATCAACTCAGGCACGATTGCCATAGTAAGTGTATATCCCGATCAAGCAGATGAGGTTTGGGGTGAGTCTCTGTCAGATTATCCCGCAAATTGGATCGTTACTGCCTCTGACCAAATTGACGAGAAGGTTGATACACGCACCAATCCCACATTCTATTTCCTTGACAGTGAAAAGAAGATTGTGGCAAAAAATATACCCGTTGACAACGTTCTCAATGCGTTAGCCGTGTTGCCCGACGTCAAACTAACTCCCGCCGAGGGCACATCTAATAACTGATCTATGTCGATAGCAGTACTTATATCAGGTGGCGTTGACTCAGCGGTTTCAGTGAGACGACTTCTCGACCAGGGTCATGCAGACCTTACCCTATTCTATATCCGTATTGGTATGGATAACGGGGAAGGTGATTGCTCGGCTGAAGAAGATATAGAGATGTGCTCGTATATAGCCCGACAATACAACCTGCCCTTCGAAGTGGTATCGCTTCATCAGGAATATTGGGACCACGTTATGGACTATGCTCTGCGTACAGTGAAGGATGGATTGACTCCCAACCCTGACATCCTTTGCAACCGTATCATTAAGTTCGGCTACTTTGAGGAACGGTGGGGGCATGAATTCGACCTTACTGCTACTGGACATTATGCTACGCACTTGAAAATTGACGGTATCGACTATCTTGGCACAGCCCTCGACCCCGTAAAGGACCAGACCGACTTTTTAGCCAGAATTACCTACAAACAGCTACAACACCTCATATTCCCGATTGGAGATTTGCCAAAATCAAAGGTGCGCGAAATGGCTATCGAAGCCAATTTGCCAAACGCCTATCGCAAGGATTCACAAGGAATCTGCTTCCTTGGAAATATCAATTACAATGACTTTATACGCCGCCATTTAGGTGAAAAGAAGGGTGCGATAGTAGAGATTGAAACAGGCCGAAAGCTTGGGGAGCATCACGGCTATTGGTTCCATACTATTGGGCAACGCAAAGGTTTAGGCCTGAGTGGTGGCCCGTGGTATGTGGTGAAGAAAAACGTGCACGACAACGTAATTTATGTGTCACGCGGATATGATACCGAGAAGCAGTATGGACGAGAAATACTCCTCGACGAGATGCTCTTCATTTCCCCCGCACCATGGGCTGATGCAATTGATGGTTATGAGATTACATTTAAGAATCGTCATACGCCCCAATTCGTGTCCGGAAAAATCATGCGTACCGGTGAACGAAGCTATCGAATTGAGTCGGACGAAAAGATTCAAGGGATAGCTCCGGGACAATTCACTGCAATATACGACCGCGATCACCGCCTGTGCTACGGTTCAGGAATAATAACACTTTAATGACCATGGATGAACGTATTGAATTTCGAGTAATGGGCATTTCCTATTCACAAACTCATTCGGGGGTCAGCGCCTTATTGTTGGCACAGGTTGATGGTCCGGTGAAGATTCCCATTGTCATTGGCAACTCTGATGCTCAATCAATAGCTCTAATAATTGAAGGCATCAAACCTCCGCGACCTCTCACCCACGACCTGTTTGTGAGTTTTGCTCATGCATTCGGAGTGATTTTAAGGGAGGTATATATTTACAAGTTTGAGGACGGAATATTCCACTCCGAAATGGTGTTTGACGACGGTGAACGACAAGTGACCCTTGATGCCCGCACATCTGACGCTATTGCCATCGCAATGCGCACACATACCCCTATCTATACCACACGTGCGATTATGGATGAAGTAGGATTTGAGATGGAAACTCAGGTTGACCCGTCGGCCGACGATGAAACACCGGAATCGCTCGGCAGTACCCAACCACGTCTCGAAAACTACTCAATCGAAGAGCTGGAGCGCACACTGGCACGTATGATTGAAAATGAGGAGTACGAGCAAGCAGAAAAGGTGCAGTCGATACTCGACATGAAACGTAAGAATAATAAATAAAAATTATCATAACCATGAAAAATTTGAAGTTTCGCCTAATAGTGATGAATTTCCTGGAATTTGCTGTCTGGGGAGCTTACCTCACCTCAATGGGCAACTACCTGGCACGAATCGGTATGGCCGAAAACATAGGTTGGTTCTACGCTATACAAGGTATAGTATCACTCTTTATGCCTGCAATAGTGGGCATTATCGCCGACCGCTGTATACCGGCACAGAAGATGCTAAGCATCTCGCATCTCTTAGCCGGTATATTTATGTGTTCTGCTGGCGCTTACTGTATGATACAACCAGAGGGTATTCTTCCCGGTTTTGGCCTGCTGTTTACACTATACACATTGTCTGTAGCATTTTTTATGCCTACAATTGGCTTGTCTAATTCTGTAGCTTATTCGGTTCTTACAAAGGCCGGTTTTGACACAGTGAAGGCATTCCCGCCGATACGAGTTTTCGGTACAATTGGTTTTATATGCTCGATGCTTTTTGTAAACTTCACTGGTTTTCAGAATACATATAATCAGCTGCTGACTTCCGGATTCATAAGTCTTGTTCTTGCCGCTTATGCGCTTACGATGCCGGGGTGTCCTGTGTGCAAGGTCTCTGACAAAAAACAGTCGCTTGTTGACATACTTGGTCTTAGGGCATTTGTGCTGTTCAAAGACAAGCAGATGGCTATTTTCTTTATCTTCAGTATGCTACTGGGTGTATCTTTGCAAATCACCAATGGATTTGCCAATCCATTTATATCCAGTTTCGAAAATCTCCCGGAATACGCCGGCGCATGGGGCGTAAAGAATGCCAACGCATTGATTTCATTATCTCAAATGAGCGAAACCCTTTGCATTCTTTTAATTCCATTTGCCTTGAAACGCTTTGGAATCAAAACGGTAATGCTGCTGTCAATGTTTGCATGGGTTTTCAGATTCGGCTTTTTTGGAGCCGGCAACCCTGGTAGCGGCTTGTGGCTCTTTATACTCTCAATGATTGTGTACGGCATTGCATTCGATTTCTTCAATGTTTCAGGTTCGCTTTTTGTTGACCAGAAAGTCGACCCCGCACAGCGCAGCTCAGCACAAGGCTTGTTTATGATCATGACTAATGGTATCGGTGCAACAATAGGTACGCTTGCTGCACAGGCAGTGATCAATAACCGTGTATTTTCTCTCTCCTCCCCCGAGGCGCAGGCACAGGGATGGGTTGAGTCGTGGTATATATTTGCCGGTTACGCATTAGTGGTGGGTGTATTATTCGCCCTTTTGTTCAAGAATCCCCGAAAGACTCCCAACGTATCGCTCGACCAAGCTGCTGATATAGATGGAGAGGGAGCTGATGGATTTGTTGGAAAGATTTAATTTGCGTCATCCATATGATTCAGTTTTACGCCCCTGAGATTGAAAGCAACCCTGTGTTGCCCGAAAGTGATTCGCAACACGCAATCCGCGTGCTGCGCATGGGTATGGGGGATGAACTGGAAATAGTAGACGGTTGCGGGCATCGCTTCCGTGCAAGCATACTCGACCCACACCCCAAGCGTACGATGGTTGAGATTCTTGAGCGCATCGATGCACCGCTTCCATGGAATTACAATATTACCGTTGCTGTTGCTCCTACCAAGAATATGGATAGAATGGAATGGCTTGTTGAGAAACTCACTGAAATCGGAGTTAACAGAGTCATTCCCATCCGATGCCAACGCTCGGAAAGGAAGGAAATCAAAACAGAACGCCTTGAAAAAATCGCTATATCAGCTATGAAACAGTCGCTTAAGTCGGTATTACCTCAAATTGACGCTATAACCGACATCAAGACTTTGATAAGCAACATAAGCCATGCAGCGGCTCAGAAGTTTATAGGATATTGTAGCGATAAAGTGGAACGCAGACTGATGGCAAGAATGTGTCGCCCCGGCTCTGACACAATTATATTAATTGGTCCTGAGGGTGATTTCACTCCCGATGAAGTTGAATCAGCAATAAATGCAGGCTTTATACCAGTTACAATGGGCGACAACCGGCTACGTACCGAGACTGCGGCTCTTGTAGGCTGTGATACAGTCCATATAATAAACCAAGCAAATGGATAATCTATTAACTTACCTTACATCGTCAATTACCGACAATTTTTTCCTACTGGCCGGTCCCTGTGTGATCGAAGGGGAAAAGATGGCACTTGATATCGCAGAAAAATGTTGCGAGGCTACCTCCCGACTAAATATCCCATATGTTTTCAAAGGGAGTTATCGTAAGGCCAACCGCTCGCGCATTGATTCGTTCACGGGCATTGGAGATGAAAAGGCATTGAAAATTCTATATAAAGTTAAAGAGACTTTTGAGATTCCAGTCGTAACTGATATTCACACCAACGAAGAGGCTGAATTAGCAGCTGAATATGTGGATATTCTTCAGATTCCGGCATTTCTGTGCCGACAAACCGAACTCCTAATCGCTGCAGCCCGAACCGGGAAGATGGTCAATATCAAGAAAGGGCAATTTCTTTCACCACAAGCCATGTTACATGCCGTTGAAAAGGTACGTGATGCCGGTGGAAAGCAAGTTGCAATTACTGAGCGTGGCACTACATTCGGTTATACCGACCTGGTAGTCGATTTCCGTGGCATACCAATAATGCAACGCAACAACTGCCCGGTTATACTCGACGTTACCCACTCACTGCAACAACCCAATCAAGCTGCTGGCGTAACAGGTGGTATGCCTGAAATGATAGAAACCATAGCTCGAGCCGGTATTGCAGCGGGAGCCGACGGTCTTTTCATGGAGACTCACCAGGATCCGTCAGTGGCTAAAAGCGACGGAGCAAATATGTTGCGCCTTGAATTGCTGCCATCACTGCTCGAACGACTCTCCACGTTGCGCATGGCAGTAAATTCAATTAATCAGTAATTCACACAATTAATTAATTTTTTAGATAACACTTATGCGTAAGTTTCCAATATTGATTTCATTAGCGCTTGCTTCAATATCTACGTCATACGTATACGGACAGGACTTGTCCTCCAACCCGGTCCAGCAGGCTATTATGAACACATATGATCGCCTTATCAAGGAAGACCCTACGGATTTTGAACCATATTTCCGCCGTGCTTCCGACTATTATAGACTGAATCAATATCTGCGTGCGTTAAGCGACATCAATGAGGCCATCAAACTTACTCCTGCCGATCGCACAGATATGCGATATGAAGAGTTGGTGCTGAGAGCCAATATCTACCTGATGACTGACCGACCGGCAGAGGCTTCGGCTGACTTTGAATCTGCTTTGGCGCTTGATCCAACCAACTTTAACACAATACATCAAAAGGCAAACACGGACCTCCTACTGGGTAAACTTCAGGATGCCAAGGCCGGTTATATTAGGATGCAAGGGCTCTCGCCCCGTAGCCCCGAGGCGCTGTTCGGGCTCGCTCGTGCTGCAATAAAAGAGCGAAACTACGGTCAGGCCAATGAATATGCCGATAAAGCAGTGCAACTTAACGCCGGCGAAAGCAGCGTGTATGTCACACGAGCAAATATCCGCATGGAGCTTGGCAACAATACAGCCGCTGCTCAAGACCTAATAGCCGCTATCTCTATCGATGCTAACGGTCGAGCGCTCAGTGATCTTATAGCTCTGGGTGGAAAAGACTATCCCGCCACTTCTACAGCTCTCAGCGAGGCAATCAAGGACGCGCCAAATGTGGATATGTTCAAATATCTCCGTGCCGAGGTCGCAATGATTAATTATCACTATAAAGATGCGATCAACGACTTCAACAAGCTTATTGAGGGTAACACCACAAGCCCTGGAATATATCAAGCACTTGCACAGTGCTATTATGCGCTCGGCAATTATGCCCAGGCCGCTGTGGACATTGAATTTGCCATTAGTGCTACTGCCGACAATGCTGACTTCTATGTTACACTTTCAAAGATACGCCGTGCTCAGTGGCGGCCGGAAGATGCCCTCGAGGCTGCTGACAAGGCATTAGCAAAAGACCCTGCAAATGTTGACGCAATGGAGCAAAAAGGCCTTGCTTTGGTTGACCTAAAGAATTATTCAGATGCCTCAACAGCAATTGGCGAAGCTATTCTAAACGATGGCGATGACCCATTATTCCTACTTGAACGCGCATGGATACTTACAGATTATCTCAATCAGCCTGGCGCGGCCAAAAATTATTGCAATAGGGTGATTTCACTTGAAAATACAATGGAACCGCTCACCGATTTCGCTTACCTTTTCAATGGCGATAACAAGAAAGGTGAAATTCTGCTCGAATCTCAACTTTCTGCTGACCCCAAGGATCCTCATATGCTTTACCTCGCTACCTGCTACTATGCTCAGTCAGGCAATAAGGATAAGGCTCTTGATTTTATGGAATGTGCACTTGAAGCCGGATATGCCAATTATCATGATTGGAACCGAGAAGATACGGCCCGAATCAATTGCGCCCCAATTCGTGATGAAAAACGTTTTAACGAACTTTTAACTCAATATAAGTCAATATTTTGAACAACTGACTTCTCAGATAGGTTATGAATACGAGCCTCAAACCTATTTACATAAGCCGAGATATTATTCCCTCCGTATTATGAAAAAATAGTTGATGCTTGCTAATGAGAAAATTAAACTTTATTTTTGCATAGATTCAAATAACCAAATTTCAAACTAAATATTCCACTCAAATGGACAACCAAGAATTACTTAACGAAGTTGTTGCCAAAGCTGAGAAATGGCTTGGCGAAGGATATGACCCTGAGACTCGCGCTGAAGTGAAACGCATGCTCGATGCTGAGGATAAAACTCAACTTATCGAATCATTCTATCGCGACCTTGAATTTGGGACCGGAGGTCTGCGCGGAATTATGGGCGCAGGCACCAACCGCATGAACATATACACCGTTGGCGCAGCTACACAAGGTCTGGCCAACTATCTTAAGGAGGCTTTTGCCGAGCTACCGCAGATCAGCGTGGTTGTAGGCCATGACGTGCGCAATAACTCACGTAAGTTTGCCGAAATAGTAGCCGATATCTTCTCGGCCAACGGCATTAAGGTTTACCTATTTGAGAATTTCCGCCCTACTCCCGAATTGTCGTTTGCAATACGTCATCTCGGTTGTCAGAGCGGTGTTAACATCACTGCATCGCACAACCCCAAGGAATACAATGGTTATAAAGCTTATTGGAGCGACGGTGCTCAGATTATTGCCCCTCACGATGTCAATATAATTGACAATGTCAATCGCATCCACGATGTGAGCGAAATTAAAATGAAGGGTAACAAAGACCTTATCCAAATCATCGGCAAGGATGTTGACGATGCTTTCCTTGCAGCTATCAAAGGCCTTTCACTGAGCCCAGATGCTATCAAGCGTCACCACGACCTCAAAATCGTCTATACCCCAATACATGGTACAGGCGTTGAGATGGTACCCGCATCGCTCAAGAACTATGGCTTTACCAACATTATCCATGTGCCCGAGCAGGACGTTCCTTCCGGAGAGTTCCCAACTGTTGACTCACCAAACCCCGAGAATGCTTCAGCCATGGCAATGGCAATCGCCAAAGGGAAAGAAGTAGAAGCTGATCTTATCGTAGCATCTGACCCTGATGCCGACCGTATTGGATGCGTAATACGCGACAATAATGGAGAATATCAGCTTATCAACGGCAACCAGATCGTAATGATTCTCCTTAATTACCTTATCGAGCGTAATGCCGAGTTAGGTAGACTCACCGGCAAGGAGTATATTGTAAAGACAATCGTCACCACTGAAACTATCAAGTCAATTGCCGACAAGAATAACGTTACGATGTTTGACTGCTACACCGGCTTCAAATGGATTGCATCTGTGATACGCGACCACGAAGGCACCGCCCACTATTTAGGTGGTGGTGAAGAGAGCTACGGCTTCCTGGCCGAAGATTTCGCGCGCGACAAGGATTCTGTGTCAGCAATCTCACTTATGGCCGAAATCTGCGCTTGGGCAAAAGATCGCAACCTCGACTTCATGGGCATGCTTCAGGATATCTATATCAAATACGGCTTCTCGCGTGAAGAGGGTATTTCAGTTGTACGCACCGGAAAGTCGGGAGCTGAGGAAATCGTTGCAATGATGAAGGCATTCCGCGCTAATCCTCCTAAATCGCTTGGCGGTTCTGAAGTAGTTATCGTAAAAGATTACGCAGACCTTAATGTCACCGACCTAACTAACGGGAAGGTTGATAAGATGGATATGCCCACCACCAGCAATGTGCTTCAATTCTTCACAGCTGATGGATCTAAGGTATCTGTACGCCCGTCGGGCACAGAGCCGAAAATCAAATTCTATATCGAGGTCAAAGGAGAACTTACAGATAAGGCCGACTACGATAAGGCACAAGCCGAGGCCAAGTCCAAAATTGATGCTGTTAAGAAGGACCTGGGCATCTAACCTTATTTTCTCAGGATTTGAAAGTAATATATATCGACAATCATCTCGCCGTGGTAGAAAAACTACCCGGCGAGATTGTTCAAGGCGACAAGACTGGCGACCCTACCCTGATAGATGCCGTCAAGGAATGGATAAAGACGGAATACAACCGCCCTGGTAATGTGTTCTGTGGGCTTGTACACCGACTTGACCGTCCGGTGGGTGGGCTTGTGGTGTTTGCACGCACATCAAAGGCGCTGGCACGTCTTAATGATATGTTCCGTGATCGGCGGGTCAACAAGCGCTATTGGGCCATTGTGCGAAACCGTCCTCCCAAAGACGCTGACACACTTACAGGTTATATTACCACAGTGGAGCGCAACAATAAATCTTATATAAGTACTTCGCCTAAACCTGGAGCAAAGGAAGTCATACTCAGCTATAAGCTTATAGGAGAGAGCGACCGTTACTATCTGCTCGAAGTAGATCTTCACACTGGTCGTAAGCATCAGATCAGAGCGCAATTGGCATCGATAGGATGTCCTGTTAAGGGGGACTTGAAATACGGTGACAAGCGCAGTAACCCCGATGGCTCGATATCACTCAGGGCACAGCACATCGATTTCATTCATCCCGTGAGCAAGGAGCAAATCGCAATCGATGCACCCATACCCGATGATCCCCTGTGGCAGGCCCTTGCTGCATCTGCCGTAAGTAAAGAAAAGGGAGAAGTAACTGAATGAGTCTTGCGGTTGTCAGCAAAAAGTGGTAATTTTGTTGGCAATATGACAAAGCTGAAGAAATATCTTATTGACATGGTTGTTACCAAGGCTGAACCCCTGGGTAGCAACTATGTAAGTTTATGGCTAAAACCATCTCAGGGGGATCTTCCTCCTATGCTTCCAGGACAATTCGTTGAACTTAAAGCACCTGCCGCATCTGGTGCATTGCTGCGCAGGCCTATATCGATAAATGATGTTGACGGCAATTGTATGCGTTTACTCATTCGCAATGCCGGAGTTGTAACCAGCGAACTTATTAAATCCAAACCTGGAGACATTATTAATTCACTCCTTCCTTTAGGAAATGGCTGGAATATGGATAAGGCAGGTGATCGTCCATTGTTGATTGGAGGTGGAGTTGGTGTTGCGCCACTGTTATATTTGGGTCGTAAGTTCAAAGAGTCGGGCATTGAGCCTGCATTCTTATTAGGGGCTCGCTCAAAGTACGACTTGCTTGAGATTGACGACTTCATGCAGTATGGCACTGTGTTCACAACCACTGAAGACGGTTCACATGGTGAAAAAGGCTTTGTGATAAATCACCGTCAGTTGCTACACGGCTCATGGAGCCATATATACTGCTGTGGCCCAGAACCAATGATGCAGGCAGTTGCCGCTGTTGCGTATCGCCTTCATATAGGTTGTGAAGTGTCGCTTGAAAACACAATGGCCTGTGGATTAGGTGCTTGCTTATGCTGCGTACAATCTACAACCGAAGGACATCGTTGCGTATGTACAGATGGGCCGATATTCAACATCGATCAATTGTTATGGCAAGATTAGAAGTAAATTTGGGTAAGCTGAAGCTTAAAAATCCTGTTTTGACAGCCTCAGGAACATTTGGCTACGGCGAGGAGTTCAGTGATTTGATTGACCTCAATCGGCTTGGTGGATTTATTGTTAAGGGCACTACTCTTAATGCCCGTGAAGGAAATCCTTATCCTCGCATGGCCGAAACTCCCTCAGGAATGCTTAATGCCGTAGGACTCCAGAACAAAGGTGTTAACTACTTCATAGAGCATATATATCCTCGCATTAAAGATCTTGACACCAATATATTTGTCAACGTTTCAGGCTCAACAATCGATGACTATGTAGAAGTGTGCCGACGCTTGCGACCGCTCGATAAAATAGCAGGTATTGAAGTTAACATCTCATGTCCTAACGTTAAGCAAGGGGGCATGGCATTTGGCACATCATGCCAAGGAGCTGGTGCCGTCACCAAGGCTGTCAGAGAAGCTTATCCCGACAAAACCTTGATAATAAAGCTATCACCAAACGTGAGTGATATCGTTTCGATTGCACGAGCAGCTGAGGATGAAGGTGCTGATGCGGTATCACTGATAAACACACTTCTGGGTATGGCCGTTGACGCTGAACGCCGTCGCCCGGTATTGTCAACAGTAACAGGTGGTCTGTCAGGGCCCGCAGTTAAGCCCGTGGCTCTGCGCATGGTATGGCAAGTCTCCAAGGCCGTGAAAATTCCGGTAGTGGGATTAGGTGGAATAATGACGGCAACCGATGCTATTGAGTTTATGCTTGCCGGTGCTTCGGCGGTACAAATCGGAACAGCTAATTTTGTTGATCCCTCGGTGACCTTGAAGATAATTGATGGTATTGAAGAATATTGTACCAGACATAGCATAGCTGATATTAACGAAATCATAGGTGGTCTCATCTATTAGTTGTTAGTGGTTAGAAGTATCAATTCAATAGAATTATCATGGGAAAAGAGCAGACATCACCGCAGTCATTAGGTTCGCAGACTATCGGCCGATTAATCGTACAATACTCTGTTCCGGCAATTATTGCCAGTGTTGCAGTGTCGTTGTACAATATCATCGACTCCATGTTTATAGGTCAAGGAGTTGGGGCTATGGCTATAGCCGGACTTGCCATTACCTTCCCGTTGATGAATCTTGTGATTGCTTTCTGCACACTGATAGCAGTAGGTGGTGCCACAATAAGCTCGATATTTCTTGGTCAACGCAATACTAAACGTGCCACCGATACCGTAAACAATGTGGCTTTTGCGTGCCTGATCCATTCCATCTTTTTTGGTGGCATCACATTGATATTCCTTGATGAAATATTAACCTTTTTTGGAGCCACCGATGCCACCCTACCCTACGCACGCGAATTTATGGAAGTCATACTCATAGGTACACCTATAAGTTATGTATTCATCGGTCTTAACAACCTTATGCGTGCCACCGGATACCCTAAGAAAGCGATGGTGTCGGCCTTACTGTCGGTAGTGGTTAATGTCGTACTCGCACCTATCTTTATATTTACCCTCGATTGGGGTATAAAAGGTGCGGCATGGGCTACAAATATTGGGCAATTTGCCTCGCTTATATGGGTCCTGTGCCACTTCCTTTCTAAGAAAAGTTATGTTCATCTCAACTTCCATGATCGTTGGTTTACCCCATCAATCTTAAAACGCATATATGCCATAGGCTTATCACCATTCCTGATGAATGTGTGCGGCTGCATTGTAGTGCTATTTATCAATAGAGCGCTTCTCGACTATGGCGGAGACGCAAAAGACCTTGCGGTCGGAGCATATGGGATTCTCAACCGATCAGGTATGTTCTTTGTGATGATAGTTTTTGGTGTTACTCAGGGTATGCAGCCTATTTTGGGTTACAACTACGGAGCCAAGCTATGGGAACGTGTGAAGCGCACACTCAAAATAGGTATCATTATCGGCGTGATTATCAATTCAATAGGATGGATAATATATGAGATATTTCCCGATCAGGTTAACGGATTATTCACTACCGAGCAGGTGCTGATTAACATTTCGCGAGATGGAGCCCGGATGTATTTCATGTTCTATCCGCTTATCGGCGCACAGATAGTAATCCAAAACTTCTTCCAGTCTATTGGTAAACCTAAGATATCTATTTTCCTGTCGCTCACTCGTCAGCTTATCTGCTTGATACCTCTGCTCATACTTTTACCTCCGAGATTTGGAATAGAAGGAGTGTGGATGAGCATTGCATCAAGCGACTTCATAGCATTTGTGGTAACAGTTATTACCGCCGTAATTATCATTAAACGTCTTAACAAGCATTTCGCCCCATGCCCAACGATACAATCAGAGAAGTAAGTCTGCGGGTTACGCCCGAGGTTGCCGCAAGTGATCTCCGACTGCTCACCGCCGTAAGTGATCAATTGGGAATTGACGGCAACCGAATTACCGGCATCAGAATTACGCGACGCTCAATCGACGCCCGACAGCGTCAGGTAATGATAAATCTTACACTTAAAGTAGGCGTTGACAAGCCCTTTGATACTACCCCCATCCTGACTCCGGTTCATTATGGCGATGTTACATACGCCCTGCCTGTTGTAGTGGTCGGTGCCGGACCTGCTGGATTATTCGCCGCTTTAGAACTGATAAAGTTGGGATTGAAACCAATTGTTGTAGAGCGTGGTAAAGATGTAGACCAACGAAGAAAAGACTTAGCTAAAATAGCGCGAGAAGATGTGGTAGACCCCGACTCCAATTACTGCTTTGGCGAAGGTGGTGCAGGAGCTTACTCCGATGGCAAGCTGTACACCCGTTCAAAAAAACGCGGCTCAATCACCGATGTATTGGAGACATTCTATCGCAATGGCGCTCCAGAGTCGGTTCTGATAGACGCACATCCCCATATAGGCACTGATAGATTGCCCGAAGTTATCAAATCCATAAGAAACACAATACTTCGATATGGTGGAGAGGTACGTTTCAATGCCCGCGTGGATCGGTTGCTCATAAATGGTGACACCGTAGAGGGCGTGGAACTGGCCGATGGAAGTAAGCTGCATGGATCAGTGATACTTGCCGCAGGACACTCTGCGCGCGATCTATATCGCTCACTCAATGCACAGGGAGTAGATATGGAAGCTAAAGGTATTGCTGTTGGTGTACGTCTGGAGCATCCTCAGCAACTCATTGATGCTATTCAATATCACAAACCGGGCGGTCGTGGTAAATTCTTACCTCCTGCCGAATACTCGTTGCTTACACGGGTTGATGACCGCGCTGTATATTCATTTTGCATGTGCCCTGGAGGATTTATAGTGCCTTGTGCATCGGCACCGGGACTACAGGCTGTCAACGGCATGTCACCCAGCAATCGCGGCACCCGATGGGCCAATTCTGGCATGGTAGTGGAGGTGCTTCCTGAGGACATAGAGCCACAAAGCGATGATCCGTTGAAGATAATGCGATATCAAGAGGGAATTGAACAGAAATTTTTTGCTGAGAGTGGAAATTCGCAGAACGCTCCAGCCCAGCGCATGCACGATTTTGTCAATTCAAAAACATCGACTCAACTCCCGGCAACAAGTTATGCCCCGGGGATTCATGCGGCTCGTATAGATCAATTGCTTCCGAGGCCCATTGTCAAGAGGCTGCAAAAAGGATTTCAGGAATTTGGCAAAAAACAGCGTGGTTTTCTTACAAACGATGCTGTCCTGATCGGAGCGGAGACGCGCACTTCATCACCTGTGAGACTGATGCGCGATAATGAGTCATTACAACACATACGCCTCAAGGGCTTATTTCCTTGTGGTGAAGGAGCGGGCTATGCCGGCGGAATAGTGTCGGCGGCTATTGACGGCCAACGTTGCGCACAAGCAGTGGCACGAAGCCTCAGTCGAGATTGATTTCGGCCTCTGACATCTCGTCATATTCACCCCACTCCGCATCATTCTCGCAGTAGATAGAAAGCGGAAGTTGGGGAAAATCGGCGAGTGCTTCATTCAGCTTACGACCGAATATATGAGTTGATAGCGTATAGAATATCCAGTTGCGTTCATCGTCGCCGGTATATATTCCCGTGAGTACTGCCACAGGATCCTTATCAAATGCAACTTGCAAGGCTTCTTGCACTTGCTCCATCAACTCTGACGTTGCCTTGTTGGGCATACCCGTATCATCACCGGTGTAAGGCCATGTCACTTCTACACGAACGTTGAAGCGTGGATTATTGCGAAATTCAGCCACATCTTTTCGTCCTGTCACCATTATAAGTCGACCGTTGGCGCTCTCGGTGGGTGCAGTCCACCAGTGTCCTTTCTCCATAATATAAAACACTATTCTTTAGGGTAATAAAACAATTTATTGAGTTACCTGATAGTCAAGCCGACCGGTGGCGTCAAGGTATTGTGCTACTTTGAGCCGGAAATCACCGTAAGCTTCGGTATATTGGTCACAACTCTGTCTATATAGTGTCTGAGCATCGAGCAGATCGGTAATCGTAGACACACCTACGCGGTAATAGTTATCGTTCAGACGCAGATTTTCTGTAGATTGAGATATGCTCTCGTGGGCTATTGTCATTTTGCGATGCGAAGCGGTGAGTTCATCCCAAGCGTTCTCCATTTTAATCTGGAGCAGCTGTGTAAGATCTTCCTGCTGTAAACGTGCGTTAGTTTCTTCGATTCGGCTTTTCTTTATCTTATGCGACCCACCCCACCAATCAGTGATAGGCACACTTACGGTGAGCATCACCGCGGCAAAATTGTGATGCTGGCTGAAAAGGTCATCGTAGACCCATCCTCCGCCAAGTCCCACTTCCGGCAGATTTTCTCCAACTGCCAGTTTGGTACGCAATTCAGATGCCTTGACACTCTGATTCAACAATAGATAATCAGTTGTTAGACTTACTGCCTGCTGCGGCTCGATGTAGAGCGACAATGGGTAGTCAGGAACCTCTGCCGGCGCTTCTTCGTAAATTATTGTAATTGAATCGCCACTAAGACCCACATATTGTGCCAGGAGGTTTGAAGCTAATGTTATGCCGTTGTCGAGGTCAACCATCGTTGCCCGTAAGTCGTTACGCTTCAACTGTACTTTAAGTAAGTCGTTGGGTAGTGTAACTCCTGCTTTTACGGCAGCATTGACTTGATATTCGAGAGTATCAACCATTTTCAACACTGATTGCAATGTGCGTTTCTTTGATTGCAGAGTTACAATCTGCCAATAGTATTTTTCGGCAGTGAGCATTACTTCATCGGTGGCATCGTTCTCTTGCAAGCGTGCCACTTCCTCACCAACATGAGCCAACTTATTCCCATTTAATATGCGTCCTCCCATGAATACAGGCTGTACAGCAAGAACCGAAAAGTTCCAACCGCTTTTAATCAGATCAATATTTCCGAGTGACTTATCGGTGAGCGGTGCAAACTGAGGAGGTATTATTGGCGCAATTTCAGCGGGAAGCAAGGATCCGATTGATGGTAGGGAATATTGCAACGCTCCCTTATTGGATCTGTAAGCTAAAAAATTAGCGCTTACGTTAGGAAAATACTTAGTAAAAGCATCTTTGCTTACTTCGGTAGCGGCTTCACGGTTGCCTCGGGCAATGCGCACTTTTGCGTTATTTTCTGCCGCCAAGCGCCTACAGTCTTGAAGTGTCAATGCTTTTTGAGCTAATAATGAGCCAGCGGTAAGTAAGCTTATGGTTAATATGATGATCCGGGATTTCATGATTGTGTAGCATTATTGGTTGCTGCCACCGGAGTGGTAGATGATGTAGTGGCTGAGGATGTTGGTTCGACATTTGGGAAATCAGGCGTGGGAGGTCCATAAGGTGGATCAAGCGGTTGTTTACCTGAGAATTTCCAAAGAGCCACGGGAATTACAGTAAGAGTAAAGATCATTGTAAGAGGTGTTCCGAAGAATATCACAGTACCCATCGGTTGCCATAGCGCACTTCCTTCAATCACCATAGGCAACACACCCATAGTGGCTGCGGCCGAAGTGAGGAATATAGGGCGCATGCGTCGTTTGGCCGACTCGAGTGATGCCTGTCGGTTGTTAAGTCCTTCCTGACCTTGAATCTGTTCGGCATAGTCAATCATTATAATAGCATTACGCACCAATATACCCATGAGCGATATGATGCCCAGTGTGCAAGTGAGGCTTATAGGTTCACCCATCACAAAGAGGCCAAGCGCGGCACCAGGGATGCAGAGCAAGAGCGAGAGCAATAATATCATCGAAATGCCCACCTGCTTGTAGTGCAATAGAATGATGAAGAAAATGATTACTACCGAAATCAACAAGGCTTTGATGATTTGTGGAAGTATGTCAAAGGTGTTTTCGTAGTCACCGCCATACTCTATTGAAACATCATCGGGAAGGTCGATCTTGTCGATTTCCGACATTATCTCACGTGTAAGATTGATGGTATTTAGGTCGCGCTCATGTTCGGCAATTAGTGTAATAGTTGGTTTGCCGTTGTAATGCCCCATCAAACCATAGCTCCACGTGGGGTTAACCTCGGCGAACTGGCTTAGAGGTGCATTAGCGATGTCGAGTATAGGAATATTCTCATTTATGAGGTCGCCATAAGTCGAACTATCTGCACGAAGACTCTTTACGGCAACTGGTACGCCATAGTCACCCTCCCAAATTGTAGCAACAGGCAAACCATCGCTATAGCGAAGGGCAAGTGCCCCTTCAAGCCATAGGTTGCTGATTCCAAGACGTGATTCTTTGGTAACATCGGGTTGAACCTGAGCTGAGACCTGAGGTGTGCTGGTGTTTGGACGAGCAAGGCGCACACCGGGAGTGTTGCGCATCACAGCAAGCACAGAGTCGGCGACCATCTGGATATGTGCAAAATCGCTACCGGTCACTCGCACCTCAATAGGATAGTCGGCATTAGAGTATGAAAGCTGTTTGAAGCGGCAGAAAGCATCCGGGAAATATGACTCACACTTAGGAGTATATTCATTAAGCAACTCAATTGTTGCCTCTTCACTTATTGTGTTGACAATAAATTGACAGTAGTTGGGGCCTCCTACCTGTGGTGCATATGTGGTCTGGAATCGTGGAGAAGAACATCCATGGAACGATGCAACCGAAACCACTCTTTTATCCTTTAGTAATATGTTCTCCAGTGAGTCGGCTACACTGTTGGTGCGTTCGAGCGAAGCTCCTGTGGGAAGATAGATTTCCACTGCAAACTGATTGCGTTCGGCAATTGGCATAAGTTTCATCGGACGGTCTACAAACATCATTGTACCACCTACGATGCATATCAAACCAAGGATAAGTGTAGTTTTAGGCCATGCAAAGCAAAAGTCAACGAGCTTATTATATCCCCCCTGAAGCATCGTAAAGAAAGAGAATTTCTTTTTGCCTGAAGCTACAGCTTCTTGTTCGAGCTTGTAAATCGGTTTTTTAATAATCTTTTTCTGCAACCATGGAACGAGTGTTTCGGCAATTACAAGTGATATGAACAAGATAATTGTGATAGCCCATGGGAAATCGTTCATGAAGTCACGGAACATACCCGTGAGTGTAAGCAAGAAGGGGAAGAACGTTATAGAAATAGCGCATGTAGCCGAGAATATAGCTTTCAAGAATTCTACGGCTGATCGGTATGCTGCGGTAGCGTGGTCAACACCCTCCGATATAAGCTCAACATAATTATCGATTATCACCACGGAATTATCGACAATCATACCCAGCGACACAATCAAGCATGCAAGCGTCACTGTATTCAACTCTATGCCTAAGGCGTAGAAAATACCAAGGGATATGAAGATTGTAACCGGTATTGTGCCGGCGGCAATTAAAGCTACCTTGATCGGGAGGAGCAGTATTATCACAATCACTACCGCTACAATGGCTATCAGCAACTCGCGAAGAAAATCATACACACTTGAGCTTACAACTGTAGGTTGATCGGTGATCTTCTCTATTTTCACATCCGCCGGTGCAGTCTGCTCGAACTCATCAAGCACTTTCTGCACCTCCTCACCCATCTTTACTATATTGTTGCCGTCCTTCATCGACACGCTCAATAGCACAGATTTTGTGCCGTTGTAGGTAATAAAAGAGGATGGATCGGGGTATTCACGTTTCACTTCCGCAATATCTCTTACCCTCACCACTGAGCCGTCGGGTGTAGAAAGCACTATCATATCGGCTACATCTTGCTCTGAATCTACCGGACGCTGAATACTGATGGGAGTAGTATAGTATTCACCTTTAAGCTCTCCACCGGTAGTATTAAAACCTTGCCGTGCAAGGGATGCCGCCAATAAGCTTGACTTTATTCCATAATGTGCAAGTTTCTCGTTATCAACTATTATCGAAATCTGCTCATTTTGCTTCCCGACAATCGACATTGAACCTACACTCTCAACCGAGCGTAGTCGATCACGAAGATTGTCAATCATGTCACCGAGTTCGCGGTAAGTTTTGTCCTCGCTCGACAGCGAAATCAACAAGGCTGAAGTATCGCCGAAATCAGTAAGTGCTTCTACGGCCAGAACACTGCTGGGTAAATTGGCCTTTGCTTTTGATAGTCCGATTTGGAATTTATTCCAGAATGGCTCGGTGTCAGATATGTTATTGTCAAGCTCCACAAACACGATTACCATACCATTGGTGCATCGTGAGTGTGTTTTCGATTTATCTACTTCCTTATAGCTGAAAATGTAATCTTCGAGGTGTTTAAGCACCTCGTCGGTCATTTCTTCTGATGTGGCTCCGGGACACACCGCCACCACTAATCCCTCTCGAATTGTGAAACTCGGGAATTCGTTTTTATTCATCTGTTCCAGTGCATATATGCCAAAGCATACAAGTGCCACCACAACCAGAATTACCAGCTTGTGATATCGAAGACCAAAGGCTACGATACCGCTGCGCTTGATGTTGCTGTTTTCAATAGCCATAACCTTGTGTCTACTTTTCGCTGTCAATATTTACAACCGGAGTACCATTGCTCACCTTCTGCTGGCCTCTAACAATCACAGAATCACCTTGCTCAAGACCTTCGTTAATGATGAGTTGAGTTGACGAAGTAAAACCACCGACTCTCACAATCTGCTTATGGGCTTTACCGTTTTTTGCTATCCACACAAAATTTTGATTGTCGGCATCAAGAAGCACAGCGTCAATTGGCAATGTCAAGGCGTGCTGTGCCTGGGCATTGTCAATGGTTACATCACATACCATACCGGGGAGCAACTCGCCTGTAGTGTTGTCGACTTCAAATTTCACACTATAGGTGCGCGACAGCGAGTTGGCCGACACTCCTTTTTCTACAAGATGTCCAGTAAATTTTTTGTCACCGAGGGCTCCTACAGTAATTGTAGCAACGGCATTGTCGCTCACCGCCGAAATTTCATTCTCAGGCACCGGTATGGAAATCTTAACTTTAGATATATCTACAATCTTCACAACAGGTATGCCAGGGGCGGCATTCATACCCGCATCCAGAAACTTCTCGGACACGTATCCGCTTTGGGGCGCATACAATGAGGCGTCGCTTAACCCCTTGTGAGCAATGGCAGCAGCACTTTGCGCCGATTTCAACGCATTTTGAGCTTCAACCCACTTGATGTCGGGTAGTGCGTTGGCTTCATGCAACTGCTTCATTCTGTTGTAGGTATCCTGGGCTTGGTTTAGAGTAGCCTGTGAGATAGCATAAGCGTTTTGAAGATTTGATCCATCTACCGTGGCTATAAGCTGCCCTTTATTCACCCTATCACCAACATTTACATTCACTGTATTGATAGTTCCGGCTGTGGCAAAGCTCACCGCTGTGCCACTCGACTCCTCAACAGTGCCCGAATATGTGCGACCTTTTGTTACTTCAGTAGCCTCTACAGCTGTAATATCCACTCTTATAGGCTCCTGTACTGTGGCCTCTTTCTCTTTATGGCAAGATGTCATCAATAACGACATCAAACATGCACTTGTAAATTTTGTTGAAACGTTCATATTTTATGTGATAATTTCTGTTTTAACACTTATAAATAAATTTTTGTTCACCTTAAACAGTATGATACTTGGTTATGAAATAAAGTGAATATAGTGCCTGCTCAACAAAGATAATAATTATTCTTACCTTAATGTTAGCGAGTGGCAATAATGGCCATAATTGCCACGTCTTTGACCAAAATATTTCGTAACTTCGCGCTATCACAATTATTTAGACATATTTAATAACCAATCATGAAACTACGTAAGGTATTACCCTTAATCAGTCTATCGCTCTTAGCCACAACGGCATCTGCTTACCGCATCGCAGTGCTTAGTGACGTGCATGTTACTCCGCATAACGCCAACGACACTATATTGCGTCAAGTTGTTAACGAAATAAACACTACATCTGGCATCGACATCGTTGTGCTTGACGGTGACCTGACCAATGAAGGGTCTGATGAACAGTTATATAATATAAAATCTATTCTTGACAACATTAAGCAACCCCTATATGTACTCCCCGGCAACCACGAGAATAACTGGAGCCAGTCAGCTACCCGTACTTTCAACGAAATATGGGGTAACGACCGGTTTGTTACTACTACCGATTCGCTTGTGATTATTGGTATCAATTGTGGGCCATTTATGAAGATGGGAGATGGACACATAAAACAGGAAGATCTTCACTGGCTGGATGCAACGCTTGCAGAGAAAGCCACAGACGGGCGGCGTGTAGTGTCATTCAACCATTATCCTTTGCAGGACGATCTTGACAACTATCAGGCTTATGCCGAAATACTCCACCGTTACCCCACTGTAGTCCACGTCAACGGACACTATCATGTGAACCGGCCCTATCAATGTGGCGACATTCCCTGCATGATGGTGAGGGCTCTTGACTGCCGCAACGGCGACTATGGTTATACACTTATGGATGTTACCTCTGACTCTGTTATTTTCTACCAGAAACGTCTTAATCAACCTGCTGAACGGATTCAAGCCTTCGGCACATCAACCCCCCGCCCCGACCTGACTTGGGCCGTAACTACATTGAGCGATACCACTGTAAATGTGAATGGGAAAACACTGGCGATTAGTCGCATTGTTGCTGACAGTGCATCAATTTTCACCCGACTTGGTATTGACACTGACAAAGTGTATTACGGCACTTCGCTTGGCGATGTGAAAGCTGTTGACAAGGTAAACGGCCAAGAAATCTGGTCAAGAGTCACCGGAGCTTCACTATTCTCACGTTCATCAGCATACGACACCATAGTAGCAATACCCAGCGCCGATGATGCTTTACGTTTTATCGACTCTCGCACCGGTTCGGCCTATTCTGTTGTGCGTTCCGATGGCCCTTATGTAGCCGATGGTCTTATAGTGGATGGTCGTCTTTACCAAGGTGGATACAAAAAAATGGAATGCTACGACATAAATACAGGCGAATTGATATGGCGCAATAATTCTCTTGCTAATTACTGCCAGGCTGCACCTGTGGTTGATGGCGACGATGTGATTTTTGGTGCATGGGACACATATTTATATTGTCTGAACAAAAACGATGGAACACTCCGTTGGAAGTGGAACAATGGTAAATCAGCCAATATGCTTGGTCCTGGCAACTGTGTCCCTGTTGTGACTGACGACAAGGTGGTAATTGTGGCCCCCGACCGCTATATGACAGCCATCGATCGAAACAACGGTAAAACTATATGGCGTAATAAAGACCACAAATATCGCGAATCGCTCGGAGTAAGCCAGGATGGTTCGCGTGCTTACGCAAAAACCATGGATGGTGAGTTAGTTGCTGTTGACCTTACCGCTCCCGATTTCAAAGAGCTGTGGACCGTCGACCTTGGATTCGGATATGAACATGCGCCATGTATCGTAGCCGAGCGCGATGGACTCATTTACGCTGGTTCGCGTCGAGGACACATCGCAATTGTCACACCCGACGGCAAGCATGTGACAAATATTAAACTGGGATCATCCGAAGTTAATGGAATCGACCTTGACCCCACAACCTCCGACGTTTACCTATCGCTAATAGAAGGTACGATTTACCGAATCACCCCTCGTGATTAATAAGTGAGTGATTCCACTACACTCACGACTCGTAAGTGGCGAAGCGGTAAGTGACGCCACTTACGGGGTCAGTGTGGTCGGGCGAAAGAAAAACCAACTCCCACTCCGAAGTATCGAAGCGAGGGAAAAAAGTGTCAGCATCCTCAACCTTCGCGTCAATCAGTGTCAGCTCCAATCGGTCGGCGAGATCGATTGCCTCTTTGTAAATCTGCCCTCCTCCAATTATGTAAACATCGTCGGTATCATCAAGAGCATCAAGAGCATCATCGAGCGATGTATAGGTCTCTATACCTTCCTTTGTGTAGTCCGGGTTGCGGGTGATTACAATGTTTCGTCGGCGTGGTAGCGCACCGCCCGGCAATGATTCAAATGTTCTACGACCCATAATCACTGTGTGTCCGACGGTGAGTTGCTTGAATCGCTTAAGATCATCGGAGATATGAAACAACAAGTCGCCGTTGCGACCAATTGCTCCGCCGGCGGCGATGGCGGCTATAATTGTAATTGTCATACTGATACGATGGCTTTTATATGTGGATGTGGGTCGTAACCTTCGAGCTTAAAATCATCGTAGGTGAAATCGAATATTGACTTCACGTCATTATTAATTAGCATTCGGGGAAGGGGTCGCGGCTCTCGGGTAAGCTGTAGTCGTGCTTGATCAAGATGGTTAAGATATAGGTGAGCGTCGCCCAATGTGTGCACAAACTCTCCTGGTTCAAGCCCTGTAACTTGGGCTACCATCATAGTGAGCAATGCATAGGATGCGATGTTGAATGGCACCCCAAGGAATGAATCGGCACTCCGTTGATATAATTGCAGACTCAATTTGCCATTGGCAACGTAAAATTGGAAAAATGCGTGACAGGGTGGCAGATTCATATTCTTAAGGTCGGCCACATTCCATGCACTCACAATATTACGCCGACAATGGGGGTCAGACTTAATTGTTTCTATTGCTTGGGTGATCTGATCGATATGCCCCCCATTATAATCGGGCCACGAACGCCATTGATATCCATAAATGTGACCAAGATCGCCATCGGGATCAGCCCATTCATTCCATATCCTCACGCCATTGTCTTGCAGATACTTCACATTAGTATCGCCGGCAAGAAACCACAGAAGCTCATATATTATTGACTTTAGATGCAATTTCTTAGTAGTCAGCAAAGGAAAACCCTTACTCAAGTCAAAACGCATCTGATATCCGAATGTTGAGAGAGTGCCTGTGCCTGTACGGTCGGGCACTTCAGTACCGTGGTCGAGAATATGTTGCAACAGTTCGAGATATTGTTTCATCTTGGATTGATATTCTTGTTATTATTCATTTTTGTCCTCGCCGATGCGCAGGGTGATGTCATTGCCGAAGCAGCTCCTGTCGAAAGCGCCTGCATCATGGGTATTGACAGTTGTTTCCGTTGAGTAGTATAATGTATTGCGTCATTGGGACATACGGGTAGGCAGTTGAAGCAATTGACGCACCGCGATGAATCGACTACGTGGTCATTCAGGTCGATGCATTGGGCTTTGCACACATCGGCACACCGCCGACAGTTGACGCAGAGGTCAGTATCGATATCAATATGCATTATCGAGTAGCGGCTCACTGAGCCCAAGGTCGTGCCCACAGGACAAAGAGTATTGCACAATATACGTCCTCGCCATAAAGCAGCAGCGATTACAATAGCCAATAGCACCATCGCGATAACCAACCCTATTACTGATGCCTCACCAAGATGTGAAAAAGCATCAATTATAATTGCAAAATCGCTATAAGGGTCAAGATATTGATATATCCAACTAATACCGAGGATAGCCGAAATTACGGCTAACGTGAGTATAAGATATCGAAGTCTGGCCATGGGTGCTACGAAACGATAGATACGTCTACGTCGCAAACTTGAGAATATGTCCATCAACGTACCTAACGGGCATATGGTGGAGCAATATATACGACCAAACACAAGGGTGATGGCAATCCATAGCATAAACCATCCTACAGAGAATGTCAAAGCAAGCGTAAAGAGCTGTATTTCAACTATCCAATGCGCAATATCTATGATAATAGGGGTAGGTGCGGCCAACAATGCGGTGACCATCAGCAAAATAATCGCTGATATTATGATACGTGCATATTTGAGTATACGGCCCATTGAGTGTGCTATTGCACCACAAAATTAAACAAATCCACTATATTCCACAAATTTTTGAACCCATCAACTATGATATGTTTTATTATCATTTTAATTTAACAAGCAAAAACAAAATTAATAAACGATTGTTATAATTACAAAAGCGAAACAACAATTTAAACAAAAAATTAATCTAAAAAATTATTAACTATGAAAGCCTTACAATTTAACTATTTAGGACAGTCAAAGTATTGGTGGATTGTCCTTGTCGTTGGTATTTTGATGGTAGTAGGAGGGTTTGCCTACTGGTTCTGGCCTGCAGCCGGATATGCTGTAGCATCTCAGATTTTCGGTTGGTTACTTATCCTCGCCGGTATCGTTCAACTTTGTGTGTCGGCAGGCGTCAACCGTCCGCGTGGATGGGGCTGGTGGCTTGCGGGAGGCGTGATTGATATGTTCATCGGCTTCCTTATGGTACGCTCAGTAATCTTGTCAGAATTTATACTACCCTACTTCCTGGCTTTCATTTTCCTCTTTTGGGGCTTTGAAGCGCTTGTAGGCTCAGTTAGCTCACGTCAACGTCGCTATTGGTGGTTGTATCTGATCAATGGTATCCTGTTGATCCTCATTGGATTCTTCTTCCTCGAAGCAGGTTGGTTACAGGATATGATGATGGTTAGCTTCCTTACCGCCCTCGCATTTATCTATTGGGGATTCACAATCGCAATGTCATCCTACGATATGAAGCCCGTTGACAGCGGAAACGAATAAATCCAGAAATAAATAACTGAACTTTTAGGGTTGCCTTCAACGGCAACCCTTTTTACGTGTATATAGCTGATGATATCAGTGAATTTTGCTAATTTTGTAGTCGCATTCTCACAATGCTATTTATACCAATGGGAAAAGTAGACTTTGACAAGATATCCGACGCTTGGGACCGCAAGCACTTATGGCACCCTTATACATCTGCTATCGATCCACTTCCTACTTTCAAAGTGGTTTCGGCCGATGGCGTAAGACTAAAGCTGGCCGACGGCACTGAGTTGATTGACGGTATGTCGTCGTGGTGGTGCGTTATACATGGGTATAATCATCCGGTAATAAACGCTGCTGCAACGCAGCAGTTGTCACAGATGAGCCATGTAATGTTTGGCGGGTTGACTCATGAGCCAGCGATCGAATTAGGAAAACTTCTCCTGAATATGGCACCACCATCGATGCATAATGTGTTTTATGCCGACTCAGGGTCTGTAGCGGTGGAGGTGGCGATGAAAATAGCTGTACAGTATGCCATAGCAACGAGTGGACGCCATGACAAAACCGATTTCGTAACAATCCGCTCCGGATACCATGGTGACACATGGAATGCGATGAGCGTTTGCGACCCGGTTACCGGTATGCATGGGGCGTTTGGCCCAGCTCTCCCTATACGCTTCTTCGCGCCGGCGCCACAGACACCTTACGGCGCACCATGGGATCCAACTGATATTGAACCCTTAAAACGCATTATTGAAGAGCATCATAACACACTTGCAGCCCTGATTCTCGAGCCGATTGTGCAGGGGGCCGGCGGCATGAGGATATACTCACCGCAATATCTTGTTGAGGCACGAAAGCTGTGCGATAAATACGGATTATTGCTCATTTTCGATGAAATAGCAACCGGCTTTTGGCGCACAGGACGACTGTTTGCGTGGGAACATGCTGGTGTGGAGCCTGACATAATGTGCATTGGCAAGGGACTGACCGCCGGATATCTGACGATGAGCGCCGTGCTTACTACCGAGGATGTGGCAGTTACATTATCCAAGGGTGAAGCCGGTGTACTTATGCATGGTCCTACCTTTATGGGAAATCCGCTCGCATGTGCAATTGCCATTGCGTCGATCAGACTGCTCCAGACACAGGATATGAAGATGCGCCTGGAACATCTCAATGCAAAAATAACACAGCTCATTGCACCTGCAGCACATTTTGACAATGTAGCGGAAGTTCGCTCTATAGGTTCAATCGGCGTTATCGAGATGAAAGAGCCTGTAGATGTCGAGAGTTTTCAGCGGCAATGTGTAGAACGAGGCATATGGGTGCGCCCATTTGGCAAACTGGTGTACATAATGCCTCCATACATCATTTCTGATGAAGATCTGACAACTCTGGTTAATAATATGCTTCAGATTATCTCCCCCGTAAATGGATACAATAAGGAATAAACTCGAAGTGCTTCGACAGCAGGGTAACTTTCGCATTATTCCCACCGAAGCCGATCAATCAATGATTGACCTGTCGAGCAATGACTATCTTGGATTGGCTTCAGATATATCTTCAATCGAGGCTTTTTGGAAGGTACAAGCCGATCTTCTCATCCCCATGACTTCATCGGCATCACGCCTGCTGGCCGGACATCAAAGGGAGTATAGATCACTTGAAAATAAACTGGCCGATTTGTACCAGCGCCCTACCCTGCTTTTCAACTCAGGTTACCACGCCAATACCGGGATCGTAAGCTCTTTGACCGACAAGCACACTGTAATTATCGCCGACAAATTAGTGCATGCTTCTATTATCGACGGCATAAAGCTTTCGGGTGCTCGTTTTGAGCGATTCCGACATAACGATATGACGCATCTGGAAAAGTTGCTTATAGCCAACGCCAATGCGTCGCGCTTATTAATCATCGTAGAAAGCGTTTACTCAATGGATGGGGATTTGGCCCCACTGCAGCAGATTGTGGAACTTAAACGTCGTTTCCCGCAAGCGTTACTTATGGTCGACGAAGCGCACGCTTTCGGCGTACTTGGCAAGCACGGGCTTGGTTTGGCTCAGTCTTACGGGGACGATGTAGATGTAATGGTTGGCACTATGGGTAAAGCATTAGCCTCAGTCGGCGCGTTTTGTGTGACAAATGAAGATATACGTCACTATTTGATTAACACAGCACGAAGCTTTATTTTTTCCACTTCATTGCCCCCTGTCAATTGCGCCTGGTCGTCTGTGATGATTGACCGAATGCTTGAGGCTGATAGTCGTCGTAAGCATCTACACGAACTTGCCATACACCTCCATGACATTCTTGTAAATCATGGTTGCGACACCCCGGTATCTCATATCCAGCCATTGATAATAGGTGATGCGCATAGAGCTTTATCACTTGCGGCTAAGTTAAAAGAATCCGGCATAGTAGCACTACCGATACGAGTGCCTACTGTACCTCCCGGCACCGAACGCATTCGATTCTCCTTAAGCTCTGCTCTCTCACATAGCGAT
Source organism: uncultured Muribaculaceae bacterium (assembly GCA_964517875.1). Taxonomy (GTDB): domain Bacteria; phylum Bacteroidota; class Bacteroidia; order Bacteroidales; family Muribaculaceae; genus JAJPXC01. Next base: position 34,665 of record CAZFEU010000001.1, on the reverse strand, counting down.
CTTGACAAATTAGCGTCTTCTCTATGACACAGTATTGGATTACTAAAGCACACAATAAGCGCCTTCTTATCATATTCTTGGGATGGGCTGCGGATGCCACTGCTCTTAGCGGAATCTCTCGCCCCGGGTATGATATACTTGTCCTTTGGAATTACTCGGATGAATCCATTCAATTGCCAACTGAGGATTATTATGAAGTGTGTGTGATAGCTTGGTCATTTGGTGTAATGGAGGCTGCTCGTGTGTTAGGCAACTGGAAGCCTGACAACGTAACACTACTTTTGGCCATTAACGGCACGGAACGCCCAGTTGACGACAAGTTTGGTATACCAATAGAAATTTGTGAAGGAACGCTCGCAAATCTTAACGAACGAAATCTCCGCAAGTTTTATAGACGAATGTTCGCTTCGAAGCACGATTGGGATGATTTCAGTGTCAAAATGCCACAACGACCGATCGAAGAACTGACCGAAGAGCTGCGCATTCTTCGTGAACGGGCACGTCAATCCACTCCTCATCTCCCATGGACAGTAGCGTATATTGGTGAGTCTGACGCTATATTTCCACCTAAGAATCAGGCTGACTGCTGGTCGGATATGAGGATTCCCTATATCGAAATGGAGTCGGGGCATTTTCCCAATTGGCAAGCTTTAATCGACCAAGCAATTGTCGATAAAGAATATGTAGCCCAGCGTTTTGAATCAGCAGCTGAAAGCTACGATAAAGAGGCCGACTTGCAAAGAGAAATTGCTACTCATCTGTGGTTGTCTACACGCAACCAATTGCCGAGCACAAACCCCGCTAAGATACTTGAAATTGGTTGCGGATCGGGGTTCCTAACCCGTCAATACCTCGCTGACGTTAATCCTTCTGAAATTGAATTATGGGATATATCCGCAAGCTCTATCAACCCAACCACAATAGGTTACGAAAAAGAATTAAACATTAAATTTAAGCAGTGTGATGCCGAAATCGAGCTTCACAAGGTTGCTCCTGATAGCCTGGACTTAATAATAAGTTCATCAACAATTCAATGGTTTCATTCTCCCGAGAACTTCCTGCACAATGCCGCTAAAGCACTTCGCCGTGGAGGAATACTTGCCTTTAGCACCTTTGGCTCACAAATGTGTCGAGAGTTGAAGATGTCAGGAGTCCCAACTCATCATTATTTTGACGCTGATTCACCCCTGTGGTCATCGGCTGTAGGCGAGCTTCAGCTTATCACATGCGAAGATGAATTGCTCACAAAGCGGTTCGACACCCCTCATCATGTATTCCGACATTTACGTCGGTCAGGGGTTAACGCCCTGCGTCGTAATCCTATCTCAACAGTTTCCATGCGGAATGCTATAACATCATATCCACTTGATGTGGATGGACACGCTACACTAACTTTTAATCCACTTTACTTCATCTATCGCAAACTATGAGCGAGACAATATTTATATCGGGCATCGATACCGATGCGGGCAAAAGTTATGTAACCGGGTGGTTGGCTAAACGATACATGGATCAAGGCTTTTCGGTAATCACTGAAAAGCCTATTCAGACAGGAAATCATGAGTATTCGGAGGATATTGAAGTACATCGGCACATCATGGGGATAGGAATGCAGCCAGTAGACCTTGACCACACCTCAGCTCCTATTATTTTCAGCTACCCCGCCTCACCTCATTTAGCTGCAAAGCTTGATGGCGCCAAAGTGGATATTACATTGATTGACGAAGCTACTAAACGCCTTGAATCGCTATATGATGTGGTGCTGATTGAAGGTGCAGGCGGATTAATGGTGCCAATGACCGATGAAATGCTTACCATTGACTATCCCCTTACAAGGCATATCCCTGTTGCTCTCGTTACTAATGGTCGTCTTGGATCCATCAATCATACGATACTCTCTCTCGAAGCATTACAAACAAGGGGGTTGCGTCTGCATTCGCTACTCTATAATACTTATTTCGACAATGATAAGGTGATAGCTAATGACACTCAAGATTATCTCCGCCAATATCTGGCAAAAAATTGGCCCGGTGTTGAGATGATTCTCGTACCGAGCCTTAATAAAGTATAGCGATTATCAATTTGATTGTCTTATTTACGATATTGCGGAAGCAGGGGTACAGGATATTTGGAGAACAACACTTCTACTGCCTGAGCAATTGCTTCGAGGTTGCGGTATTGCGAAGGACCTGATCCTCCATTGTTGATAATGGTTGCCACCGATGATGAATAGAGCGGAATCTTTTCATTGATATTCACCATGTCCATGGTCAATACACCCTCTTTGTATATTCCAGTAATTACTTGGGCATTAGCATAGTAATTCGACCAGTAATTGTAGCGAGGATACATCCAGTAGGGATAATACGGTCCATTGTAGGGGAACCCTCCCGGAGGAAGTGCTGGTTCGGTGGAAATCTCGCGTTGTGTAGTCACGGCTATATTGATAAGCAGCGGTGATGTGGGATTTTCGGTATAGCCACGTTCTACCATCTGCTCGCGTATTGCAGCGGCGATATTGTAATATGTCACCATCTCCATGCCAGGAGGCAATTTTCCTTCCTCGGGGGTGACTATACGGAATGTTTTGTACGATGCTAAATCAGCATTGTTATACACCTCTGAGTTAACCAACTGGTATTGGCTACATGATGTGAATAGCGCTAAAAGTGCGATTATAGGTAGAAATCGTTTCATAGCTCCTGAAATTATTTTAAGTTGAAACTATTGTTTTATTAAAAAAACAATCGCTCTACGCCAAATGTTCAGCCTAAATCAACTACAGTGATTCCTGCACCGCCAAATTGTACATGCTCATCGCGGTAGGCCTCTACTCCTGGCACAGTATCGAGATACTGGCGTATCACCTGGCGCAGTACTCCAGTACCTGTACCATGCAGTATGCGCACCCTCTTGGCATTAAACTGCACGGCGTCATCGATAAAATAAGTTATGGCCTGGATGGCCTCGTCAGCTCGCATACCGCGCACATCAATGTCCTGTTTGAACTGCAGTTGCCGGTCGCGCATCATGTCGGTGGTAGATGAACTAACAAAGGTTGATTTCTTCGATCCCGTAGGAATAGCTGCCATTGTGTGGCGCAGACGGTTAATCTTTACTGTGGTTTTGATCATTCCGAAAGCCACAACAGCATCTTTTCCATTGATTTCCAACACTTTTCCAGGAACACCCTCACCATCAAGCTTTACCACGTCGCCAACTGTTATTGGTGCAGCAGCTGCAGGCACATTGGGTTGTTGATGATTTTTTTTACCTTTTGATTTGGGAGCTTTTGCCAGCAGGGGATGGTTGTCGACTTTCTCCACGTTGAGCTTCTCCTTCTGCAGCTGGAGCTCTTGGCGAGCTTTCATCGTTTTTTCTCGCTCGGCTTGAGCCTTACGTATCTCCTGGATTGTGCGCTCAACGGTTGAGTTACTACCCTCTATTATTTGTTGTGCTTGTCGACGAGCGTCATTTATGATTTCACGCCGTTGCTCATGCAGTGTTGCAGCTTCCGACTCATACTTTTCAAGCACTTGATCAAGTTTTTTTTCTTTAAGCTTAATTGAGTCTCGCTTATTCTCCCAATATCGCTTATCACGAGCCACATCAAGCAGATATTTGTCAAGATTCACATAGTCGCTCCCTACTATCTCCGACGCATCATCGATAATCTCGCGGGGCAACCCTATTTTACGCGCAATCTCAATAGCGAATGAGCTACCCGCATGTCCAATCGACAGACGGAAGAGTGGCAACATCTTCTGTCGGTCATATAACATCGATCCATTAATCAGCCCCGGAGTTTCTTCAGCGAGTTTCTTAAGATTTTGATAATGGGTGGTAATCACGCCCCACATCTTTATCTTATTGGACTGCTTTAACATAGCTTGAGCTATAGCACCACCGATCTGAGGCTCAGTACCCCCTCCAAATTCATCTATCAACACCAGTGAAGTGCTACGCCCTTTGGAGAGCACGAGCTTCATATTGCGAAGATGAGATGAATATGTACTGAGATCATCCTCAATCGACTGATCGTCACCTATGTCAATAAAAATATCGTCGAAAAGTCCGATGTGCGAATTCTCGTAAACCGGTGGTAGAAGACCTGATTGGGTCATATACTGAATGATACCTACCGTCTTAAGACACACTGATTTACCACCAGCATTAGGACCTGAAATTATTAGAAGGCGGTCATTTTTTGACAGTGTGATGTCGAGCGGAACAATTTCTTTGCCATGTTTGCGCAGCGAGAGCAGCAGAATGGGGTGCGTGGCATGATACCACTCCATTTCAGGTTTCTTATCAATATGAGGTAAGCATCCACCCACATCCTGAGCAAATAGCGCTTTTGCATGAATAAAATCTAAATGCCCCATCACTTCATAGCTATCGAGCATTCCGGGTATTTCCGGGCGAATCTCGTTGGCCAGCTCTACCAAAAGGCGGTTAATTTCGCGACGTTCCTCCATCTCCAGCTCGCGGTAGCGGTTGTTGGCCTCCACCACTTCGGCGGGTTCTATAAAGATGGTTTTTCCTGAAGCCGATTCATCATGTACGATACCATTTATCTTGCGCTTGTGCATAGGAGCCACGGGTATCACAAGTCGACCGTCGCGTACCGATGGTGCCGCATCGCCGTCAATAAAGCCTTCAGCCACAGCTTTTGCCATCACACGGCGCATGATCGAGTTTATTGAGCCTGAGATTGATCTAAGCTGTTGGCGTATCGATGCCAATTCTGGTGAAGCGTTATCCTTGATGTTGCCATAGCGGTCAATCAGCCTGTCGATGGAGCGTGTCACCGTTGGGAAGGAATCGAGGGTGTAAGTCAGTTGGCGTAATCTCGGGTATTGAGTTGTAGCTGTATCATCACGCGAAATATCTGTCATAAATGTGCTTACGTCTGATATTGCTTCAAGCGACTTACGCAATGCTACAACCTCGTCGGCACTTAGGAAAGTACCGGGCACTGTGATTCGGCGCAACATGCCAGTCACGTCACGCAGTTGATGTAGCGGAAAATCAGTAGCTCCATTGATGATTTGCAGCATTTCAGCAGTAAGCTGTAAGGCATCCTCGATTGCTTTAAAATCGGTCATAAATGTCATATGCTCACACCAGGACACACCGAGGGGCGACACACATTTACCGGCCACAAGCGACCTTACGGTGTCAAATCCTATTTTTCGCTCAAAACTATCGGGGTAAATCATCTTTCACACTTATTGCGCTCACAAAGATACAAAAAATCCCACAAATCCACCCACACCTATTGCCACCTCAAAATATATTGCTACCTTTGCAACTGCTTTAAGCAATTGGAGAGATGCTCGAGTGGCTGAAGAGGCACGCCTGGAAAGCGTGTATAGGTCAAAAGCCTATCGCGGGTTCGAATCCCGCTCTCTCCGCAAGGAAGAACGGGATGAGAACCCCGGGTTCGTCATCGCACAGTTCCCAACCGCACCCGCATGGCTCGTAAGTCCAAATAATACCTTATATCTTGGCATTTTTGAAGTGGCATAGCCACGCAATATAGTAGCCGTGGGTTAGTCACTCACGGCTTGATAATTTTGCCACCCCAATCAGTTACTCGCAGTCATTAATAGGATGCAACTCGGCCTCTCCGAGTAGCCTCCTGCACGTCAATAATCAAAGACACGTCAAAACGGTAACAACAAGGCTTAACCCAATAATACCTCTAAAAAAGCCATTTCGTCGAAGACGATACATTTGAACAGCCTCATGTTGAGATTGGTTGAAGACCAAGCCTACATGAGGTAGTGAGATGATAGCATGAGCTTCAACCTTGAAGAGGTTGACCATGAAGCGAGACACCCCGCTATGCGGAGCATTATAGGGAGGAATGGCATCCACAACCCACGGTTGCGCTCGCGATGCGGCGCTTACCGTGGGCTAACACTCACGCCCGGCTACGCCGAGCTCTGCGGCAAAGCCGCAAGTCATCCTCCCTCCACCTCCGAGCTTAATCCACTCTGTTCCCGTTTTTGTCTATGTCGAACCATTCACCGTCCTTCTTGACGTGCGCCTTCCCATTTTTGAAAACAGTCCATATATCGTTGTATATGAATGGAATCACCTCAATGCCTGTTTTATCAATAAAACCAAATTTCCCATCTTTTTTAACTGCGGCCATCCCTTCAGAGAAAGTCTTGGCATCATCGTATCTTAGAGGAATTACTTCTGTTCCGGTCTTGTCTATGTACCCATATTCTTTACCTTTCTTAACCTTACCCCTCCCACACGTGATTATTTCTGCATAGTCATATTCAAGCGGAATCACCTCGTTTCCAGACGCATCAATGTACCCATATTTGAAACCTTTCTCTACTACAGCCCTCCTTTCAGAGAATCTCCCAGCCCAGTCGTATTTGAGGGAAACCACCTCATTGCCCGACTTGTCAATAAAACCAAATTTTCCTCCTTTCATGACAACAGCCCGCCCCTCGTAGAAAGCATCAATGTAATCATATACTGGTGGAACTACTTCATAGCCCATCTTGTCGATAAAGCCGTATTTCTCTCCTTTCATGACTCCGGCAAGTCCTTCGTGGAAACTATCGACATAGTCATACTTGCTGCGGTAATCTGTTTGAGTTTTTGTGTCTTGAATCTTTATGTCCTCGGATGGATTTCCACTGGATGTAGATGTATCGACAGGCAAAGCATCAGCAACTGACGATTCATCAGCTGGTAAAGAGGAATCCTCTGTGTCAGAAACATAAGCATCTTCGGAGTTGGATGCTGATGGAGTGGTAGTAGTTTTGTTATAAGTTTTAATGGATGATGAGAAGAAATTATCCTTGTTAGAATAGATTATACCTCCAATGACTATAATTGCAAGGGACAGAGTTAAGATTATCTCCCACACTCCAATTTTCGACTTTCCTTTTGGCTTCTGCTTCGCTTCTATGGGCTTGAGCTGCGCTTGTTTTGGGGGTGTCGCGTTTAGGACAGTTGCTTCGTCGTTGGGAGTCTGGACTGCTATGGGCGTTGTCTTACGGCCGAGGGCGGTGAGGAGAGCGGTGGCATCGGGTTGGCGTCCTTCGGCGTGCATAGACAGGGCGCGGAGCAGGGTGTGGCGCAGGTTCGAAGATATGTTGACAGGGATTGCGGCCTCCAATGTCTCGGGTCTTAAGTCGAATGCGCTTGGAAGTCGCTTGCCTGTAAGGCAATAAACCATGGTTGCGGCGAGTGAGTATACGTCGCTGGCCGGGGAGAAGGTGGTGATGCACTTGTATTGCTCGATGGGAGCGAAGCCCTCGCTGTAACCTTGCGAGTTGATTGTTGACGTGGCCTCGCCATTCTCATCGTAGTGCTTTGACAGGCCGAAGTCGATGAGCACTGGCCTTAACTCGCCGCTATCGTCGGCAGTAATCATTATGTTTTGTGGCTTGATGTCGAGGTGGGTGATGCAGTTGCGGTGGAGAAATGCCACAGCATCGACAATCGGCGTCATAACAGACAGCATCTCTTCCTCCGACAGACAGCCGCAAGCCGCAACGTAATTGCGCAGCGACTCCCCTTCGAGCATCTCCATTACATAATAGGCGGTGTTGTTGGCTTCAAAGACCTCATTGACAGCCACTATGTGGGGGTTCTTGCCGCTTAACCCTGAGAGTCGGCGCGCTTCGCCCAAAAAATCCCTGCGGGCGAGGGACACGCGCTGTTGCGCCGGCTCGGAGCATGACACACTCGTCGATTCCTTATCCCTGAGGCAGTCAGCCTTTACAAAATGCTCCTTAAGAGCAACGCTGGCTTTGACCTTGACTGCTCCAATATATGTCACAACAGTGGCACTGTAAGTGATACCGAACCCACCCTGACCGAGCACGCCGGTGATTGTGTAGGTTGTTTTAGGTGAGGTGATTTTGGTGCCGACAGGGAGTGTATACATATATGTTGGTTTGAGTTTTTGCAAATGTAGTTAATATCCCCGTATTAGACAAAGACAATGTTATAAAACGTTATAAAGAATAGCGAAGGGAGTATATGGTTAGGAGATTAAGGATTTGTTTTGTATCTTTGTGGGTTATGGATTTCCAACTCAGCTCAACATATCAACCTACGGGGAGCCAGCCACAGGCAATCAAGGAATTGGTGGATGGTATCAATCAAGGTCTCCCGGCTCAAACGCTGCTTGGAGTAACAGGCTCTGGCAAGACGTTCACCATGGCCAATGTGATTCAACAGGTGAAGCGCCCCACCCTCATTCTTAGCCACAACAAAACGCTCGCAGCACAGCTCTACAGCGAGTTCAAGTCATTTTTTCCCAACAATTCGGTGCAATATTTTGTGTCGTATTACGACTATTATCAGCCTGAGGCTTATATCCCGTCGGTCGACAAGTACATCGAAAAAGACCTGATGATCAATGATGAGATTGACAAGCTGCGCCTTGCCACAACATCGGCACTCCTATCAGGCAGGAGAGACGTAATTGTTGTGTCGTCGGTGTCATGTCTTTATGGCATCGGCAATCCCGAGGATTTTCACAGCAATGTTGTAGAAATCAAGGTTGGACAAAAAATAGCGCGTAACGTATTTCTGCGCAAACTTGTTGACGCACTTTACTCGCGCAATGAGATAGAGCCGTCGCGAGGCACGTTCCGCGTCAAGGGTGACACTGTCGATATTCGCTTGGCTTATGAGGAAATAACCATACGAGTTACATTTTGGGGTGATGAGATCGAATCGATATCAACTATCCATCCTCAGGAGGGTATTTCGTTAGGTAGCCATGATTCTTTCAAAATTTATCCCGCTAATATTTTTGTCACCTCCAAAGAGCGTGTCAATTCAGCACTGTCGCAGATAGCGGTCGACCTTACCGAGCAGGTATCGTTCTTCCAGCGTGAAGGCCGCGAGCTTGAGGCTAAGCGCCTTGATGAGCGAGTGAATTACGATATGGAGATGATACGCGAGATTGGGCACTGTTCAGGCATCGAGAACTATAGCCGCTATTTCGACGGCCGCGAACCCGGGATGCGTCCCTTCTGTCTTCTTGACTATTTTCCGAAGGACTATCTTACTATAATTGACGAAAGCCACGTCACCATTCCTCAAATCCGAGCCATGTATGGTGGCGACCTCTCGCGCAAGATGAACTTGGTGGAATATGGCTTCCGTCTACCCGCAGCGCTCGACAATCGTCCTTTGAAATTCGAAGAATTTGAGAATCTTCAAAATCAGACCATCTATGTATCGGCCACCCCTGCCGATTATGAGCTTGCGCAGAGTGAGGGTGTGGTAGTGGAGCAGATTATACGCCCCACTGGATTGCTTGACCCTGTTATTGAGGTACGTCCATCGCTCAATCAGATTGACGACCTCATAGAAGAGATTCAGCAGCGTATAGAATTGGGCGAACGAGTACTTGTCACAACACTCACCAAACGCATGGCCGAAGAGCTTGACAAATACATGCAGAAGATGAAACTGCGCACCGCCTACATTCACTCCGATGTGGAGACGATGGATCGCATTCGTATACTCGATGACCTGCGTGCCGGCACCTACGACGTGCTGATCGGTGTGAATCTATTACGCGAGGGTCTTGACCTACCCGAGGTATCGCTTGTTGCCATTCTCGACGCTGACAAGGAGGGCTTCCTACGTTCTCATCGTTCTCTCACACAGACTGTGGGTCGTGCCGCACGTAATCTCAATGGCAAAGTGATAATGTATGCCGACAAGATCACAGAATCGATGCAACTCACCATCGATGAGACAAACCGTCGCCGATCACTCCAGTTGGCCTATAACGAGGAGCACGGCATAACACCACAAGCCATTGTGAAAGCACGCCGACAGATTATCGGTGTTGACAAGGAGGAGAAAACTACAGAGCGTCAGCATATCCCACAGCGAACCAAAGCTTCATCCCCGGCTCCACGTCCATACGATTATGACATGACAGAGTCGGACAACATAGCAGCCGACCCGGTGATACCGTATATGAACCCTGACGAACTGCGACGCTCTATTGACCGAACTCGGGATCAAATGATGCAGGCAGCAAAGAATATGGAATTTATTGAAGCAGCACGTCTGCGCGACGAGATGCTCAAAATGCAAGATCTACTCGACAAGGCATGATACCAGATACCACAAAATGGCTACCCACTTCGGTTAAAGAAATGAAAGCGTTGGGTTGGGATTATGTTGATGTAGTCCTCTTCTCTGGCGATGCTTACGTTGATCATCCATCGTTTGCGGCGGCGGTGCTTGGGCGTGTGCTGCAATCACATGGCTACAGGGTGGCTATAGTGCCTCAACCCAACTGGCAAGACGACCTACGCGACTTCCGTAAATTCGGCATACCAAAATTATTTTTTGGAGTATCGGCAGGTGCGATGGACTCCATGGTCAATCATTACACTGCCAACCGGCGTCGACGTAGCGACGATGCCTATACACCAGATGGTCGACACGGCGCGCGCCCCGACTACCCCACAATAGTTTACTCCGAAATTCTACGAAAGCTATATCCCGACACTCCGATAATCGCCGGTGGTATCGAGGCATCAATGCGTCGCGTCAGTCATTTCGACTATTGGCAGGACCGACTACGACCGTCAATATTACTTGATGCACCAGTCGATATGCTAATATACGGCATGGGGGAGATTCCGATAGTAGAGATAGCACGACGACTTAAAGCGGGTGAACCTATATCTGAAATCACTGACGTACCGCAAACAGCGATGTTGCGTCCGGCTATTGAGCTTCCCCAGAGTGACGATACAAATATAATACTCAACTCTTGGGAGCACTGCCACCGGGATAAACGCTTACAAGCAGCTAACTTCAGGCATCTTGAGCAGCAGAGCAATCGTCGCAAAGGAGGAGCTACTCTATGGCAGGAGTATAACGACAAGGTGGTGCGCGTCAACCCCATGCTTCCACCAATGACAACCGAGCAAATTGACCGTTCATTCGATCTTCCGTACACCCGACTACCTCACCCACGCTACCGTGGCAAGCGTATACCGGCGTACGAAATGATACGTCACTCGGTCAATATGCACCGCGGGTGTTTCGGCGGCTGTGCATTCTGCACGATCTCTGCACATCAGGGTAAGTTTATTGCATCGCGCAGTAAGGAGTCGATACTGCGTGAAGTTGAACAGGTGACACAAATGCCCGACTTCAAGGGGTATATCAGCGACTTGGGAGGGCCATCGGCCAACATGTACAATATGCGAGGCAAAGACCTATCGATATGTGACAAATGCCTACGTCCGTCATGCCTTCACCCTCAAATTTGCTCCAACTTAAATACCGACCACGCTCAACTTCTTGACATATACCATGCCGTTGATGCCAACCCCAAAGTGAAGAAATCGTTTATTGGATCGGGTGTACGCTACGACTTATCTATGCACCACACCGGCAACAAGCGCATCGACGAGACCAATCGTCGTTACAACGAGGAGCTGATAGCTCACCACGTTTCAGGTCGACTAAAGGTTGCGCCCGAGCATACAGAGGATGATGTGCTCAAGGTGATGCGCAAGCCATCGTTCGATCTATATTACAGGTTTGAGCAAATATTCGAGCAAGTCAACCACAAACACCGGCTCAATCAACAGCTGATACCCTATTTTATTTCCAGCCATCCCGGGTGCCACGAGATTGACATGGCACAACTGGCGATAAAAACAAAAGCTCTGAATCTAAGACTTGAGCAAGTGCAGGATTTCACACCTACACCACTCACACTCGCTACAGAAATATTCTATACCGGTTTTCACCCATATACCGGTGAAAAAATCTTCACCGCCACATCGGCAGCTGAGAAGCTTGCTCAACGTCGTTACTTTTTCTGGTACGACCGGGCTTACCGTCATGATATTGTTAACGCTCTACGACGTCTGCACCGTCCCGACCTTATAGCGCAGCTATTTGGCCGTTAAGCTACCACCCTCCGCCAAGTACCAGATAGAGATTTACCATTGCCAGGTACTCATCACGCAGGGCATAATTTACACCTATCTGAGCGTCAAAAAAGCGGCGCTGCGCATCGAGAACATCAAGATAGTTAAGCGAACCTGCGCGATATTGCAAAGCTGCAAGCTTTACATACTTTGCAGCAGCATCGCTTAGTTGCGATTGGAGCAATGATGCTTCATGCTTTTTGCGTAGTGTTATAATGGCATCATTTACTTCAGTAAAAGCAGCGATTACACTTTGCTCATAAGTGTATCGGGCACGGTCGTAAGCAGCGATTGCTGCCTTGTATTTACGTTTTCTCTTACCGAAATCAAATATAGTGCCAGCAATGTTTCCGAGCAGATAAGAGTAAGGTGATTGGAGCCAGTGTGCCACTTCGTCGTTTTCCCAACCACCAGTGACGCTAAGTCGAAGATTAGGGAAACGGTCAGCATACTTCATTCCGACGTTGGCCATGGCGGCTTGCAACCGCAACTCAGAACCACGCACATCCGGGCGTCGTTTCAGCAGTTCAGAGGGCAATCCCACGGGAAGAGAATCAGGCAACGAAAGATACAACGGAAATCCATCCTGCCGTCTTACTTCGCCGGGCAACTCCCCCATAAGCATAGTAAGTTTATTGCAACATACTGTTATACGCCGTTCCAAATCTGGAATAAGCGATGCCGTGGTAGCATACTCTACCTTTGCTTGCTGATAGACAGTTTCGGAAGTCAGTCCACCTTCGAATCTGATTCTTGCCTGCTCAAGTGCTTCAGCCCTCGTGGAAAGCGTTCGTCGCACTATGGCGAAATGATTGTCGAGCGCTAACAGATCGAAATAAGTCGAAGCAGCCTCAGCTATCAGTGTCATCCTCATACCCCTTAAATCCTCCTCCGATGCTCGGTATTGCGACTGACTCTGCTTGCGTGCCCATGATAAAGAGCCCCAAAGGTTCACTTCCCAATTTATTGTGCCTTTTATGGATAATTCCGGAGAATTAGAAAAACTCTCTCCATAGTAGTCGGTTGTTTCCTTAGTGCCTCCTATGATGGCATTAATTTCGGGTGTGTAGTTAAGCCGTTCTATCCCATAAAGTTGGCGCATTTCCTCAACTGTGGCTGCCGCCTTAAGAATATCATGATTGTGGTTAAGAGTCTTGCTTATAACGACACGTAAGGTAGAATCAGTGTAAAATTCCCACCATGTCATGTCGGCAATTGTTGTGGAGTCAACACCCGCATTATCTATATAGACCGACGGAACCTTTACATCAGGCTCTCTCAACCCCTTAACACCGGAGCAACCAGATACTACTACAACGAGAAATAAAGCGTATATTATATGTTTCATTTTGATTTTCGGAAACTACGTTTTGCCATAAGTTTATTGATCAATACAAAGAAGAAGGGCACAAACACTATGCCTATTGTGATGGCGGCAACCATACCGAAGAAAACACCGGTGCCAATGTCGCGGCGGGCAGCCGAACCAGGACCGGTAGCCATTACAAGTGGTAATAGTCCAAGCATGAAGGCAAGCGATGTCATCACAATGGGACGGAAGCGAAGGCGTGCAGAACGTAGTGCAGCTGTAACAGCGTCACACCCTCTCTCAACCTCAGTTTTGGCAAATTCAACAATCAGGATCGCATTCTTCGCCACGAGCCCCACAAGCATCACAAGTCCGATTTGAAAATATACACCATTGTCGAGTCCACATATCATGATGCCCAAGAAAGCACCAACACCTGCCACCGGAAGCGACAGAATCACTGCCAACGGGACGCTCCAACTCTCGTATAGCGCAGCTAATACGAGGAAGACGAACAGAAAAGCCAAACCCAACACCAATGCCGTGTTTCCACTCTCATGTTGTTCCTGATATGACAATCCGCTCCATTCAATTCCTATATTATCGGGCAGATGTTCTTTCACTATCCGCTCCAGGGTTGCCATTGCTTGTCCGGTACTATGACCAGAAGTAGCCTCGCCCGAGATAGTGACGGCATTAAACATGTTAAAGCGCGACATAGTGCCCGGGCCTGTTGTATATTCTGTTGTACCGAGCGAAGTAATGGGCACCATAGTGCCATTGGCTCCTCGCACATAATAAAGGTTGATATTGTCACGATAGGAACGATAAGGAGCTTCAGCCTGGATATACACACGATATATGCGGTTGAACATGTTGAAATCATTAACGTATATCGAGCCTGTAAAAGCCTTCATCGTTGAGAATATATCGCTCACGGGTATACCATGCATTTTTGCTTCGTCACGATCCACATCGAAGTATACTTGCGGTATGTCATCTTGCATTGATGTGGAAAGGTCATTGACTATGCCTGATTTCGAGGCATAATATTTTAAGGTATCAACCGCATTTCTCAAATCATCATATGTTGCATCGCCTCGTGCTTCCAGCACCATTTCAAAACCTCCTGACGTACCCAATCCAGGTATTATGGCCGGAGAGAACATGTAAACATTACATTCAGGGTATTGCGACAATTGATCTCGAATTTGCTCCTTAATCTGATTTATATTAGTGTTTTCTCTTTCTTCCCATGGTTTAAGTATCACCGTGAGTTGTGCATGTGCTGAGTTTGTTCCCACCCTTGGAGAAGATCCCGTGACATTAAGTACATACTCCACATCGGGGTTGGCCATCAATTCATGCATGGCTCGATCTGTAATCTTTCGGGTACGTTCTATAGTGGCACCTTCAGGAAGCTCCAGCTCAACTGTAAAATATCCCTGATCTTCGGGGCTCATAAAGCTTGTGGGAATTAGTTCGCTCATAACCCACATCAATGCTAAAGCCACGCCAAAGAGTGCAAGCATCCTACGGGGTCGCCTTACTGCCACACGGATAATACCTCCATAATATCTGTTGCCTCTATTGAGCCAATAATTAATCAAGCGGAAGAAACGCGATTTTTTCTTCCCGTCATATGGCTTCAGCAGTTTAGCGCACATCACGGGTGTAAGGGTCAAAGCCACTATAGTGGATATAATCACCGATACAGCAATTGTCACCGTAAACTGACGATACAGCTGCCCGGTGATGCCTGGCAGAAAGCTTACAGGCACGAATACCGCACACAGTACCAGAGACATTGCCACAAGTGCGCTACCTAAACCCTTCATCGCCTTAGCTGTAGCATCATACGGCGACAGATGCTCCGCATTCGTTATTCGATCTACATTCTCCACCACCACGATTGCATCATCAACCACGATACCAATTGCGAGAATCAGGCCTAAAAGTGTAAGCATGTTGAGAGAGAAGCCAAAGACAAGCATCACGCCGAAGGTGCCCACAAGTGATATCGGCACGGCTATTACCGGGATAAGTGTCGCCCTCCAGTTTTGCAACGACAGGAACACAATGAGAATCACCAGCAACAGTGCTTCAAAGAAGGTACGGTAAACGTGGTGAATTGACTCCGATATGTATGTTGTCATATCAAAGGGTATATCGTAGGTTATACCCTCGGGAAATCCTTTAGCTATCTGCGCCATCTCAGCCTTAACCGCATTAGCCACTTCGATGGCATTGGCGCCGGGGAGCATATTGATATTGATAACGGCAGCATTACCTCCGTTAATACCGCTCTCGGTAGTGTAGCTCGCAGCCTCAAGCGACACTGTTGCCACGTCCTTCAGACGAATTATAGATCCCTGCTCGGGTTCAGCGCGTAGCACGATATCCTCAAATTCAGATACCGACGATAATCGTCCGCGGGCTATGATAGGCATAGTCAAGTCAATGTCGGCTGCAGGGGCCTGGCCAAGCACGCCGGCTGCCGATTCGCGGTTCTGATCCTTTAGTGCATTTTGAATATCTTTTACCGTCAGACCTAAATTAGCCAACTTATCGGGTGATACCCATATCTGCATCGCATAGTAACGCCCGCCTACGTTCGACACGCTTCCTACGCCAGGTATTCGACGTATCGGGTCGATTACGTTAAGTGTTGTATAGTTGCTGAGATACACTTCATCATACTTAGGGTCATCGCTCTGTATGGTTATTGTCATCAGTCGGCTCGCAGTTTCCTTAGATACTGAAATACCATTTTGCACTACTTCAGCCGGCAGTCGCGACTCTGCCTTTTTGAGTCGGTTCTGTATATCAACAGCAGCAAGCTCAGGGTCGGTATCTATATCAAAAGTTATTAACGCATTGAAGCCTCCTGAATTTGAGCATGAAGAACTCATGTAAATCATGCCGGGAGTACCATTTAGCTCCTGCTCTATGGGGGTCGCAACAGCTTGTGTTACAGTATTAGCATCAGCACCTGGATACGATGCCGACACGCGCACTACCGGTGGAGTAATCTGTGGATATTGATCTACAGGAAGGCAAACCAGTCCTATAATACCCACAATGAAAATCACGATGGATATTACTATCGAAAATACCGGATGCTCAAGGAAGAAGTTACGGTTCATCGTTTTGACATTTTACTGATTTGACTTCTCCTTGTCAGTATCTGATTGGGCTTCAACTGGATTAACCTTAATACCATGACTTAGTTTGTTGATACCTTCCACTACAATTTTTTCTCCAGCGTCGAGTCCGCGCTCCACTATCACATAATTGCCGAGCTCAGGACCGGTTTCGATAAATCGTCGTTCTACTACATTGTCGGGACGCAACACATAAATATATGTTCCACCCTTTTCGATCTCAACTGCTTTTACGGGCACTTGAATAGCATCCTCGCGCACATCAAGGAGCACCTTAACTCGCGTATATTCGCCAGGTAGAAGATTATGATCGGGATTGGGCATTTCAGCACGAACAGAGAAAGTACCTGTTGTAGGATCGACCTGTGGATCGGCAAAATCCACTAAGCCCTGATATGGGTATATAGATCCATCAGCGAGTGTCACTGTTACGTATGAATCCCATTTTCTACCGGCATCGTGAGAACCTAAGTTGACATTACGCTCCTTGCTACGAAGATAGTCGAGCGCTGTCATCGAAAAGTCAATACACATCGTGTCGCTCTTAACAACGGTGGCGAGCAGGGATTTTCCTGAGGTGGGGCCAACAAGAGAACCTATATCTACCATGCGTTCGGAAATATATCCTGATATAGGCGCTTTCACCTGCGTGTAGCTCAAAATCAATTCGGCTTGAGTAAGGTCAGCTTCACAAACCACAACTTCTGAAGCTGCCGTTTCATAAGCTGCCACAGCATTGTCAAGGTCGAGCTGTGAAGCGGCATTCTGTTCGAAAAGAGGACGTATTCGTTTTAAATCACGTTCAGCTTTCAGAGCTTGCGCACGAGCTTTATTAAGTTGGGCACGTGCTTTGTTGACGTGGGCTTTATACACCTGAGGATCGATAACAAACAATGTTTGCCCCTTACTGATAAACGATCCTTCCTTAAAAAGCATACTCTCCAGATATCCTTCTACACGGGCATGGATTTCGATAAATTGCTGTGCTCTCACTCGTCCAACATATTCACCATATATATTTATATTATCAGTAGTAACTTCTTCGATCTCTACTGTTGGCGGGATTTCTTCAACAGGAACATCCCTGAGCCAAAAGTATAGAGCTACCCCAACTCCCACTACAATAAAAGCAACTATAGTCCACAACCACCAGGAATTTAATCCAAAACGCAATCGTTTTTTTTCATTATTAGGACTATTGACTGCATATTCTATTTTAGTTGATCTAATCTTACTCATTGGAAACTGCGATGATTTATGTGAAAGATATTTTAGTTATTACGTTTGTTGAAAATCTGTACCCCAATTTATGAGATAACAAAAGGATATTCAGCCAACAAAATTAAGGAAATTTTTTTTAATTTTGCCATTGTCAATACTCTTTAAACTATACAATATGAAAGTTCTTCTCATTAATGGTAGCCCGCGAGTCAAGGGTAATACTCATTTAGCTCTCAGCGAGATTGCTAAAACTCTCAACGAATGTGGTATAGAGAGTGAGATAGTGTGGATCGGCAACAAACCCATAAGAGGTTGCATAGCATGCTGCAAGTGCTATGAATTAGGGCATTGCGTATTCCGCGATGATCTTATGGTGGAAATGGAACAGAAGGTACGCGAGGCCGATGGTTATGTTATCGGTTCACCGGTATATTATGCAGGGCCCAATGGGTCGTTATGCGCACTGCTTGATCGACTTTTCTACTCCTATGGTTCAAAGATGAGATTCAAACCGGCAGCTTCTGTAGCAGTATGCCGTCGCGGTGGCGCGGTATCAACATTCGATCGATTAAACAAATATTTCAGCATCAACAGTATGCCCATAGTATCGTCACAATATTGGAATATTGTTTATGGACGCGCTGAAGGTGAGGCCCTCCAGGATGGAGAAGGTATGCAAACCATGCGTACCCTGGCTCGAAACATGGCTTGGATTCTAAAGAATATACATAGCGGAGCCGCAGAGCCTACACCGCTCGAACCTCGAATACCGACAAATTTCATACGTTGATACTCACACCCTGACAATTTCACAAAGAAGGATAAAAATTTTACCTTTTTTTGAAATAATCAACTTTTCGCACTAAAAATCAAGTGATTTTTATAGAAATTTGTGAAATTTTTATTTGTTATTCTAAATATTCCTTATATTTGCGAAAAATAAACGACACATTAATCTAACACCAACCCAATTTATGAACAAAACTGAGCTCGTAAAGGCAATCGCCGAGAAGGCAGGCCTTGCACAAACCGACGCTAAGAAGGCGCTCGACGCTACTATTGCAACTATCGCTGATGCACTCGCTGCCAACGATAAAGTAACTCTCATCGGCTTCGGCACTTTCAGTGTTGCCGAAAAAGGAGCACGTACAGGTATCAACCCCCGCACTAAAGAGAAAATTGAGATTCCCGCTCGCAAGCAGGTAAAGTTCAAAGCTGGTGCCGAGCTCAATGATAAAATCTGATTATCAGATCTACACTATAATTAGCGAGGGGGTGGAATTCCACCCCCTCGCTAATTTTTCACAAGATAATTTAATCAAGCTTATGAATCACGAGCCCTGAACGCAGCTTGGGTTCAAACCATGTGGTTTTGGGAGGCATAATGTTTCCGGTGTCAGCAATGGCCATAAGCTGCGCCATCGACACTGGATAAAGAGCCAAAGCCACAGCCATTTCACCTGAATCAACACGACGCTGAAGCTCGCCAAGTCCTCGGATTCCTCCCACAAAATCAATACGCTTGTCAGAGCGCAAATCAGTGATACCAAGAATGTCACGTAATATCAAATCGCTTGATATTGTCACATCGAGTACACCAATCGGATCAGTGTCGTCATAACGTCCCTCCTTGGCAGTGAGCGAATACCATTTGCCGCCCAGATATAAGGCGAAATTGTGCAACGCAATAGGTCGATAAGGCTCTGCACCCATCTCGTTAACATCAAAATTCTCAGCTACTTTTGCCAAAAACTCTTCTGGGGTTAGACCGTTAAGATCTTTCACGAGTCGATTATAATCGATAATATTGAGATGCGATGCCGGGAAAGCCACAGCCAGGAAGTAATTATACTCTTCATCGCCCGTATGGTTGGGATTGGCTTTTGCTTTTTCATGTCCCACCAGAGCCGCGGCAGCGGTACGATGATGGCCGTCGGCTATATATAAGGCTTTCATCTTGGCAAACCGCTCGGTGATTGTGTCAATTGTTTGCTGGTCGTCGATAACCCAAAAATGGTGACCAAATCCATCGGGAGCAAGGAAGTCGTATTCAGGCTTCTCTGATGTTACGCGATCGATTATCTCCTGCAAAATTGGATCATCATGAAAAGCAAAGAATACCGGTTCAATATTGGCGTTGTTAATGCGCACATGCTTCATGCGGTCTTCCTCTTTGTCGCGTCGAGTAAGCTCATGCTTCTTAATGTGCGAATTAAGATAGTCGTCAACATTGGCCGCTATCACTATGCCATATTGAGTGCGCCCATCCATAGTCTGGGCATAGATATAATAGTGGTCCTTTTCGTCTTGAACGAGCCATTGATTGCTTTGAAAAGCGTTGAAATTTTCAACCGCCTTATCATACACTTTAGGATCGTGCTCATCCGTACCGGCTTCGAAATCGATTTCGGGTTTTATGATATGGTAAAGCGACTTTGGATTACCCTCGGCCTCGACCCGGGCTTCTTCGGAATTAAGCACATCGTAGGGACGAGAGGCTACTTGTTCTACAAGATGGCGAGGTGGTCGCACGCCACGAAAAGGTTTGATTTTAGCCATAATGTATAATATGTTGATTAAAGTGATCGAATTATTGTCTGCTCTCGGTCGGGGCCGATAGAAACTATTGCAATAGGAACGTTGAGTTCCGACTCAAGGAAAGTGATATAGTCAGTGAACGCAGCCGGAAATTCACCTTCGCTTTTCATAGCGCTCATAGGCGTTTTCCAACCTGGGATTGTGCGGTAAACCGGTTCTACATCCCCTTCATCTATAGAATAAGGGAAATCGCGTGTTTCCTTACCATCTATTTTATAGGCTGTGCAAGCCTTAATAGTGTCGAAACCATCGAGTACGTCGCTCTTCATCATTATAAGGCGTGTAACGCCATTGATCATTATGGCGTAGCGGAGAGCCACGAGATCTATCCATCCGCAACGGCGTTCACGGCCTGTCACGGCTCCATACTCATGACCTAAGTCACGAATCGTGCGACCCGTATCATCGTGCAGCTCAGTGGGGAAAGGCCCGCTACCCACACGTGTACAATAAGCCTTAAAAATTCCATACACATCCCCTATTTTATTCGGCGCAACACCTAAACCAGTACAAGCACCGGCAGTAACGGTGTTGGATGATGTGACAAATGGGTAGCTGCCGTAATCTACATCGAGCATTGTGCCTTGAGCACCTTCGCAAAGCACTTTCTTGCCATCATTGAGCGAGTCATTTATAAAATATTCACCATCTACGATGTCAAAATGTTTAAGATAGTCTACCGACTGCAACCAACGCGCCTCAAGTGATGCAATATCGGGCTCCATTACGCCCATTGCTGCAAGCTGCTGGAGGTGACGGGCACAAGCCGCCTGATAGCGCTCACGAAAGTCCGGCCTCAAAATATCACCAACACGCAGACCGTTGCGACTTACTTTATCTGTGTAAGCCGGACCGATACCCTTACCTGTAGTGCCAATCTTAGCCCCACCCTTATTGCGCTCACTTGCGGCATCAAGCAGTCGGTGGGTTGGTAATATCAGATGCACCTTCTTGGCTATCTTCAACACTTTCTTAAGGTCAACGCCCGATGCCTCGAGAGCTTGAGCTTCTTCCTGGAACAACACCGGATCGAGTACCACACCGTTGCCTATAAGATTAAGCTGTCCGTGCTGAAATATACCTGAGGGTATAGAACGTAGCACAAATTTCTTGCCCTCAAACTCAAGAGTATGCCCGGCATTAGGGCCACCCTGGAATCGGGCTACTATATCGTAACGTGGAGTGAGCACGTCAACTACTTTTCCTTTTCCTTCATCGCCCCACTGGAGGCCGAGTAAAACATCAACTTTCAAAGCTATATCAGTTGTTAAGTTATAAAAATCAAATTTACCTTATATCGTCAGGGAGTTTTCTTGCGGCGTCGCTTTGCGCAACGGTTACATATACCATAGGCGTAGATTGCGAAATAGCCGGGATGAAACGTGGAGTATCGTCGCGATTCGAGAAGTCGCATCAGCTCGGGGTCACGCACTTCACGCACCTTGCCACACTCAGTACATATAAGATGCTGGTGATTGACTGTTGGCGTAATGGCTTTTTCGTAGCACGACACACGACCTTCGAAATTATGACGACGCACTATATGTGACTCGCATAGCAGCTTGAGAGTGCTGTAGACCGTGGCACGACTCACCAGGTAGTTATCGGAAGTCAGTGCCTCCCATAGGGAGTCTATAGTGAAGTGGTCGGGCATTTCGAGAGCTTTGTCGAGTATTGCAAAGCGCTCGGGTGTACGCCTCATCTTCTGCGTGTCGAGAAACGCTGTAAGTGTTGCGTGGGCTGCAGCTCGTGACTTGTCGTCAATCATCATGCCAACAAAGATAGCACCTTTACACGTGCTATGCTAATTTTTATTAAAATATTACGCTAATTCTTCGGCAATCGTGTATTATGCACCCGGTCATTCTATCATTTTGAGGAAAGTATCCTCATCAATGATAGGTATACCCAGCTTTTGTGCTTTTTCAAGTTTGGCAGGCCCCATATTATCTCCGGCAAGAATGTAATCGGTTTTTTTAGAAATTGATCCCACATTTTTGCCACCATTCTTTTCAATCAACTCTTTATATTGATCGCGAGAATGATGTGAAAACACGCCGCTGATAACAAAAGACTTACCACTTAATTTCTCTGACCGTCCCTCGTTCGACTCCTCAGGCATGGATAGCTGTACTCCGGCTTGCCTCAAGCGTTCAATTATTTCACGATTGAGAGGGGTTGCGAAATATTCGGTTATACTCTCGGCAATGCGGGGGCCTATATCTTCAATTGCCGCCAACTGGTCGACAGTCATATTCATCAGTGTGTCTATATCTCCTGCGGCACGGGCAAGCTTTTTGGCCACGGTTTCGCCGACAAAGGGGATTGAGAGGGCATATACCACACGGTCGAACGTCACATTAAGTGAGTCGCGGAGCCCCTGAAGTATACGGACGGCACTCTTCTCGCCAAATCGGTCGAGCGTTAATAGCTTTTCGCGTGTAAGGTCATATAGTTCACCAATATTCGTCACCATACCCGTTTCAAATAATAGTTGCGCTGTCTCCTCACCTATCCCGTCAATGTTCATCATGCGTCGGCCTACAAAATGCTCCACTCGGCCTGCAATCTGAGGTGGACATCCATATTTATTAGGACACATCCAAGCAGCCTCTCCTTCAATGCGCCGCAAGGGCGTACCGCAAGCCGGACAGTGTGTAATGAAACTGATTGGAGCAGAGCCTGGCTTGCGCTGGCTGGTATCAACTCCGGTAATCTTCGGAATAATCTCACCCCCTTTTTCCACATATAGCATATCATGCTCATGGATATCAAGGGTACGTATTATATCCTCGTTATGAAGCGATGCTCGCTTCACAATTGTGCCAGATAAAAGCACAGGACTTAGGTTGGCCACAGGGGTAACAATACCCATACGTCCAACCTCAAACGAAACGAAAGCAAGCTCGGTCAGTGCCCTCTCGGCTTGAAATTTATAGGCTATCGCCCATCTTGGCGACTTAGCGGTATATCCGAGGTTGAGTTGCTGTCGTAGCGAATTCACTTTGAACACAAGTCCATCCGTGGCCACCGGCAATTCCTTACGGGCAGTATCCCAATGATTGATGAAGTTATCCACATCGTCGATCGAATGCAGGCAGGTCATAATGTCAGACACTTTAAAGCCCCACGATTTCACCGCCATCATATTGTCGTAATGGTTATCGTAAGGTAGTTCGTCGCTTAGCAGATAGTAAAAATAAGCATCGAGATTGCGCTTGGCCACTTCAGCCGGATTGAGCAGCTTGAGAGTGCCCGAAGCCGCATTGCGCGGATTGGCAAAAAGTGTTTCCTCATTGAATGCGCGCTCTGCGTTGATACGTTCAAATTCCTTCCAGGGCAGTAGTATTTCTCCCCGTAGTTCAAACATATCAGGCCATCCTGAGCCCTGAAGCTCCAAGGGTATCGACTTTATGGTCTTAACGTTGTCGGTAACCACGTCGCCACGTGTACCGTCGCCGCGCGTCACTGCTCTCACAAGTCGACCTTGCTCATAGATAAGTGATATCGATGTACCGTCATACTTCATCTCACCTACAATAGTGAATTCCTCTCCCGAGAGAGCCCCCTTAGTGCGACTGATCCAATCGTTAACATCATCGATAGAGTATGTATTGCTCAACGACAGCATAGGGTAAATGTGAGCAACCTGATCAAAAGAAGTGTTTATATCCGACCCTACACGTTGAGTGGGCGAAAGAGGGTCGTACATCTCTGGGTGTCGACCCTCAAGACTTTCCAACTCCTTGATAAGCATATCGAAATCATGGTCGGAAATCGCTGGATCGTTTAGCACATAATATCGGTGGTTATGTTCGTTGAGCTGCTTACGCAGATCCCGGATGCGTGTGATGTCGTCCATTTCAATGTGGGTTAGATATTCAATGGCAAAGTTAACTAATCCAATTGATGCCACAAAGTATTTTGTATTTAACAGTATGGAAATAGTGGATTGATGTATTTTGATTATACTCCTATCAGCAAAATTATTGTCACCCAACAATATCTATCTCCCTTTAATGTGAAAATTTTCGGTCACTTTTCTTATAACTCAGACCGGTTACTGAATTTTTCAAAATTTATTAGTATTTTTGCCCACGTCAAGAGTGACCTTATCAGAATAAATGGAAAGTGCTTCAAACTTGAAGAATCGCCAATTTTTTAAAAGTACAACGAAGCACAGCTTGAATGGCTCATACATCATATGCGGCTGTTCATCTGTGTGTATGTACAAGCGTTTGGCGATGCTTTCAAGTTTACGCAGATGACAGCCCACTTTCTTTTTAGTAACTTTGAAATAATATGCCCCCATTTGGCTGTCGTAAGGGCAAGAACCGTCATGAAATATTCTAAACGATTTACCACCACTAATAAGCACCCTACTTACCAATAAATATTGATGTACAGCAAGCAATTTGAAATGGTATATCATCATAGTTTGCGTTAAAATTCTTATCTTTGCACATTAAATACTGGAAGATGAAAAATATACGCAATTTCTGCATCATAGCTCATATCGACCACGGAAAATCGACACTTGCCGACCGTCTGCTCGAATACACCAATACCGTATCAGGCAAAGACTTACAAGACCAGGTGCTCGACGACATGGATCTGGAGCGTGAACGTGGCATAACAATCAAGAGTCATGCCATTCAGATGGACTTTAGGCTTAATGGTGAGCACTATGTGCTAAATCTTATCGACACCCCGGGACACGTAGATTTCTCCTATGAGGTGTCGCGCTCAATCGCTGCTTGCGAGGGTGCGTTGCTCATTGTAGATGCATCACAAGGCATTCAGGCTCAGACCATTTCAAATTTATACATGGCTATTGACAATGATCTGGAAATAATCCCGGTGGTTAACAAAGTTGACCTCGACTCAGCCAAACCCGAAGAGGTGGAAGACCAGATCGTGGAGCTGCTCGGCTGCAAGCACGAAGAAATCATTCGTGCTTCAGGCAAAACCGGTATTGGCGTGCCCGAAATACTTGAAGCAATAGTAAATCGCATCCCAGCTCCCAAGGGCGACCCGGAAGCACCCCTGCAAGCCTTGATTTTCGACTCGGTATTTAATCCTTTCCGCGGTATTATCGCTTATTTCAAAATTGTTAACGGAACAATTCACCGTGACGATTTCGTTAAATTTGTAGCTACAGGTAAGGAGTATCATGCCGATGAGATTGGTGTGCTAAAGCTCAATATGTCGCCCCGTGAGGAGCTTTCGGCGGGCAACGTGGGCTATATAATTTCGGGTATCAAAACATCAAAGGAGGTAAAAGTTGGTGACACTATAACCCACGTCGATCATCCCTGCAAAGAGGCAATCGACGGCTTCGAGGAGGTGAAACCAATGGTATTCGCGGGCGTGTACCCCATTGAGACCGAAGATTTTGAAAATCTACGCGCTTCATTGGAGAAATTGCAACTCAATGATGCATCACTCACATTCCAACCCGAATCATCGGCAGCTCTCGGATTCGGATTCAGATGCGGCTTCCTTGGATTGCTCCATATGGAGATTGTGCAGGAGCGTTTAGGGCGTGAGTTTGACATGGATGTAATTACTACCGTGCCCAACGTGTCCTACCGTGTATTCGATAAAAAAGGACAAGTTACCGAGGTTCATAACCCTTCGGGGCTCCCCGACCCTACGCTTATCGACCACATAGAGGAGCCGTATATCCGCGCTTCGGTAATTACCGCAGCCGACTTTATTGGCCCTATAATGACCTTGTGTCTGAGCAAACGCGGTGAGCTTGTGAAGCAGGAATACATTTCGGGCAACCGTATGGAAATGACCTTCGATATGCCACTTGGTGAGATAGTGATTGACTTTTACGACAAGCTCAAGTCAATATCAAAGGGATATGCCTCGTTCGACTATCACCTGCATGATTTCCGCGAGTCACGACTCGTTAAGCTTGATATACTGCTCAACGGCGAGAGTGTCGATGCCCTCTCAACACTTACCCATGTTGACAATGCCGTGACATTCGGCCGCAAGATGTGCGAAAAGTTGAAGGAGCTAATACCCCGCCAGCAGTTTGATATTGCTATCCAGGCAGCTATCGGCGCTAAGATCATTGCACGTGAAACTATCAAAGCCGTGCGCAAGGACGTGACAGCCAAGTGTTACGGTGGCGACATTTCACGTAAGCGAAAACTCCTTGAAAAACAAAAGAAAGGTAAAAAACGCATGAAGCAGATAGGCTCAGTAGAAGTGCCTCAGAAGGCATTCCTGGCCGTATTAAAACTCGATTAAACATAAACCAATAATCCAATAAACACTTACTAAATGAAAAATCTATTCAAAAGTGTAGCTTTGATGCTCACCCTTCTTTGCACAGGGTTGACAGCATCGGCCCAGATGGAGCAGATGGCTCAACCACTGCCCACCGACCCTAACGTGCGAATAGGAAAGCTCGACAATGGCCTTACTTATTATCTGCGCCATAACGAGAAGCCCAAAGGACAAGCCGATTTCTATATCGCCCAGAAAGTAGGCTCAATCCTTGAGGAAGACAATCAGCGCGGACTCGCACACTTCCTTGAGCACATGTGCTTCAACGGCACTGAAAATTTCCCCGGCAACTCACTGATTCAATGGCTGGAAAGCAAGGGAGTAAAATTTGGTGTGAATCTTAATGCCATAACCGGCATTGACAATACAATCTACAATATTGCCAACGTGCCTACCACCGATACCAACGTACAAGACTCAGTGCTACTGATTCTCCACGACTGGGCCGACGGTCTGCTTCTCGATCCCGAGGAAATCGACAAAGAGCGCGGCGTAATCCATGAGGAGTGGCGCGGCACCAATGTAGGCCAAATGCGCATCCTTGAGCGCTTGCTACCCACAATGTATCCCGACTCTAAGTACGGATATCGCCTACCCATAGGCACAATGGAGGTGGTAGATAACTTCCCTCCCCAGGCGCTCCGCGATTACTATGAAGCATGGTATCGTCCCGACCAGCAGGGTATTATCGTAGTCGGCGACATTGATGTTGACCGCATAGAAGGTAAAATCAAGGAAATGTTTGGTCCCATTAAGATGCCCGAGAATGCTAAAGAGCGCGTCTATTACCCCGTTCCTGATACCGATGGCACAATCTATGCCATTGGCACCGACCCTGAGCAGACTACAACTATCGTACAGCTTATGATCAAGCATGATGAGCTGCCCGACTCACTTAAGAACACCATGGTGGGCTACATCATGGATTACTCCAACAATGTAATCAATCAGATGTTGAACGCACGTCTCGCCGAAATCTCCAATCGTCCGGATGCCCCCTTCAGTGGTGCCGACGGTTCAATCGGCGAATACATGCTCTCGAAAACTAAAGGAGCCCTCAACCTGGTATTCATACCTAAGGACAATGATATTATAGGTGGCCTTCAGTCGGTATACCGCGAGGCTCTCCGCGGTGCCAAAGGATTCACAGCCACCGAATATCAGCGTGCTAAAGATGAATATCTCTCACGCAAAGAAAAGAGATATAATGGCCGCAACGACCTTGACAACGACTACTACGTGCAGCAATATGTCAACGGATTCGTCGACAATAACTATATGCTCGACCCCGAGTCAGATTATCAGATGGCTCAAATGCTTACTGCCATGCTTCCCGTTGAGGCCATTAATCAGATGTTTGCCGAATACATCACTCCTGACAACCGCGTACTGCTGATTCTTGCCCCCGATGGCACTCCCCTCCCCTCTGAGCAGCAGCTTTCAGAAGCACTTGTAGCTGTTGATGGCGAAAACATTGAGGCTTATGTTGACGAAGTAAAGGCTGAACCCCTTATTCCACAGCTCCCAGCACCCGGCAAGATTGTAGCCGATAAGACCCTCGCACAATGGGATGCGCAGGAATGGACTCTAAGCAACGGCGCTACAGTGATCGTGAAGCCCACCAACTTCAAGGCCGATGAGATACTGTTTACAGCCATAGCCAAGGGTGGTTCGGCTACACTTCCCGACGAAGTCGCCAACTCACTTATAACTCTCCCCTTGGCTTCTGAGCAGTCGGGACTTGGTGACTATAGCAATTCCGACCTGACTAAGTATCTCCAGGGCAAACAAGCCTCTGTTTCATTCAACATCTCACCCTACAACACCACACTTTCCGGTTCAACAACTCCCAAAGACCTCCCCACTCTCATGGAACTTCTGTATATGACCATGAAAGACTTTGAGATTACCGAGGATGAATTTACCGCTTTCCAGACGAGCTTCTCCAACATCCTTGCCAACCAGGAGAGCAATCCCCAGTTTGTTTTCCAAAAGAAACTGACCAGAGACTTGTTCGCTTCGCCCAAACACTGGTTCTACACAGCCGACGCCATCAAGGGTGCTGACCGCAAGGAGATACTCGATATCGTACACAGCGCCACCGCCAACGCCGCCAACTACACATATATATTTGTAGGTAACATCGATGTTGAAGCCTTCAAACCCCTCGTTGAGCAATACATCGCCTCACTTCCCGCCGACCCCAACACCGTGGTTAAGACCGTTGAGTGGAATCCCGCAATGGAAATCCGCACTGGCAACCAGAAACACGTTGAGACCATGAAGATGGAGACACCCCAAACCTGGGCTGCAATTGCCATCACCGGCGCACTCCCCTACAATGTTGCCAACAAAAACATAGCATCAGCGGCAACACAGATCCTCACAAAACGTCTCCTTGAAAACGTACGCGAGAAAGAGAGTGCGGTTTACTCAATCTTTGCTCAAGGTGGCCTCGACTATGAGGGAGCTAATCCTGCCTCAATCCTCATCCCATTCCCGATGAAGCCCGAAATGACCGATAAAGTTCTCGAAATCATCAAGAACGAGCTTCAGTCAATGACCAGCAACGTTACTGCCGACGAGCTCAAAGCCGTACAGGAGTACCTTGTTAAGCAGTACACCGAGAATAAGGAAGTCAACTCATCATGGCTCTCAGCCATGGCCGACGCTGCAATAAGCGGTGTTGACACATTCAACGGCAACATCGATGCCGTCAACGCACTGACCGTAGCTGACATCCAAAACTACATGAAGCAGCTGCTCAACCAGGACAACTACCAGATCGTCCTCCTCCAGCCC
Organism: uncultured Muribaculaceae bacterium; assembly: GCA_964517875.1. GTDB lineage: Bacteria > Bacteroidota > Bacteroidia > Bacteroidales > Muribaculaceae > JAJPXC01. The sequence continues at coordinate 5,299 of CAZFEU010000001.1, read as the reverse complement.
GCCGAATAACCCCCATCATCCTCAAATAAAAAATAGGTCGAGAGCAATGATTTCTCGACCTATTTTTTATTCTGATAGAAGCATTAAGATTTTCAGAATAACGGAATTACTTTGTGGCTACAACCAACAAGAGATGGCATCTCCATTCCTATATCAGCCCCAATATATGTAGGGTCACAAAGTACATATGCACAACCGCCAGATTTCACACTTGTTTGACCAGGAGCTGCTTCTATTGATGCAGCAGCAGCCAAATGTTGGCCTGGGTAGAGCACCAATGCCGTTTTTACACCTACCAGATCTCTCACAAGCCTGCACCATAGAATAGCCCGATCGTCACAATCACAAAAATCCGAAACCAGTGTTTCGTCGGGGAAATTCCATTTCTCATAACCATAATTATCATCATCCGTCTTATAGTCAAATGCGAATTGTACGAAATGAAGCAAATGGTTTAATTTAGCTCCGATGTCCATGTTTTCCATCTGAGCATTGAGTTGCTTATTTAGATGGTTCATACACGTATCATCTATCGGCGCTTCAGCGTATTTCTTGAAATCGATGCAGGGATAGCTGCTTAGATAGCAAGTTAAGTTGGGGTCATAGTTAATACTACAACTGAACTCAGCACCTTGATAATCCGTCCATTTGCGATTCATAGACTTTCTCACTCCACCTATATGTGGAAGTGACCGTGGTGGTGTAAAATCAAGAATACGATTTGCCGACCTAAAGTCGGCAGTACATACATTCACATCATCAAGAAAATCTCTGGTAATAACGTAATACCTCGAAGGATCATCAGAAAATTCTATATATAACGTATTGAATAATTCATCCTTTGAGGCCAATAATGGGTATAACTTATTATTGTTTTCTGCCATTTTGCATTTTAAGCCTCTCTGGCTTAGCACAAACACACTGAATACCACTCGTTCATTTGGCGTTATTCCATTAATATAACATGGCGCAAGCTCATACGCTAATCGATAAACGCCCCAGTCGTCCAAGCCGATTTCGTTTTCTATACGATTGAATTCCTCAATTATGTCATTCATATTACTGGAAAGTGCTCGCCAGTAATCTGCAACATCTCTACTATTTGCAGAACGCATATGCGGTAAGTGAAGACAATTATTGTAAAGAGTTAGATCCCTTCCATAAAATGAGGTCTGGCGACCAGTCTGAACATCAGGTATTTCTTCGGGCTTTAGATCCATGATTGGGGTTTCAGGTTCAGGAAGATCAGGAGCTATATTTTCATTTACATGAGGATCCTCCTTTGGCATTCGGTCAGAGGGACGGGGAGCAAAACAAAGAGGAGGAGGTGTGAAGCTACGTGTGTTTCGCAGTGTACGCATTTGCTCCCACTGTGCCTCAATAAAGCCTGCATATTCTCTATTAACCGAGTCACGGAAAGCATTAATTTCACCTTGACGGACTTTTCGAAATTCTGCAATCTCACGCTTCTGACGAGCACTAAAGTCTTCCGGGGGCTCAGAAGCATGGACAACATTGGCGCTTTCAAGAAGCGCCAATGCAGCCATAAGACTGAAAATTTTATGTTTACAAATTTGCCGTTCTAACAGCTCGCACATAGGGATAATAACTCTTTGGGGAGTCGGTAATTCTAGTTTTATTATAATAGAAATCAAATAAAAAATGAGAACCGGTCGAAGACATAGTCGATGACCAATAGCAAGAGTAAGATGACGATGTATTTTTGAAATTCAAATTATAAGAATCCGTGTATTTTGCAATAGCTACAAGCTCATCTATTGTAGGCAATCGCCAATCAGAAAATTCTCCAACTTTTGATTGTATACACAAGTTGTCTGCTAAAGTATATTCAGAAGTATTCCCTAAATCTTGCCGTTGAACCATAAGATGCAGGTCTGGAATATAAACATATAATGTATGCTGATGTGTATAGCTCTTTGGTTCACCATAAGCAGTTCCAAGTTCATTGGTGGCATACGCAACATAATAATACGTTTTTCCAATCTGCAAATCATCAAGACCATATTTAAATTCCGATGTAGCGTGTCCTTCAACCACATATTTGGTTCCATTATTAAGCGTAGGGATGGGTTGAGTAGAAACGATAAATCCTCTTTCAGTGTATTTTGGCAAACCCTCATCTTCAATATTTCCATTTAAGACAATAGAGTTGCCTGATGTAGTATAATCCAATGTGGTAACAACTGGGAGATGATCAACGGGGTCTTTACGAACTGCACGTACTCGTCTAGGATCATTAAATTGATAATTTTTAACTTCACCACTTGAAAAATTCATACAATAATAATGCCAACTATTATTCGGATTATAATCTGATGCCCAGTAATCGCCATTAGCAAATCCACCAATTGCCGCTCGATTTTCATACATAGTTGCTAGTTCATCAAGAGTAGGAAGCCTCCAATCGTTATAACCTCCCTTTATGGAATTACCACATAGGAGAATCGCACTCTCTCTATTTAATCTACTTTCTGAAATATCAACAGTCTGTACATAAAGGTCTCCAACCATCACATAATCCAAATCTGAATTGTCGTTTACAACATTAGTACCACTTCCTTGACCAAACGCAGTTACGAGAATTTCTCCTACTGAACCGTCTGCATCAGTCGTAGATTGCACAACTATACCTGTGTGATTGTCGAAAGTTTCACTGCTTAGACGATCGCGATTGATTGTGAACGACACCGCAGCTGAACCACCGGCAGGGATAGTACCTTTTGAGGGCTCCATTTTAGTAATCCACCGGGCTCCCCATGTTGCTTGCCATGCCAATTCACGTTCTCCCTTATTGGTAATTGTGAAAGCAGCGACATTGTTCCCAGAATTAGAACCCATATCGATATATCCTTTATTAAGCTGAAGATTACCTTTATTTTCTGTAACCGTTAAAGCCATGTCAGTATAGTTCCGGTCTATTTTCAAGGATTTATTGAAAGGTTGGCAACCCTCTTTATATACCTTGATTTCGTATGTACCTGATGGAACCTCATCAAAAATAAAGATACCATCAGATCCAGTCAAAAATGTACCACCTCCTGGCGTAAGCAAAACGGCGGCAGCATTGACTGGTTCACCATTTATTGTCACAGAACCACTCAAAGAATACGTTTGTCCATAATCATCGGGTTCTTCATAACCATTCATTCCACTCGACTCATCACCACCTGTGCAAGCGCCGAAAAGAACAGTCAACAAAAAGATTAAATAATATTTAGTTGTTTTCATAAAATTATTCAGATGGAGTTAAAGGAATATCAGCGCGTACTGCTTCAGAGCTAATTGCGTTTACCGTTTTACGGTTGGCGTTAAATCCTGTGCATTGAACAGTGATTGTGTATTGACCTGGGTCAAGATCAATGAATTCAAATTGTCCATCACTACCGGAAACAGTAGCGCGACCACCAGGGCTAAGTGTAATGGTAGCATTTGCCACCGGGTTGCCGTTAGACGCATCAGATACTATTCCATGTATTGAACAAAAAAGATCGTGTTCAGTCTTAGAACAACCTCCCATGGTTAAAATAAAGATCAAACCAAGAGATAGTGTCAGCAATATATGTTTTAATTTCATGTGGTTTGTTGTTATTAAAAGGTTAATTGCATTGCAAGGCCTTGGCCTTCAGGGCTCCAAAAGGGAGCTATTGCCAAAGCAGGGGCTCGACCAGTTACTACATGCTTACGTCCTTTAGCAATGATGCCGTCGATAACGTTCCATGCGTAAAATGCACAAGTTGTTGCAATGGCAATATTGCGCCCGGTTTCATAATTGTTTGCCTTATCAATATAGTTCTTTTTAAGCTCTTGTGAGTGAGTCTGACTTATTTTTGATTCATATGAAGATCGTTGGCACTCGCAAGTAATCAAAGCTCCTATAGACAAAAACTCTGCTGAAATGAAGAATATTCCTTTGCCCTTGCTCCCTTTGCGTATTTGAGCCATACCAGGCACAAATACATCAGGAGAGAAACTATATTTATCGGTAACCTTTACAGTTTCATAAGGATATGTTGGATTCTTTGCAACTTGTACTAAAAGGAATGTTTCGTATATCCCATTGGGTAGTCTGTGACTCCACTCATCAATTGCACGTGCCTTCACCGTAAGGTCGTCGACTCCTGACACAAAAATTTCACCAGATGGAGCAATCTTCACCGTGGCACGCATACCTGTTTCACGCGATGCATCGGCCACAACCTGCTGAAGTGCATTATTGCGAGCCACATCGCGTGTGCTTCCCTCGGCATGTACACTTTTGATGAAAGTATAGTCTAAGTCGTTAAAGTATCCGTTTGTCCAGTCAGGACGCCCATCATGAGCATCCGATATGAAACACGCCATAGTCAAACTAATAACCATGGCTATAGGTTTAAACCATTTCATTATAAATACCAATTATTCCTCACCACGATAACGACGTAAATCCTCAGTCATCTGACGGCGAAAAGCTTCAGCGGCTTCGCGTATTTCCTGCCGTTCATTGCGTGATAGGCTTTCAACTACCGCTTCTGTAATTCGTTCCTTGCTTATTTTTATTCCAATATAACATTCAACATTTCCGCGGGCATCGACTCCACTGAATCTTGGGCCACAACAGGCTGAAGTATTGTTAACTATACCGGTAATTATCGAATTAAGTCCACCAATGGTCTGTTGTTGATAATCATTGCCTTTATTAGCTCCAACAGATTCGAAGAAACTCTTGACTTCCCCTTCAACAGCATGCATAATCTTCATTGCCACAATGTCTTGTGCATTCTTTAAAGCAACTAACTGAATAGATCCTTTCTGTGTTGCTGGTCCCGAAGCAATACCTGTGGCAGCAAAATCTTCGGCGGTATCAAACACTGTGCATGGAGTCTCATAATCCCCTGCTTCAAAAGGATTCGTGTACTTAGAAGCCTCTACTGGTTTCTTTGCGCCACATGATGTTATGCCGCAAATAAGGGCAATCCCGAGAATCAAAATAAATTTTTGTTTCATTTTTGTATTTATTGCCATTGATTCCCGGATGGCGGTTTGATTGGTTTAATAATTAAGTATATAAATAAGAAAAGCGGGGAACCTGTACATGTCACCCGTTTTCATTCCGAGGCCTTCGCAATGCCCAAATCCTGCAAACGAGCAACGCAGACCCCCGCCGATATGTTTTACTTCGAGCCAAAAAGTACTCGAAATCTCTAAACATACCCGGGACATCTACAATTGCCGACTTTGACAGGATTTTCTGAAAGTTGCGAAGTTTCGGAATGCCAAAGACTGACGATGTAAACGTCTT